>NZ_JAPUED010000044.1:13249-24497 GCF_027492755.1 Micropruina sp. | reverse complement strand
GCGGCGTGGCTCGAATCGGGGAGACCTCCGAACTGCTCAAGTGCTCGTTCTGCGGGAAGAGCCAGAAGCAGGTCAAGAAGCTGATCGCTGGTCCAGGTGTGTACATCTGCGACGAGTGCATCGACCTGTGCAACGAGATCATCGAGGAGGAGTTCTCCGAGGCTGCGGACGTCGGGCTGCTCGACGACCTGCCCAAGCCGCGCGAGATCTGCTCCTTCCTCGACTCCTACGTGATCGGCCAGGACGTGGCCAAGAAGGCCCTCAGCGTCGCGGTCTACAACCACTACAAGCGCGTCCAGGCGCAGGCCGCCAACCCGTCCGGACGGCGGGCCGCCGAGGAAGAGTCGGTCGAACTCGGCAAGTCGAACATCCTGCTGATCGGCCCTACCGGCTGCGGCAAGACCTACCTCGCCCAAACCCTGGCCCGAATGCTCAACGTGCCGTTCGCGATGGCCGACGCGACGGCACTGACCGAGGCGGGCTACGTCGGCGAAGACGTCGAGAACATCCTGCTCAAGCTGATCCAGGCCGCCGATTTCGACGTCAAGAAGGCCGAGACCGGCATCATCTACATCGACGAGATCGACAAGGTGGCCCGCAAGAGCGAGAACCCGTCGATCACCCGCGACGTGTCCGGTGAGGGCGTCCAGCAGGCACTGCTGAAAATTCTCGAGGGCACCACCGCGTCCGTCCCGCCGCAGGGTGGCCGCAAGCACCCGCATCAGGACTTCATCCAGATCGACACCACGAACATCCTGTTCATCGTCGGTGGCGCCTTCGCCGGCCTGGAAGAGATCATCAACGCCCGCGTCGGCAAGCGTCCGCTGGGTTTCAACAACGACGCCGCGATCCGCAAGCCCGCCTCAGCGAACCCGTTCGAAGAGGTGCGTCCCGAAGACCTGCACCGCTACGGCCTGATCCCCGAGTTCATCGGCCGGCTGCCGATGATCTCGACGGTCGCCTCCCTCGATGCCGAGGCGCTGGTGCGCATCCTGGTCGAGCCGAAGAACGCCCTGATCAAGCAGTTCCGCAAGCTGTTCGAGATGGACGGCGTCGACCTGCAGTTCACCGACGAAGCGATCGCCGCGGTGGCCGACATGGCGTTGCAGCGGGGCATCGGGGCACGCGGCCTGCGCTCGATCCTGGAAGAGATCCTGCTCAACGTGATGTACCACGTGCCCAGCGACGATGACGTGGCGCGCGTGCTGGTCACCGACGAGGTGGTTCGTGACGGGGTCGCCCCGACGCTGGTCTCCCGGGCACAGGTGGCGCGCAGCGACCGCCGCGAGAAGAGCGCCTGACCCTCCCACGACGGCGACGGGTTGGTGAACTCAGCTGTCGATTTCCGGGCTGCTCGGGCTCGACGGGTACGTCTGCACCAGGCCGTGCAGCCTGGCCAGACTGACCGCGACGAGTCGGTCGTGGACGCCCAGCTTGCGGTAGATGTTTCCCAGGTGTTTGTGCACCGTGCGGGGTGACAGCTGCAATCGGGCGGCGATAGAGGTGGCCAGTAGGCCCTCGGCCAACAAGGTGAGTACCTGCAGTTCCCGCTCGGTCATGTGACCCTCGGCCACGGTCGCCTGCACCCATTCGCGCGCGTGCTGGGCGCGAACCGTTCGAACTCCGAGCGGCCACAGCGCGAGCAGAGCATCCCGGGCTCGTTCGAGCAGCCGCCGATCGTCGCTGTCGAACGGCTCGGAGCGGACGTAGACCAGCACCCGCCCGTGGCCCGCCTCGTCGACGTTGCCGGCATGGCTGGGCCGGATCCACAGCGAAGCGATGTGACCGAAACTCTCGGTGTACTCGATGCGCAGGTCGGGGCCGTCGCCGTCGAGCCGATCCAACAGGGCCTCGGCAAGAACATGGGTGGATCGCAGTTCGGGCTGCACGCAGATCGTCCGGACCTGGCTGTCGGGGGCCAGCGCGAATGTGACCGCGGTGTCGGCGCGTAGGCCGCGGGCGAGGTGCCGGCACACCACCTGGTCGGCGGCGCCGCCGCTGTTCAGGACGCGCATGGCGTCGCACAGCATCTCCAGCAGAACTTCCGCCGTATCAGCCGTGCGTACCCGTGAGTCGTCCGGCCTCACCTGCGCTCCCCTTCGGTCGATCAAGCACGTATCAACCATCGACTGCTCCTCCTGTTCACCACACAGGAGGCGTTCGCAATGTCGGAAAATACGCTCGCACAACTCGTAGTGCCACTCAAGAGCGCCTCACCCCGGTCTGCGGGCCCGGTGCCCATTGCCGGAGCTTCACCTTGATGGCCTTCGACAGACCGCCCTATATTGACGGCGACCGGCTTGTGTAACCGATAGCCTTGCCGTGTCATCACCCAGGTCCTCTGGGCCATACGTACAAAGGAGTTCTCCATGGCCACCCGTGAAGTAGCGATCGGTTCGTCCGTCGGTCTGCACGCCCGCCCCGCGTCCATCTTCGTCCAGGCCGCGACCGCCACCGGTCTCCCCGTGACCATCGCCAAGGCCGGCGGCAACCCGGTCGACGCGCGCAGCATTCTCGGCGTGATGGCCCTCGGTGCCAAGAACGGCGAGGTCGTTACCCTCTCCGCCGAGGGCGACGGCGCCGACGCCGCACTCGATTCGCTGGTTGCGCTCCTCGAGCGGGATCTGGACGCCGAATGAGCGATCTGCACTCGACCCTGAGCGGCATCGGAGTCAGTGCGGGTGTCGCGGTCGGTCCGCTGGTGATCGTCAGCCCTCCGCCGTCTCCGCCTGCGGGCGAGGCTGCGGTCACCGACGCCGCGGCCGCGTCCGCCCAGGTGCGGGACACGCTGAAGGCAGTGGCGGACGGCTATCTGGCGAAGGCCGCCAACGCCGATGCCCACGCCAAGCCCATCCTTGAGGCCGGCGCGATGATGGCCGGCGACCCGGGTCTGGCCGGCGCCATCGACACCCAGCTGCAGAGCGGCACCAAGGGCATCACCACCGCCGTCTCGGCGGCGGTCGATGAGTACTGCGCGATGTTCGAGTCGCTGGGCGGTTACATGGCCGAGCGGGTCACCGACCTGCGTGACGTCCGCGACCGGACGGTGGCCCGGCTGCTCGGCCAGCCCGAGCCCGGCGTCCCGACCCTGACCGAGCCCAGCATCCTGGCCGCGCTCGATCTGGCCCCGGCCGAGACCGCCACGTTGTCGGTGGATACCTGCCTGGGCATCATCACCGCGGCCGGCGGCCCGACCAGCCACACCGCCATCCTGGCTGCCCAGCTGGGCATTCCGGCGATCGTGCAGGCGTCCGGCATTCTCGATGTGGACTTCGGGACGACGGTGGCCCTGGACGGTGGTGTCGGCGAGATCATCGTCGACCCGAGCGAGGCTGAGCAGCAGGCGCTGGCCGACCGCAAGGCTCGCCGCGAGAAGGCACTGGCGGCCGGCTCGGGCAAGGGCATGACCAAGGACGGACACCCGGTCCAGCTGCTGGCCAACATCGGCACCGCCGACGACGCCCGCAAGGCCGCCGCTCAGGACGTCGAGGGTTCGGGCCTGTTCCGGTCCGAGTTCCTGTTCCTGGACCGCGACACCGCGCCGACGGTGGAGGAGCAGACCGCGACCTACACCGAGATCCTGGAGGCCTTCGGTGACCGCAAGGTCGTCGTCCGCACCCTCGATGCCGGTGCCGACAAGCCGCTGGCGTTCGCCGACCTGGGCCACGAGGAGAATCCGGCGCTCGGACGCCGGGGCATCCGGCTCGGCGCCGTCCGGACCGATCTGCTCGACGACCAGCTGCAGGCTCTCGCCAACGCCTACAAGGCCACCGGTGGCCAGCTGTGGGTGATGGCGCCGATGATCGCCACCCGGCAGGAGGCCCGTTGGTTCGCCGAGAAGGTGCGCGCCGTCGGTCTGCCCAGGGTCGGCGTGATGATCGAGGTTCCGGCTGCCGCGCTGCGCTCGTTCGACGTGCTCAGCGAGGTCGACTTCGCCAGCCTCGGCACCAACGACCTCGGTCAGTACACGATGGCCGCGGACCGTATGCAGGGTGAACTGGCCGAGCTGCTGAACCCTTGGCAGCCGGCTCTGCTCGACATCATCTACTACGCCTGCGACGGCGGCGCCAAGACCGGTCACCCGGTCGGTGTCTGTGGTGAGTCGGGCGGTGACCCGCTGATGGCGCTGGTGCTCGCCGGTCTCGGTGTGGCCAGCCTGTCGATGGCGCCGAGCAAGGTCCGGGCCGTCCGGACGGCGCTGGCCCTGCATGACCTGCCCCAATGCCAGCAGATGGCCGCCGCCGCGCGGGCGTCCGTTGGCCCGAAGGAGGCGCGTGAGGTCGTGCTCAGCATGGCTGACCCGATCATGCTCGACCTGATGTGACCAGGTAAACACCACGGCGAGGGCCGGCAACCATCACGGTTGCCGGCCCTCGTCTCTTCGTCGGCTACTTGGCGACGCCCTTGAGGGTTCCGGTGACGCCGCCCTTGGTGGAGCCCGCGAGGCAAAGCACCTCGCGGTCGCCGGCGGCCCAGGAACTCTCCACCGGGTAGAGGTAGAACATGTCGTACTTGGAGTCCTTGGGTGCGAGGCCGATGAAGGTGCGGAACTCGGCGGTGCAGAACTTGTCGGCCTGCTTGGTCACTTCGGCCTCGCCGGGAAAGGTGGTTCCCGACAGCTTGGTGACGGCGTAGGCCTCGTAGTTGTGCTTGTCACCGCATGGCACGACCTGCAGGCTCTCGATGTCGCCCTCCTTCATCGGACCGGTGCAGTCGCCGAGGGTGATCTGGAACGGATTGATGGACGCCGTCGCGGTCACCTGCCCGGCCGTGTTGCGCGGCGCCCCGGTCGTGCAGCCGACCAGGATCAGCCCGCAGACGAGCGCGGCGAGCCCGCGGAGGAGCCTCATCCGAGCACCAGGGCGACGTCGACCCGCAACGGGGCCTCGTCGGCTTCCAGCTCGATCGCGCCGAGGATCCGGCCCACCGCCTGCAGATCGCCGAGCACCGGGGTGAGCCGGTCCAGGGCAGTCTGCGGGCCGGTCACCTTCGCGGCGGAGGCCTCGGTCTTCATCGAGACCTTCGCCGTCGACTTGACGCCACGGATGCCCATCAGCACCTCGGCGACGTCGGCCAGCACCGCCGGGTCACCGCCGGCCGGGATCTCCTCGGCGAGCGGCCACGGGCTGACGTGCACCGAACCGGACTGCCACCACGACCAGACCTCTTCGGTCACGTACGGCATGAAGGGCGCGAACAGCCGCAGCTGAATGCTGAGCGCCAGCTGCAGTGCCGCACGGGCGGACGCCGCGGCGTCCGGGCCCTGGGCGCCGTAGGCACGTTCTTTGACCAGCTCCAGGTAGTCGTCGCAGAACGACCAGAAGAACCGCTCGGCGGCCTCCAGCGCGGTGCTGTAGTCGAACGCCTCGAAGGCGTCGGTGGCGCGCACCACGACTTGGCGCAGGCCGGCCAGCATGGACAGGTCGACCGCCTCGGTGATGGCCTCGGCAGCCACCGGGCCGTCGCCCATGCCGAGCACGAATTTGGACGCGTTGAGCACCTTCATCGCCAGCCGGCGTCCGACCTTCATGCCGGTCTCGTCGAACGGGGAGTCCATCCCCGGACGGGCCATCGCGGCGCGCCAGCGGACGGCGTCCGCACCGAACCGCTCCAGGATGTCGGTGGGCACGATCGTGTTGCCCACCGACTTGCTCATCTTCTTGCGGTCGGGGTCGACCACGAAGCCCGAGATGGCCACCGTCTTCCACGGCGCCACGTGCTCCTCGAAGTGCGCGCGCACCACCCGGCTGAACACCCAGGTGCGGATGATGTCGTGCGCCTCGGGGGCGAAGTCCATCGGGAAGGTCAGCTTCCACAGCTCAGGATCGGAATCCCAGCGGCAGGCGATCTGCGGGGTCAGCGACGAGGTGGCCCAGGTGTCCATGATGTCGGGGTCGCCGACGAAACCGCCGGCCACGCCGCGCTGCTCCGGGGTGTAGCCGGGCGGGACGTCCGAGGACGGGTCGACCGGCAGGGAGTCCTCGGAGGCGAAGATCGGACGGCTGTGGTCCGGCTCGCCGTCGGCGTCCACCGGGTACCAGACCGGGAACGGCACACCGAAGAACCGCTGCCGGCTGATCAGCCAATCGCCGTTCAGGCCGTTCACCCAGTTGGAGTAGCGGTGCCGCATGTGGTCGGGCACCCACTGCAGCTCCTCGCCGCGGGCCAGCAGCGCCTGCTTGAGTTCGTCGTCGCGGCCGCCGTTGCGGATGTACCACTGCCGGGTGGAGACGATCTCGAGCGGCTTGTCGCCCTTCTCGTAGAAGTTCGCCTTCCGGGTGGTCTTGGTCGGCTCGCCGTCCAGGTCACCCGACTGGCGCAGCAGCTCGACCATCGCGGCGCGCGCCGAGAACGGCGTCTTGCCGGCGAGCTCGGCGTACGGCGCGGCGTCGGTCAGCCACTCGGGGGTCTCCCGGGCGAGGCGTCCGTCGCGCTGGATGACGGTGCGGGTCGGCAACTGCAGCTCGCGCCACCACTGCACGTCGGTGGCGTCGCCGAAGGTGCAGCACATCGCGATGCCCGCGCCCTTGTCGGGCTCGGCGGCGTGATGGGCCAGCACCGGGATCTCGACACCGAACACCGGCGAGGTGACCGTGGTGCCGAACAGGTGCTGGTAGCGCTTGTCGTCGGGATGGGCGATCAGCGCACACACGCTCGGCAGCAGCTCGGGACGGGTGGTCTCGATGAACACCTTCTCGCCGTCCGGGCGGTGGAAGGCCACCCGGTGGTAGTGACCCGGATAGTCCCGGGCCTCCTGCTCCGCTTGGGCGACCGCGGTCTGGAAGGTGACGTCCCACACCGTCGGGGCTTCGGCCAGGTAGGCCTCACCGCGAGCGCAGTTGCGCAGGAAGGCGCGCTGCGAGACCCGGATCGACTCCGACGAGATGGTCGCGTAGAGGTGGTTGTCCCAGTCCACGCTCAGCCCCAGCGTCCGCCACAGGTTCTCGAACGCCTGCTCATCGACCTGGGTCAGCTGATGGCACAGCTCGATGAAGTTCATCCGGCTGATCGGCACCTGCCGCTTCGGGTCCGGCTTGGCCGGCGGGGTGAAGTCCGGGTCGTACGGGATCGACGGGTCGCAGCGGACGCCGTAGAAGTTCTGCACCCGGCGCTCGGTGGGCAGGCCGTTGTCGTCCCAGCCCATCGGGTAGAAGACGTGCTTGCCCTGCATCCGCTGGTAGCGGGCCACCAGGTCGGTGTGGGTGTAGCTGAACACGTGCCCGACGTGCAGCGAACCGGACACCGTCGGCGGGGGAGTGTCGATCGAGAAGACCTGCTCCCGCGAGTCCGGCCGGACGAAGGTGTAGGTGCCGTCCTGGGCCCACTTCTCGGCCCACTTGGCCTCCAGGCCCTCCAGCGCCGGACGATCCGGCACCGCTACGACCTGACCCGGTTGCGGGCTGGCAGCGGGCACGGTCGAACGAGGAGTCGCGGTCATGGGCTGCATCTTACGAAAGCCTGCGCTACCGCTACCAATCGGCGCCGCCCGAGAGCAGGCCACCGGCGGCAGACGATCAGAACCAGATCATCGCCAGGATCGCGAGCGCCGCCCCGACGGCCGCTCCGGCCACCACCATCAGCTGGGCGCGGCCGCGGCTCAGTGCTCCGCGCCCGGTGGCGGGGCGGCGTCCGGATCGGGCGTCAGCCATTGCCCTTGGTCGACAGGACCAGCTGGCGGAAGGCCTCCGGGGTGCCCGCCTTGGAGATCGTGGCGTTGTCGATCGTGGTGCCGTTGACCCGCAGCGTCGGGGTCGAGGTGACCCCGGCCTTGGCGCCCGCCTCGTTGGTGCCGTCCACGAAGGACGCCGTGGCGCGGCTGTCGTAACAGGCCTGGAAGGCGCTCAGCGCGTCGCCGGTGATGCCGGCGGTGGCGGGGAAGTCGACCCGCAGCTGCTGGGTGGTGTAGCCCTGCCCCTCGGAAGCCGGCTGTCCGGCGAAGACGGCGTTGTGATAGGCGGAGTAGGCGCCGGCGTTGTCGGCACACGCCGCCGCGATACCGGCCTTGGTCGACGAGTCGTTGCGCAGGTTGCCGTCCATGAAGGTCAGCGTGCGGTAGACGAGGTTGATCTCGCCCTTGTCGGCCATGTTGCTCAGGGTCGGGCCGAAAGCGCCCTCGAACTGCTTGCAGATCGGGCACTGGTAGTCGAAGAAGAGTTCCACGGTGGGCGCACCCTGGGTCGCCTTGCCGGGATTGACGATGATGCCGCTGCGATCGGCGGTGGCGTTCGGCGGGATCGCCGAGGAACCGCTGGGGCTGCCGCCGCCCTTGTTCAGCTGACTGATGAAGATGGTGCCGAAGACGCCCAGGACCACGACGGCCAGCACGATCGCGCCGACGATCACGATGCGTTGCGTCCGCTTCGCTCTCGCCTGCGCCTGCTGCTTGCGGCGCAGTGCTTCGCGACGACTTTCGCTCATGCTGTGGACTCCTCGAGTTCTTCGGTGGGGATGTCGATGGGGTCGCCGAACAGCCGAGTGTCGGTCGACAACGGGGAACGCGGGAACAGGCCCGCCCAGACGCCGCAGGCCATCAGGCCGACGTCGCGGGCGATGTCCCAGGGATATTGGGCCATGCCGTTCTCGACCTCACCGCCGCCGCCGAAACAACCGCAGTCGATGGAGAGGCCGTGGGCCCAGACCCAGGCGATGCCGATGACGAAGGCGGCCATCACGGCAACGCCCAGCCAGGCGGCGATTCTGGTGAACAGGCCGATGACCAGCAGCAGGCCGATCACCACCTCGATCACCGGCAGCGCGTAGCCGACCGGACGGGTGAGGTCGAAGGGCAACAGCTGATAGGCCCGGACGGCTTGCACCGACGACTCCGGCCAGGGCAGTTTCAGCGCACCGGCCACGATGAGCGTCCAGCCCAGGATCTGCCGCGCCAGGAAGGTCGTCCACCGCACCCAGCGGCGTCCGGCGAAGGTGTGCGGCATGGCGTGAGTATAGCCTCCGTCAAACGGTCAACTATTTTGCACGCGGTGAGGGACGTGGGGCGCCGTGGTCGGCGGCACTAGGCTGGCCCCACCATGCCCGAGACACACCACGAGATCGTCCAGCGCCTGATCTCCCGCTGGCCCGAACACCGGATCGCACCCGGGACGGCGCGGGTCGAAGCGCTGTGCGAGCTGCTGGGATCGCCGCAACGGGCCTACCCGGTCATCCAGATCGCCGGCACCAACGGCAAGGGCAGCACCGCGATCATGATCGACGCCCTGTTGCGGGCGCTCGGGCTGCGCACCGGCCGGTTCACCAGCCCGCACCTGATCGACGTCACCGAACGCATCGCCATCGACGGCGAGCCGATGAGCGCGGACGCCTTCGACGAACTGGTCACCCACACTCAGCCGCTGATCGACATGGTCGACGCCCAGGCGATCGACGGCGTGCCGATGACCTTCTTCGAAGTGATCACCGCGCTGGCCTACGAGGCGTTCGCCGAGGCGCCGGTCGACGTCGCCGTGGTCGAGGTCGGGCTCGGTGGCGTCACCGACGCCACCAATGTGATGGACGCCCAGGTCGCGGTGATCTGTCCGGTCGACTACGACCACACCCATCTGCTCGGCGACACGCTCACCGAGATCGCCACCGAGAAGGCCGGCATCATCAAGCCCGGCACGCAGGTCGTGCTGGCCGGTCAGGAACCCGAGGCGGCCGCGGTACTGATCCAGCGCTGCGCCGAGGTGGGTGCCAAGGTCTACCTGGAGGGCGTCGAGTTCGGCGTGCTGGAGCGGACGCCGGCCGTCGGAGGGCAGATGCTGCGGCTGGACACCGCCGGCGGCCCGGTCGGCGACCTGCTGCTGCCGCTGTTCGGTGCCCACATGGCCCGCAACGCGGCGTTGGCGGTCGCCGCGGTCGAGGCGTTCCTCGGCGGCAAGCCGCTGGCTCCCGACATCATCGCCGAGGGCTTGGCCGAGGTGGTCGCGCCGGCCCGGCTCGAAGTCGTCCGCCGCTCACCGACGGTGGTGCTGGACACCTGCCACAACCCGCACGGGGCCCGCGCCACCCTGGCCGCGCTCACCGAGGCGTTCGCCTTCTCACCGCTGATCGGGGTGGTCGCCGCGATGGCCGACAAGGACGTCACCGGCCTGCTCGAGATCTTCGACGAAGAGATGACCACCATCGTCTGCACCACGGTGGCCGGCACCAACCGGGCGTTGACGCCCGACCAGCTGGGCGAGCGGGCCGCGGAGGTCTTCGGCGAGGAGCGGGTCCGGGTCGCGCCGACGATGGCGGACGCGATCGAGACCGCGGTGGCGCTGGCCGACGAGGCCGGCGCGGGCGCCGGTGTGCTGATCGCCGGCTCGGTGATCGCCGCCGGGCAGGCCCGCGCTCTGCTGTTGCGCGAGGAGGACCGATGAAGCTGGTGCCGACCAACCCGATGAACCGGGTGCTGATGACGATCCTGCTCTTCGAGGCGATCTGTTGCGGGCTGGCGATCCCCGGCATGATCCAGGTCGCGGACGCCTCGGTCGGCCTCGCCTTCGGGCTCGGCGGCACGGCTCTGGTGCTGTGCCTGGCGGCGTCCGGCACGCTGCGGCGTCCGTTCGGCTGGGTGCTGGCCTGGGCCGCCCAGGTGGCCTGCATCGCGCTCGGTTTCGCAGTGGCGATGATGTTCGCGGTGGGCGCCATGTTCGCGTTGCTGTTCGTGATCAGCTTCGTCCTCGGACGCCGTCTGGAGGCTGCCCGGACGGCGGGCTGAGGCCGTCCGGATTTCCGGCTAGGGTGAGCGCTCATGAGCGAGCGGACCTTCGTGATCATCAAGCCGGACGCGGTGCGCCGCGGCCTGGCCGGTGCGGTGCTGTCCCGGTACGAGGCCAAGGGGCTGCGGATCGTCGCACTCGACCAGCGGGTGGTCGATGCGGAACTGGCCGACCAGCATTACGCCGAGCATCGGGAACAGCCCTGGTATCCGCCGCTGCGTGACTTCATCACCTCCGGACCGCTGATCGCCCTGGTTCTCGAAGGGGACGGCGCGATCGACGCCGTCCGGACGCTGAACGGCGCCACCGACGGACGCCGGGCGGCCCCCGGCTCGGTGCGCGGCGACTACTCGCTGTCGAACCGCGAGAACCTGGTGCACGCCTCCGACTCGCCGGAATCGTCGGCCCGAGAGATCGCGCTGTGGTTCCCGGGCCTGACATGACCCAGCCCACTCCTGGGCCCGGCTCCGGAGACGGTCAGCAGTGGCCGCAGTCGTCGGGTGCCGGCCCGTCGTCCGGGCAACCGCCGGCGGCCGGCTGGCAGC
>NZ_JAPUED010000044.1:0-13149 GCF_027492755.1 Micropruina sp. | reverse complement strand
CCGCCGGCGGCCGGCTGGCAGCGGGCCGGGCACGGACAGGCCTGGCAGCCCGCCGCGCCACCCCCGGGCCAGTCCTGGAATCCTCCGGCGGCGCAGCCGCCGGCCTGGGCCGGGGCCGGTTCGTCGGCCCCCGGCGTCGCTCCCGGCGGGCCGTGGGGAGGGCCGCAGCAGCCGATGGGCAACCATCCGTGGTTGCCCGCAGGGCCGCCGCCGAAGCCGTCCGTGCTGCCGATCGAGCCACGGGAGTACCACGAGTTCCTGCGCACCCCGAACCTGCGCTGGTGGCGTCCGGTGCTCGCGCTGCTGATGGGCGGTGCGCTGTTCTTCGCCTCCAGCATGCTGTTCGGCGTGATCGCGATGCTCTACGACCTGGGCACCGGCCGGACGACGATGGCCGACTACAGCTCGATGGACAAGGTCACCATGACCCCGGCGCTGTTCCTGTGCAACAACCTGGCCCTGGCCGCCTGCGTGCCGATCGCGATGCTCACCCAATGGGCCTGCTTCGGGCAGCGGCCGCGCTGGCTGTCCTCGGTGACCGGCGCCTTCCGCTGGCGC
Source organism: Micropruina sp. (assembly GCF_027492755.1). GTDB lineage: Bacteria > Actinomycetota > Actinomycetes > Propionibacteriales > Propionibacteriaceae > Micropruina. The sequence goes on along the minus strand of NZ_JAPUED010000044.1, from coordinate 12,591 downwards.
TGGTTCGGCGAATGCGTGGCGTGGACGCTGCCGCTGCTGCTCGCCCTGACCTTGCTCGAGGCTCTGCTCAGCGGGTTCGACGGGCTGCGGGTCAGCCCCGACACCGCTTTCATGGTGGCGGCCATCCTGCTCACCACCCCGCTGCAGTCGGCGGGGGAGGAGTATCTGCTGCGGGGCTTGGGCCAGCGTGCGGTTGCCGCCTGGTTGCCGCGGGTGGCCGGTCTGGTGGTCAGCACCGCCGTCACCGGGGTCATCTTCATGTTGTTGCACGGCGCGGGTGACCCCTGGCTCAACGGCTTCTACCTGTTCTTCGCCGTCGTCGGGTCGACGCTCGCCTGGCGCACCGGCGGGCTCGAGGCGTCCGTTGCACTGCATGCGGTGAACAACGTGGTCTCGATGAGCTTCCTGCCGTTCACCGACTTCTCCGACATGTTCAATCGCAGCGCGGGCACCGGCAGCCCCGTCGTCCTGGTGCAGGTGGCCATCCTCGGGGGTGCGCTCGCGGTGCTGTTGTGGCGGGCACGCGTCCGTGGTGTGGTCGTCCGCACCGCCCCGGCGGCTCCCGGGGGACCGCCACCAGCACCCCCATCGGCGTCGCCGATGCCGCACACCTGGAGGCAGGATCGTGGAAACCAAGGCGGCTGAGCCGTTGTCGCGCGAGGCCGGGATCTCCTGGCTGGTGTCGCGGATCCGGCCACGGGCCGGGCGCACGCTGGTCGGCATCGACGGCGTGGACGGGGCAGGCAAGACGACGTTCGCCGACGATCTGGCCACCGAGCTCGTCGACTCGGGCCTGACGGTGATCCGGATCAGCCTCGACGATTTCCTGAACCCGGCCGAGGTGCGGCATGCGCAGGGACGGACCTCGCCGGAGGGCTTCCTGGCCGACACCTACGACTACCAGCGGTTCATCGAGGACGTACTGGAACCGCTCGGCAGCGACGGCAGCGGACGGTACCGGGACAGGTCCTACGACCTGCCCACCGAATCGCCGGTCACTCCGCCCTGGCAGGTCGCCCCGGACGCCGCCGTGGTGATCGTCGACGGCATGTTCCTGCACCATGACCGGCTCCGTGACGAGCGGGGTCGCAAGGTCTGGGACCTCTCGGTCTGGCTCGACGTCCCCTTCGAGGTCTCCGTCCGCAGGCTCGCCCAGCGGGACGGCACGCCGTCCGATGTCGACGACCCGAGACTCGTCCGCTACGTGGCGGGTCAGCGCCGCTACATCGACACCTACCACCCCGCCGAACGCGCCAACCTGGTCGTCGACAACAGCTGACCAAAGGAACCGTCCCCGGTGACCGGAAGAACCGTCCCCGGTGACCGAAGGAACCGTCCCCCTGGTTCGCCGGGAGACCCTTCTCTGATCCACGGGGAGGCTCGATGCGGCGTCGGTGGGACCGGGCCGATAGACTGACGACCCCCCGCCCACCGATCCAGCACGTCGTGCCGAGAGAGGGAGCCCGTGATCAACGCCATCGTCATCGCCCATCTGGTGGTGGCGTTGTGTGCCCCCTGGCTGGTCCGGAAGATCGGATCGAACGGCTACCTGCTGATGGCGTTGGCGCCGGCCGTCGGCTTCGGGTGGCTGGTCGGGCTGGGTCCGCTGATCACCACGGGCGGCAGCTACACCGAATCGCTCAGCTGGATTCCGCAGTTGGGCGTCGAGATCCACTACCAGATCGGCTTGCTGCAATGGCTGCTGGCGCTGATCGTCACCGGCATCGGCACCCTGGTGCTGCTGTACTGCCGCTGGTACTTCGAGGGCGTCGCCAACCCGCGGACGGTGGGCATCCTGACCGCCTTCGCCGCCGCCATGCTCGGCCTGGTCACCGTCGACGACCTGGTCATGCTGTACGTCTTCTGGGAGCTGACAACGGTCTTCTCCTATCTGCTGATCGGCTATGACCCGACCCGGCGGGCGAACCGGTCGGCGGCGATGACGGCACTGATCGTCACCACCACCGGCGGCCTGGCGATGCTGGTCGGCATCGTCACGCTCGGTCAGACCGCCGGCACCTTCAGCCTGTCCGCGATTCTGGCCCAGCCGCCGTCCGGCACGCTGCCCGCGGCCGCCGCACTGCTGATGCTGGTCGGTGCACTGAGCAAATCCGCCCTGGTGCCGTTCCACTTCTGGCTGCCGGGCGCGATGGCCGCACCCACCCCGATCTCGGCCTATCTGCACGCCGCGGCGATGGTGAAGGCCGGTGTCTACCTGGTCGCGGTGATCTCGCCGGCCTTCGCGGACGCCCCCGGCTGGCGGCTCGCGGTCGGCGGGCTGGGCGCCGCCACGATGATCCTGGGCGGCTGGCGGGCGCTGCGGCAGAACGACATCAAGCTGCTGCTCGCCTACGGCACGGTCAGCCAGCTCGGCTTCATGGTGCTGCTGTGCGGCTTCGGCACCCAGGCCACCATGCTGGCCGGCATCGCGATGCTGATCGCGCACGCCCTGTTCAAGGCCACCCTGTTCCTGATCGTCGGTGTCGTCGACCATTCCACCGGTACCCGCGACCTGACCAAGCTCACCGGGGTGGCCCGGAAGATGCCGGTGATCGCCGTCGTCGCGGGCATCGCCGCCGCTTCGATGGCCGGCCTACCGCCGATGCTGGGCTTCATCGCCAAGGAATCCGCGCTGGAGTCGCTGACCTACCTGGCCGGCCCGGACGGCGACGGCACCGGCCTGCCTGCGCTTCCGGCCGTGCTGCTGGTCGCGGCCGTGGTGGCCGGCTCGGTGCTCACCGTCGCCTACTCGCTGCGCTGGTGGTGGGGTGCCTTCGCCGACAAGCCCAAGCTCGCCGAACTGGACGTCCATCGCCCGGCCGCCGGTTTCGTGCTGGTGCCGATCCTGCTCGGATCGCTGTGCCTGGTCGGCGGCTTCCTCGGCGGCCCGCTGACCGATCTGATCGAGCCCTATGCCGCCACTGTGACGACCGGGCACGCCAGCCACGGCCTGGCGCTGTGGCACGGCCTGACCGTGCCGCTGTGGCTGTCGCTGCTGGCCCTCGGGCTGGGCGGTGTCCTGTTCTGGCAGCGGGAGGCGATGGGCCGCGTCCAGGCGACCTTCCCGAAGGTGCTCGGCGCCGACGAGCTCTACACCCTGGCGATGAAGCGGATCGACACCATCGCGGTCGAGGTCACCGCGCGCACCCAGCGCGGCTCGCTGGCCAGCTACACCTCGATCGTGCTGGCCGTCGTGGTCGTGCTGGCCGGGGGATCGTTGCTGTTCACCACCCACTGGCCGGCCTCCGTCCGGCCCTACGACTACCTGCCCCAGGTGGTGATCGGGGCCGCCATGATCGTGGCCGGGGTGCTGGCAGCCACCTCGCGCGGTCGCGTCCGGGCCCTGCTGCTGGTCGGTGCCACCGGGTACGGGACGGCGCTGCTGTTCCTGCTGCACGGCGGACCCGACCTGGCGCTCACCCAGGTGCTGGTGGAGACCGTGTCGCTGATCGTCTTCGTGATGGTGCTGCGCCGGCTGCCGAAGTACTTCACCAACCGTCCGCTGCAGTCCACCCGCTGGTGGCGCACCGTGCTGGCGGTGCTGGTCGGCGCCAGCGTGTCGCTGCTGGCGCTGGTCGCCGCCGGTGCCCGGGTGGCCGAGCCGGTCTCGGTCGACTACTACGAGGCGGCCTACACCTTCGGCTACGGCAAGAACATCGTCAACGTCACCCTGGTCGACACCCGCGCCTGGGACACCATCGGCGAGATCTCGGTGCTGGTGATCGCCGCGACCGGTGTGGCCAGCCTGATCTTCCTGCGCTCCCGGGTGCAGCGCGTCCGGCCCCGCGAGGGCGACGCGGCGTTCGGCGCCCGTGGGTTGTGGCTGCGGGCCAGCGGCGCCCTCGACCCGGGTTCGCGGTCGCTGATCTTCGAGGTGATCACCCGGGTCATGTTCAGCGTGATGATGGTGGTCTCGGTCTACCTGCTGCTCGCCGGCCACAACGCGCCGGGCGGCGGCTTCGCGGGCGGCCTGGTCGCCGGCATCGCGCTGATGATCCGCTACCTGGCCGCCGGACGCCGTGAGCTCGACGACGCCGCGCCCTTCGATGCCGGACGGCTGCTCGGCCTCGGCCTGGCCGTCTCGGTGCTCAGCGCCATCACGCCGGCGCTGCTCGGCGGGAAGATCTTCCAGAGCTACGACCTGAAGCTGACCATTCCGGGCTGGGAGTACCTGGAGACCCCGTGGGGTCCCTGGACGCTGTTCGGTGAGATGCACCTGGTCAGCTCGACCATCTTCGACGTCGGCGTCTACCTGATCGTCATCGGCGTCGTGCTCGACCTGACCCGCACCCTGGGCGCCGGCATCGACATCCAGTCCGAGCAGGACCAGGCGCCGGTGCCGCAGCCCGAATCCACCCGCGCCCGGCCGGCGCTGCCGTCCGAGGAGGACCAGGTCATCCGCTACACCACCGGCGGGGGACGGGGGCACTACACATGAGCCCGAACGTCACCCTGGCGATCATCGCCGGCGCACTCGTCGCCTGCGGGGTCTACCTGATCACCGAACGCTCGCTGAGCCGCATCCTGATGGGGGTGATGGTGGGCGGCAACGGCGTCAACCTGCTCTTCCTGGTCGCCTCCGGTGCGGCCGGCGGCCCACCGCTGATCGGGGTCACGCCGAAGGACGAGATGTCCGACCCGCTGCCGCAGGCGATGGTGCTCACCGCCATCGTGATCGCGCTGGCCACCGCGGCCTTCCTGGTCACCATGGCCTACCGGTCGTTCCAGCTGAACGGCCACGACGAGGTCGCCGACGACGTCGAGGACGCCCGGATCCGTGAGCTGGCGAAAGCCGACGAGGCGTCCGACAGCTTCGAGGAGATCAAGTTCAGCGACACCGGCGCGGACGTGGTGAGCGAATGAACAACATCCTTCCGCTGCCGGTGCTGCTGCCGATGTTCGGCGCGGCGCTCACCCTGCTGCTCGGACGCCGTCCGCGGCTGCAGCGCGCGGTGTCGATCCTCACCCTGGCCGGCGTCTGCCTGGTCGCCGGGTCGCTGATCTGGATCACCGACACCCACGGCGTCCAGTCGTTGTGGGTGGGTGCCTGGGCGCCGCTGGGCGTGGTGCTGGTCGCCGACCGGCTGGCCGCGCTGATGCTCACCGTCGCGTCCCTGGTCACCCTCGGCGTGCTGATCTACGCCACCGGCCAGGACGAGGAAGAGGTGCACCGCGAGACGCCGGTGTCGATCTTCCACCCCACCTTCCTGCTGCTCTCCGCCGGCGTTTCGGACGCCTTCCTGGCCGGCGACCTGTTCAACCTGTTCGTCGGCTTCGAGATCCTGCTGTTCGCCTCCTACGTGCTGATCACGATGGGCGGCACTGGCGAGCGGATCAGTGCCGGGTCGACCTATGTGGTGATCAACCTGGTCAGCTCACTGCTGTTCCTGACCGCGCTGTCGATCAGCTACGGGGCCACCGGCACGGTGAACATGGCGCAGCTCAGCCAGCGGTTCGCCGAGTTGCCCGGCGACGTCACGATCGGCATCCAGCTGCTGTTGCTGGTGGTGTTCGCGATCAAGGCGGCCGTCTTCCCGCTGTCGTTCTGGCTGCCCGACTCCTACCCGACCGCCCCCGCGCCGGTCACGGCGGTGTTCGCCGGCCTGCTGACGAAGGTCGGCGTGTACGCGATCCTGCGCACCCAGACCGCGATCTTCCCGAACAACCCGCTGACCGATCTGCTCGGCTGGGCGGCGCTGGCCACCATGGTGATCGCGATCCTGGGTGCCATCGCCCAGTCCGAGATCAAGCGGTTGTTGTCGTTCACCCTGGTCTCGCACATCGGCTACATGATGTTCGGCATCGCGCTGGCCACCCCGGCCAGCCTCGGCGGCGCCATCTTCTACACCGCACACCACATCACCGTGCAGGCCGCCCTGTTCCTGGTCGCCGGCCTGATCGAGCGGGTCGGCGGTTCGACCTCGATGGACCGGCTGGGTGGCCTGGCCAGCACCGCGCCGGTGCTGGGGGCACTGTTCTTCATTCCGGCGATGAACCTGGCCGGCATCCCGCCGTTGTCCGGCTTCGTCGGCAAGCTCGGCCTGCTGCTGGCCGGTGTCGAGGTCGGCACCCCGCTGGCCTGGGCACTGGTCGCCGGCAGCGTGCTGACCAGCCTGCTCACCCTGTACGCGGTGGCGAAGGTGTGGAACCGTGCGTTCTGGGGGACGCCGGTGCTGGGCCCGTTGGCACCCGACGAGCAGCCGGTGGACGCCGAGCTCGGGGCCAAGCCGATGCCGGGTGTGATGGTCGGCGCAACGGCTGCACTGGTCGGCCTCGGTCTGGCCCTGACCTTCCTGGCCGGCCCGCTGTACGGCTACGTCGACCGGGCCGCGGCCGGCCTGCTGGACGACTCCTACCTGCGGGCCGTGCTGACGGGGGTGGCGCCATGATGAGGCGATCGGCGAGCCGGCGGCGGCTGCGCTGGCGGCTGCAATGGCGGGCGATCCTGGCCCTGACGGTGATCTGGGTGATCCTGTGGGGCAACTACTCGCTGGTGGACATCGTGGTCGGCCTGGTGGTGTCCTGGCTGGTCACCGTCACCTTCCCGCTGCCGCCGATCCGCTATCGCGGCCGTCCGCGACTGTTCGGCACGGTGAAGCTGGCTGTCACCACGTTGGTCGACCTGGCCGTGGCGTCCTGGGGGTTGGCGGCCGCGGCGTTCCGGCCACGGGTCGACTTCCAGCCGGCCGTCATCCGGGTGCGGTTGCGCAGCAACCAGGATCTGTACCAGGTGGAGACCGCTGAGCTGATCTCGATCGTGCCGGGCTCGATCGTGATCGACGCCCGCCGCTCGACCCGGACGCTCTATCTGCACCTGGTCGATGTGACCGGCCCGGACGACGTCGAGCACGCCCGCACGCATGCGCTCACCGTCGAGCGGCGGCTGCTGGAGGCGATCGGCAGCAAAGCCGACATCGCGGCGCTGGGGGAGAAGGTACAGCGGGAGAAGGAGCAGGCATGACGCAGATCCTGATCTGGCTGGCCGCCGGAATGATCGCGGCGGCCGTCGGCCTGACCCTGTGGCGGCTCACCAGGGGCCCCTCGACGCTGGACCGCATCGTGAGTGCCGACGTGCTGGTGTCGATCGTGCTGATGACGATCTGCCTGGTGATGGTGGTGACCAAGGACAGCAGTTCGCTGCCGATCCTGCTGGTGCTCGCCATGGTGGCCTTCACCGGCGGGGTCAGCGTGGCCCGGATGCTGGCGCCCGGGGCGTCCGACCGGCAGCGTTACCGCCGCGACGAGGAGGACGCCCAGTGAGCGCCGACGAGATCTTCGACCTGGTCGGGGCGGTGTTCCTGGTCGGCGGGGCGTTCTTCTGCCTCGGCGGCGCACTCGGCCTGGTCCGTTTCCCCGACGTGCTGGCCCGGATGCACGCCGCCACCAAGCCGCAGGTGTTCGGCCTGCTGCTGGTGCTGCTCGGTGTCGGCTTCTCGATCCGTGATCCGAAGGTCTGGCTGACGCTGCTGGTGGTGATCCTGCTGCAGGTGCTGACCGCGCCGGTCGCCGGCCACCTGATCGGACGCGTCGCCTACCGCTCCGGCGCCTGGGAGCCGGACGACCTGCTGGTCGACGAGTTGTCCGACGATCTGCGCGATGCCGGCTTCAGCCGCAACGAGGAGTTCCGTCCCGAGCGGGGCAAGGACCGCCCCAAGAGCTGACCGGGTCGGTGCCCGCTCACCGGCGCTACGCCTGCAACCAGATGGTGGTTTCCCCGGGAAGCGCATCGGCCAGCGGCCCTGACGCCAGCACGACCCGCCCCTGCGGCAACGGGTAGGGCTCGACACCGAAGTTGGCGACCACCTGCCAGCCGCCCGGACGGTGGAAGTGCAGCACATCGTCGCGTCCGGTCTCCGCCCACTCCAGCGACTCGGCACCCCGCAGGGCGCGCCGTAGCGCGAGCGCCTTCCGGTACAGCGAGAGCGTCGACTCCGGGTCGTCGGTTTCCGCCTCCACACAGTGGTGGCCGAACCACAGCGGCTGCGGCAGATGGGCCGCCGCGGCGCCGAACCCGTAGGAGGGTCCGGTCCGGGTCCAGGGCAACGGCACTCGGCAGCCGTCCCGGCCCACTTCGACCTCGCGGTTGCGGAAGAAGGCCGGATCCTGGCGGGCGGCGTCCGGGATCTCCGCGACCTCCTGCAAGCCCAGTTCCTCGCCCTGGTACAGGTAGGCCGAACCGGGCAGGGCAAGCAGCAGCATGCTGGCCGCGCGGGCCCGGCGCAGCCCCCGCGCGGCATCGAGCAGCACCGGGTCACCGCCGGCCATCAACCAGTCGCCGCCATGCTTGCGGATCGGTGTGCCATCGGGATGGGCGCCGGGGAACGGCGTTCCGTACCGGCTGGCATGCCGGATCGTGTCGTGATTGTTGAGCACCCAGGTCACCGACGAACCGGATACGGCGGCCACGTCCAGGCATTCGTCGATGATCCGGCGGAAGCTGGCGGCGTCGTAGTCGGCGAGTTGCAGGTCGAAGAAGAACGACTGGCCCAGCGTCTTCGGGCTGGCGTAGAGCGGCACCCGCGACGACTGCACCGCTGCCTCGGCGACCGCCGTGCGCGGCGGATCGTAGGAGTCGAACACTCCGCGCCATTCGGCGTAGATGTCGTGCAGTTCGTCACGGTCCCAGGTCGGATGGCTGCCGTCGCGCGGGTGCGCTTCGAGTTCGGCCTGGGTGGGCAACGGGTGACTCATGTCCTTGGCCAGCATGTGCGCGGCGTCCACCCGGAAGCCGTCGACGCCGCGGTCGGCCCAGAACCGCAGGGTGTCCAGGAAGTACGCCCGCACCTCGGGGCTGGCCCAGTTCAGGTCCGGCTGCTCCGCGGCGAAGGTGTGCAGGTACCACTGCCCGTCCGGCAGCTGCGTCCAGGCGCTGCCACCGAACAGCGAGCGCCAGTCGGTGGGCGGCAGTCCGCCGTCCGGGCCGTCGTAGAAGTGGTAGCGCTCCCGGGCAGGAGAGCCGCGACCCTCGTTGACGGCCTGCCGGAACCACGGGTGCCGGTTGGAGGAATGGTTGGGCACGATGTCGATCAGCACCCGGATGTCGCGGGCGTGCAGCGCCTCCACCAGCGCGTCGAAATCGGCCAGGGTGCCGATCCGCGGATCGACGTCGCGGTGATCGATCACGTCGTACCCGCCGTCGGCCAGGTCGGAGGGGTAGAACGGCGTCAACCAGATCGCGTCGACGCCCAGGCCTGCCAGGTAGTCGACCCGGGACGCGATTCCGCGCAGATCGCCGATGCCGTCCGCGTTGCTGTCGGCGAAGCTCCGCGGATAGATCTCATACACCACCGCCTGCCGCCACCAGTCGGCGCGGACGGGCGGGACGACGGTCTCTTCGGCCGTCACCGCGGCGGGCTCAGGCGGAGGAGGCGCGACTCCCACGGCGCCAGGGTCGTTGCGGCGGCGTCCGGATGGGTGCCGAGGATCAGTTCGGCGCCGTCCAGATCGGGCAGCGACCCCACCGGCAGTTCCGCCGGAGCGGAGGAACAGTTGGCGACGACCAGCAGCACCTCGTCGCCGAGGGTGCGGGTGAACGCCCAGAGTTGCTCGTGGTCGGGCAGCAGCAGCTGGAACCGTCCCTCGCGGACGACCTCGCTGGAGTGTCGTAGCCGGATCAGCTGCTGGAAGTGGGCGAACACCGAATCCGGGTCACGGCGGGCCTCGTCGGCGTTGATCTGGCGGTAGTTGGGGTTGACCGCCATCCAGGGGATCCCGGTGGTGAAGCCGGCGTAGGGTGTGGCGTCCCACTGCACCGGGGTGCGGGCGTTGTCGCGGCCCTTCCTGGCCAGTGAGCGCAGGATCTGCTCCTCGGGGACGCCGGCCGCGCTCGCCAGGCTGTGGTAGTTGAGCGATTCGACGTCGAGGTACTGCTCGATCTGGGTGAGTGGCGCGTTGGTCATGCCGAACTCTTCGCCCTGGTAGATGTAGGGCGTGCCCTTGTGCAGGTGCAGCACGGTGGCCAGCGTCTTGGCCGAGTCGACCCGGTGCTCAGGCGAGTCGTCGCCGAACCGGGAGACGGCCCGGGGCTGGTCGTGGTTGTCGTAGTACAGCGAGTTCCAGCCGGCCTCGGCCAGGCCGTCCTGCCACTGCGCCAGGTTCTCCTTCAGGCGGGGGAGCGGCAGCTCGGCCAGGTCCCACTTGCTCCACGAGGCCTGGTCGAGGTTGACGTGTTCGAAGGTGAACACCATGTTGAGCTCGTGCCGGGCTGGATCGGTGACCCGCCGGGCCACCTCGATGGTGGCGCCCGGCATCTCGCCGACGGTGAGCAGGTTCTGGGCGTCGAGGCCGACCTCGCGGTTCATCTCGGCCAGGAACTCATCCAGCCGAGGACCGTTGGCCACCCGACGCAGGCTGCCTTGGCCGGGCTCGATCGGCCCGCCCAAGGTGAGTTCCTCGGGCTTGGAGATCAGGTTGATCACGTCCATCCGGAAGCCGTCCACACCACGGTCGACCCACCAGCGCATCATCGCGTAGACCGCCTGCCGCACCTCGGGGTTCTCCCAGTTCAGGTCGGGCTGGCCGGGGCTGAAGATGCCCAGGTAGTACTCGCCGCTGCGCGGGTCGTAGGTCCACGCCGACGGGGCGAACGCGGCGTGGCTGTCATCCGGCTCAGCGCCCGGCGTCCCCGGCTCGCAGCCGGGACGGGCCGGACGCCAGAAGTACCAGTCCCGCTTCGCCGAGCCCGGCTCGCGCGACTCGGTGAACCAGGCATGCAGGTCGGAGGTGTGGTTCACCACCAGATCCATCACCAGCTTGATGCCACGCTCATGCGCGGCGGCGAGCAACGCGTCCAGATCGGCCAGGGTGCCGAACAGCGGATCGATGTCGGTGTAGTCGCTGATGTCGTAGCCGTTGTCCACCTGGGGCGAGGCGTACACCGGTGACAGCCACAGCACGTCCACCCCGAGTTCGGCCAGGTAGTCCAGCCGGCTGGTGATGCCGGGAATGTCGCCGATGCCGTCACCGTCGGAGTCCTGGAACGACCGCGGATAGATCTGGTAGACGACCGCTGAGCGCCACCAGCCGTCCGGGCGGGCCACTCGATCGAATTCCACTGCGCTGCTCAATGCTTCTCCTTGTTGGGAACGAGCACAGGCCCCTACGCGGAGGCGCCCACGACCGGATGGTGACGGCGCCCCCGCGCAGAGACCTGCGCTTGGCTGGATTCGATGTGGGATGGGGCGTCAGCCTACTTGATGGCGCCCTGGGTCAGGCCGGACATCACCCAGCGCTGCGAGAACAGGTAGACGATGATGGCCGGCGCCATCGCCATCAGGTACGACGCGAAGCTCACGTTGTAGTTGTTGCTGAACTGGGTCTGGAAGATGCTGTTGACCACGGGGATGGTCTGCCACTCCGGCTGCGAGATGATCAGCGACGGCATCATGAAGTCGTTCCACGAACCCAGGAACGAGAAGATGCCCACCGTCGCCGCCATCGGTGCCAGCAGCGGGAAGATCAACTGCCAGAACGTCTGCCAGGTGCTGGCGCCGTCCATCCGCATCGACTCCTCCAGCTCCAGCGGAATCGACCGCAGGAAGGTGGTGAACAGCAGGCAGTTGAACGCCAGGCCGAACACGATCGTCAGCAGGGCGACGCCGACATAGTTGTCCAGGCCGAGGATGCCGGTCAGCCGCACCTGCGGCAGCGCGACCACCGGGAACGGGATGAACATGGCGGCCAGCAGGTAGAAGAACGAGTAGCGGAACAGCTTGCGGTCCCAGTTGCGCACGATGGCGTAGGAGGCCATCGCGGAGACCACGATCGAACCGGCCACCGCGATCAGGGTCACCAGGGTGGAGACCAGGAACGCGCGCGGGAAGTTGGTCAACGCCCACGCTTCGACGAAGCCGGACGTGCTGAACGGGTTGGGCAGGCTGAACGCGTTCAGGTCGGTGGCCTGCTCGGTGGTCTTGAACGCCATCGACACGGTGACGTACAGCGGCACCAGGACGGTCAGGGCGGCGAGCAGCAGCAGGACGGTGGCCGGCCAGTTGGTGCGTTCCTGGCCGACTTTCCCGCGGGTGGCGGCCTTGGCCGGCTTCGTTGCGGTTGCGGTGCTCATGCGGAGGTTCCTCCTCGGGTCAGACGCAGCTGCAACAGCGCGATGATCAGCGTGATGATGAAGAAGACGGCGGCGTTGGCCATCTGATAGGCGTAGTCGCCGCCCTCGAAGCCCTTGAAGATGGTGAAGGCGACGCTTCGAGTGGCAGTGCCCGGACCGCCGTCGGTCAGGCCTTTGATCTGGTCGTAGACGGCCAGGTAGTTCTTGAAGCCGATGATCATGTTGATGCCCACGTAACCGGCGACCAGCGGCAGGGTGATGTGGATCAGGTTCTGCCACGGGCTGGTGCCGTCGATGGAGCTGGCCTCGTAGACCTCACCGGGGACCGTCATGAACCCGGCGATGTAGATCAGCATCGCGCTGGGGACCGAACCCCACACGGTGACGATGACCACCGCGAACCAGGCCCAGTTCTCGTTGGCCAGCAGGCTGGTCGACAGCGTCTGCGAACCGATCATCTCGCCGAACGCGGTCAGTGAGTTGTTGAACAGGAACTTGAACACGTAGGAGTAGATGATCGCCGAGAT
>NZ_JAPUED010000043.1 GCF_027492755.1 Micropruina sp. | reverse complement strand
AGTGGAAAGGGTCGCCATGTCATTGATCAGTGAAGCCGATTGGGAGAACGTCGCGGTCGAGGTGCTGGCCGAGCACGGGTGGGCCCCGGCGACGGGCGCCCAGATCAACCACGAGCGCAGTTCGGCCTCCGACATCGTGCTGCACGAGCGGTTCCGGGAGGCGCTGGTGCGGCTGAACCCGCAGGTGCCGGAGGCCTATCTGCGGCAGGCGGCGACCGAGATCCTCACCCCGTCCAGCCAGGACGCGATCACCGAGAACCACCGGCTGCACAGGTTCCTGGCGGACGGTTACCGGGGGCTCAGCTACCTCGACAAGGACAATGTCGAGCAGAACCCGACGATCCGGCTGATCGGTCGTGAACCGGGCGACAACGACTGGCTGGTGGTCCGGCAGGTGACGATCAGCGACGTGGAACACCACCGCCGGTTCGACGTGGTCGGGTACCTGAACGGGCTGCCGGTGCTGATCGCCGAGCTCAAGCAGGCGGGGCTCGCATCCACCAGTCTGGCGGCGGCCCACGGTCAGCTGGGCACCTACCTTGAGGAGTTCCCGCTGGCCTTCCGGGCCTGCGTGATGACCGTCGTCTCGGACGGCGCCACGGCCGGCTACGGCACGCCGTTCACGCCGCTGCACCACTACGCGGCCTGGAATGTCGACGACGACGGCGTTCCGCTGCGGCCCGGTGAGGCGATCGCGGATACCGACTACGACAACGCGCTCGAGATCACCCTGTACGGGCTGGGCAATCCGCTGCGATTCCTCGACCTGCTGCGCAACTTCACCGCCTTCGACGTCGGCGATTTCGGCCTGGCCAAGCGGATCGCCAAGCCGCATCAGTACTTCGCCGTGAACAAGGCGCTGGGGCGGACCGTCACCGCGGTGAAGTCGGACGGCAAGGCCGGCGTGGTGTGGCACACCCAGGGCTCCGGCAAGTCGATGGAGATGGAGCTGTACGCCAACCTGGTGCTGCGTTCCAGCCACCTGCTGAACCCGACGATCGTGGTGATCACCGACCGCCGCGAGCTGGACGGCCAGCTGCACCTCAGCTTCAAGGCGTCCACCCTGCTGCCCGAGCAGCCGGTCAAGGTCACCACGCGCTCGCAGTTGCGCGACGAACTCACCCAGCGCTCCAGCGGCGGCATCCTGTTCACCACCCTGCAGAAGTTCAACCGGACGCCGGCCGAACGCGAGTCGGGCGCCGACCATCCGCTGCTGAGCGAGCGTCGCAACATCGTGGTGATCGTGGACGAGGCGCACCGCTCGCACTACGACGATCTGGACGGCTACGCCCGGTTCCTGCGCGACGCGCTGCCGCACGCCACCTTGATCGCCTTCACCGGCACCCCGATCAGCGAGGTGGAGCGGAACACCCGTGACGTCTTCGGCGACTACATCGACATCTACGACCTGACCCGCGCGGTCAACGACAAGGCGACCGTCCCGGTCTACTTCGAGCCCCGGCTGGTGAAGGTCTCGTTCGCCGACGACGTCACGGCGGACGATCTCGACGCGGCCGCCGACGAGGTCACCGTCGGCCTGGACGACGTCGAGCGCGAGCGGCTGGAGAAGTCGGTCGCGGTGATCAACGCCGTCTACGGGGCGCCCGCCCGGCTGGCCACGCTGGCCGAGGACATCGTCGAGCACTGGGAGACCCGACGACAGCGGATGCGTCCGCTGATCGATGGGCCGGGGAAGGCGATGATCGTGTGCGCCACCCGGCAGATCTGCGCGGACCTCTACGAGCAGCTGGTGGCGCTGCGGCCGGCGTGGCACTCCGACGCCCTCGACCAGGGGGTGCTGAAGGTCGTGTACTCCGGGACGGCGTCCGACCCGAGCGAGATCCGCAAACACGTCCGGCGGGAATCGGAGAACCAGGCGATCAAGCAGCGGCTGAAGGATGAGAACGACCCGCTCGAACTGGTGATCGTCAAGGACATGATGCTCACCGGCTACGACTCGCCGCCGCTGCACACCCTCTACCTGGACCGGCCGATGCGGGGAGCCCTGCTCATGCAGACCCTGGCCCGCGTGAACCGCACTTTCCACGGCAAGGACGCCGGCCTGCTGGTCGCCTACGCGCCGCTGGTCGAGAATCTGACGGCGGCCTTGGCCGAGTACACCGCCGCCGACCAGGCCAATCGTCCGGTCGGGCGGAATGCGGGGGTGGCGGTGGAACTTGCCCGAGCGCTGCTCGACCAGCTCCGGGCGTTGACTGGCGGCTACGACTGGCGAGCCAGGCTGGTCGGCCCGAAGGGCTGGATGAAGGCAGCGCTCGGGCTCACCAGCTGGCTGCGGGATCCGCAGAACCCGGGCAACCAGGTGGCCGAGGGTGAGCTCAGCCTGGCCGGGCGGTACCGGCAGCTGGCCGGTCAGCTGGGCAGGGCGTGGGCGCTCGCGTCCGGCTACGAGAACCTGTCGGACGTCCGCGACGAGGTGCGCTTCTACGAGGAAGTGCGGGTCTGGATGGCGAAGTACGACGCCGCCGAGCGGGAGGCGCGGGGCGAGCCGATCCCCGAGGAGATCGCGCGGCTGCTGCGCCAGCTCGCCGCCGATGCGACCGGCTCCGACGAGGTGATCGACATCTACGCCGCCGCCGAGATCGCGCCGCCGAACTTCAACGAACTCACTCCGGCCGCGCTCGCGCAAGCCCAGCGTTCGGCCAACCCGCACCTCGCGATCGAGGCGCTGCGGGCCGCCATTCTGGCCGAAGTCGCCCGGGCGAGCGGCGCGAGCCTGGTGCGCCAGCGAGCGTTCAGCGAACGGCTCAGCGATGTCATGCTCCGTTACACGAACTCGCAACTGACGGCGGCCGAGGTGCTGATCGAGCTCTTCGAGATGGCCAAGGACATCGCCGCCGAGGCGGCCAGGGGCGAGACCTTCGACCCGCCGCTGGGCCGCGACGAGCTGGCCACCTTCGACGCGATCGCCGACAACCAGTCAGCGCTGGATGTCCTCGGTCAGGACGTCCTGGCCGACATGGCCCGACAGCTCGTCGCGATGATGAGGGCCGACGTCAAGACCGACTGGACCGTCCGCGACGACGTCCGGGCCTCGCTGCGCGCGAAGATCCGCCGGCTGCTGCGCAAGTACAAGTACCCGCCGGATCAGGGCGAGGCCGCTGTGAAACAGGTTATCGACCAGATGGAACTGCTCGCTCCGGGCGTG
>NZ_JAPUED010000042.1 GCF_027492755.1 Micropruina sp. | reverse complement strand
GACCGCTGCACCGCCTTGTAGGTGTTGTTGCCGGTGTTCAGGTCGGGGAAGATGAACACCGTCGCCTTGCCGGCTACCGGCGAGTCGGGCAGCTTGGTCTTCGCCACGTCGGGGTCGACGGCGGCGTCGAACTGGATCGGCCCCTCCAACGCCAGATCCGGACGCCGCTCGCGGACGATCTCGGTGGCTTGCCGCACCTTGTCGACGTCGGCGCCGAAGCCGGAGCTGCCGGTGGAGTAGGAGAGCATCGCGACCCGCGGCTCGATGCCGAAGGCCACCGCCGTCTCGGCCGAGCTGATCGCGATGTCGGCCAGCTGCTCGGCGGTCGGATCGGGGTTCACCGCGCAGTCGGCGTAGACGTGCACCCGGTCGGTCATGCACATCAGGAACGAACCCGACACCACCTTGACGCCCGGCTTGGTCTTGATGAACTCCAGCGACGGCCGGATCGTGTTGGCGGTGGTGTTGATGGCGCCCGACACCATGCCGTCGGCCATGCCCAGATGCACCATCATCGTGCCGAAGTAGGACAGGTCCTTCATCTTCTCGCGGGCCTGCTCGATGGTGACGCCCTTGTGGGCGCGCACCGTGGCGTACTCGGCCGCGAACCGCTCGACCAGGTCGGCGTCGGTGGGGTTGACGATCTCGACGCCGTCCAGCACCCAGCCCATCGCCGAGGCGCGGGTCTTGATCTCGACCGGGTCGCCCAGCAGCACCAGGTCGGCGACGCCGCGCTGCAGCAGGATCGAGGCCGACTCGAGGATGCGATCGTCGGACGACTCGGGCATCACGATCTTGCGGCGGTCGCGGCGGGCCAGCTCGTTGAGCTGGTAGCCGAACATCAGCGGGGTGACCACGTGCGACGGCGGCACCTCGAGTGCCTTGATCAACTCGGCCGAATCGACCTGCTCGGCGAAGATCCGGCGGGCCGTCTCAGCCTTGCGAGGCGAGGAGGTGAAATGCCCACGGGTCTGGAACACGTCCCGGGCGGTGGTGTAGGTGCCCTGGTCGGTCATGCCGATCGGCAGGTCGAGATGCATGCCGTCGAACAGCTTCACCACGTTCTCGGGGATCGGGTAACCGCCGGTCAGGATGACGCCGGTGAGCTGCGGGAACGACCCGGAATGGTGGGCCAGGATCAGGCCGGGCAGCAGGTCGCCGGAACGGTCGCCGGGCATCAGCACGGTGGCCTCGGTGACCAGCCGGGAGAGCACGTTCGGCAGCGTCATCGCGGCGACGATGGCGTCCTGCGATTCGCGGTCGAGCAGATCGGGATTGCCCAGCACCTGGGTCGCGCCGACCGCCTCGAACTGGGCGCGCAGGGTGGGGGCGACCAGCAGGGGTTCGGCCGGCAGGGCCGCGACGACCAGGTGGGTGAGCTCGCGCAGCGCCGCCGAGGTCTCGGTCAGGATGGCCCGGTCGACCTGGTTGGCGATCACGCCGATGGTCTGGACGTGATGGGCGGTGAACTCGTTGAGGGCCGCGTCGGCGGCGTCGCGAATCTCGCGGACGCCGCGTCCGAAACCGCTGACCACCAGCAGCAGTGCGGCGTTCAGGTTGGCAGCGACATCGGCGTTGAAAGCCAACTCGGTCGGGCTGGTGACATCGGCGTAGTCGGAGCCGAGCACCACCACGGCGTCGAAGCGGGGGCTGATCCGGCCGAATTTCTCGACGATCCGCTCCAGGGCACCCTCGGGATCGACGCGCATCTCGTCGTAGGTGATGCCGATGGCGTCGTCATAGTCGAGTTGCACGCCGGGTTGGTCGAGCAGCATCTGAAGAATGTCGTCGTGCTGCCCGGAACGAACCAGCGGGCGGAACACGCCGACCGACTCGACCTCGCGCAGCAGCGTGTCGAGGAGTCCTAGGGCGATGACGGATTTGCCGGTCTGGCCCTCGGGGGCCGCGACGTAAATGCTTCGGGTCACGGGCGACAGGCTAACGCCGTCACGATGTGCCTGTCTGCGGCTCGTTCGATCGCTGGGCGCGCTTCTCGGGCGGACCGGTGGCAGGCTGGGTCAATGGCACGCACGCGGCAGGTGGAGGTACGCGACGGGGTCGAGCTGACCAACCTGGACCAGCCGCTGTTCGGTGGCGCCGAGGCGTCCAAACGGGACCTGATCGACTACCTGGACGCCGTGAGCGGGCCGATCCTGCGCGAACTTGCCGGGCGGCCGCTGTCGGTGATCAGAGTGCGCCCGGGTCAGCAACCGTTCATGCAGAAGAACCTGCCCGACTACGCCCCTGACTACGTGCGCAGCACGATCGTTTGGTCGCAGGCGGGGCATCGGGAAGTCCGTTACCCGCTCTGTGACGATCGGCCCACCCTGTTGTGGCTGGCCAACCAGCGCGCGGTCGAATACCACCCGACGGTGATGCTGCCCGATCGAGGCGAGCACACCGACATCCTGGCCGGACGGGTCACGCACCTGGTGCTCGACCTCGATCCGCCGGCCGGCAGCGGCTTCGACGCGGTGATTCGGGCGGCGCTGCTGGTCCGGCAGGCCCTTGCGGCGGCCGGGCTGGCCGGGGCGGCGAAGACGTCCGGCTCGAAAGGCGTGCACGTGATCGTGCCGGTGCGTGACATCGATCTGCCCGATGCGGCAGCCGCTACCCGGGCGCTGGCGGCCCGCACCGAACGGCTGGCGCCCGAGGTGGCGACGACCGCGTTCCTGAAGGCTGATCGGGGCGGCAAGGTGTTCGTCGACGCCACCCGCTCCGGCGGCGCCTCGCTGGCCTGCGCCTACAGCCCGCGGGTGCGTCCCGGGACGCCGGTGTCCTTCCCGGTGACGTGGGACGATCTGGCTGCCGTGACGCCCGCTGATTTCACGATTCGCAATGTGCCGGCGCTGGTGGGTGCCGGGGATCCGTGGGCGGAGCTGCTGCCGTCGCCGCAGTCGGTGCCCGCTGAGCTGATCGCCGAAGGGCACGCCATTCCGATCGCCCGGGTGGCGGCGATGCACGAGGGAAAACGCCGCAAGCGCGCTGCTCAGCGAGAAGGCACGCCCGATCCGGAGCGATAGCGGTCGCCTGCCGCCCGAAGGGTGCTCAGCCGCTCGCGCTGGTCGGCGGTGAGGGTGAGGTCGAGGGCGGCGAGGTTCTCGTCCAGATAGGCCGATCGCTTGGTGCCCGGGATCGGGACGACTCCGGAGTCGTGCCCGAGCAGCCAGGCGAGGGCGACCTGCGCGGGGCGGGCGCCCACCTCG
>NZ_JAPUED010000041.1:14596-25197 GCF_027492755.1 Micropruina sp. | reverse complement strand
GGCCGGCGCGTCCGGTCTCCTGGTAGTAGCCCTCGATGCTGCGCGGCAGGTCGAGATGCGCCACGAACCGGACATCGGGCTTGTCGATGCCCATGCCGAAGGCGATGGTCGCAACCATCACGATGCCGTCCTCGCGCAGGAACCGCGACTGGTTGGCCGACCGGACGGCGGCGGGCAGCCCGGCGTGGTAAGGCAGGGCTTCGATGCCCTCCTTGACCAGGGATTCTGCGGTTGCCTCGACCGATTTGCGGCTCAGGCAGTAGACGATGCCGGCGTCGCCGTCGTGCTCGGTACGGATCAGCGACAGCAACTGCTTCAGCGGCTGCTGCTTGGGCGCGATCCGGTACGAGATGTTCGGACGGTCGAAGCTGGCCACGAACGTTCGCGCCTGCTGCAGGCCGAGCCGTTCGGCGATCTCGCGCCGAGTGTTGAGGGTGGCGGTTGCGGTCAGCGCGATCCGCGGCACGTCGGGCCAGCGCTGGCCGAGCACTGAGAGCTTGAGATATTCGGGGCGGAAGTCGTGGCCCCATTGCGACACGCAATGCGCCTCGTCGATGGCGAACACCGACAGCGTGAGCCGATCGAGGAACTCCTGGGTTCGGGGCAGGTCGAGCCGCTCGGGGGCAAGGTAGAGCAGGTCGAGTTCGCCAGCCAACGCCTGCTGCTCGGTGAGTCGTTGCAGCTCGTAGCTCTGGCTCGAGTTGAGGAAACCGGCGCGCACGCCCAGGTTCTCCAGGGCGGTCACCTGGTCGTGCATCAGCGCGATCAGCGGCGAGATCACCACCCCCACACCGGGCCGGACGATCGCCGGAATCTGGTAGCACAACGACTTGCCACCGCCGGTCGGCATCAGCACGATCGCGTCGCCGCCGGCGGTGACCTGGTCGATGATCGCACCCTGCTCGCCGCGGAAGTCGTCGTACCCGAAGGTGCGGCGCAGCACGTCCAGCGGCAACAAGTCAGGCACGAGGCTCATCGTAAGGTCCCGCACTGACAAGGCCCTCGATCCCGCAACTCTGGAACAGTGGATCGGCGGCGCGACCGGGCAGGCGGAAGTGTCGGAGGCAGCTGTGATGATGAAGCCATGACGACCTATTCAGGTACGAAGGAGTTCGAAGGCGCGACCTTCGTCAAGGCCAGTTTCAAGGGAGCCACACTGCGGTTCTCCGATGTCAGCGGCGTCACGATGCGCAGCGTCGACGTCGACGGACTCGATATCGACAGCCACGACCTGTTCTTCGGCAGCCTCCTGGTCAACGGGGTCGATGTGGTGCCGCTGGTCGATGCCGAGCTCAACCGGCAGTTCCCGGGGCGCGAGCTGCAGAAGGCGCAGACCCCCGAAGGCTTGCGCGACGGCTGGGTCGCGGTGCAGTCCGCATGGCAGACCACCGTCGAGAGCACACCGCGGAACATGGTCGACGCCCATGTCGAGGGCGAGTGGTCCCTGGCCCAGACCCTGCGGCACCTCATCCTCGCCACCGACGCCTGGCTGCGCGGCGGCATCCTGCGAATACCGCAACCCCTGCACGAGATCGGTCAGATCTTCACCGGTGCCGAGCAGATGGGGTTCGACATGTCGATCTTCCGTACGGACACCCCGACCTATGACGAAATCCTTGCGGTGCGCGCCGAGCGGCAGCAGTTGGTCACCGACTTCCTGAGCACCGCGACGGCCGAGCTGCTTGCCGAGGAACGCCAAGATCCCTGGGGCGGCGACTGGAGCCCCACAGTGGGCGACTGCATCCGGGTGATCTTGGAGGAGGAGTGGGCGCACCTGCGCTACGTCCGGCGGGATCTGGCCCTACTGGCTTGACCCCACGGCATGCCCCGCTATGCTGACCGGACTCTCATACCTAGGCACCGGAGGTATTAAGCCTGGGTGGGAACGAGTGGGGGGCTCCATGAACCATCGATTCGAGCGACTCGCCGTCGTGCTCGGGGCGCTGGCGGCGCTGGTGCTGCCGGGGTGCGCGGGTGCGATCCCGATCGAGAAGGTGCCGGAAGGTTGGGCTCTGGATGTGCACCAACCTGGAGAGTGGTGGAAGCAGCCCCTGATTCCACGCTCGGTTGTGGTCCAGCGCTGTCCACCGCCGGCGGGTTGGTCGTCCGAACCGGATCTGTCGCGGGTGACGTCCCTGCCCCCGGGCATCGACGTGAACTACTCCTTCTGGACCGACGATTACCACTGCGATATCGGCTGGTCCGAAGCCCCCAGCTCGGTGACGGTCACCGCGGCCGAGCGTCGTACCGAGGCGGGGCTGAGGCGGATCTGCTCGACCAGCGGTCTCGTGATGGACGCCGGATGGCGATTCGTCGGTCACAACCTGAGCAGGCCTACCGGTGACCTACCCGGCACACCGACAACGGTGGCGTTCATCGATGAGCACCGCACGGTCGTCAGTTGCTCGGTCCGCTACTCCCCCGAGGAGGAGGACCCCGACGAGGACGTCGCCGCCTCCGTCGAACTGTCCATCGGCGGTCCCTCGGCCGCGGGAATCCCCGCTTGCCCGATCAAACCCAGCGGCTTGATGGCCAACGATGACGGCACCGTCGCCGAGTACGAGCTGAAGGGCGCCGGCGCCGTCCGCAACGAGGCCGGCTCCGTTCTGACTCAGGCAGCCACTCTGCAGATCGGGCTGGCGGGCGACAGCGTGACGAGCACGCATCCGGTCGTCGATGGCGTCGCGATCGCCGACGCCAGGGTGACCCCGCAAGCGCGGGTTCACTTTGCCGACTGGAATCATCCGCCGGTTGTGGAGGGCAAGGTCCTTGATGCCGACGGAAAGCTGCTGGCCACGTGTCGGAGCTGACTTGGTGTCGACAAACTCAACCCGGGGGCCGCATTTCGACCAGAATGGTTCGCTGTGATGCTCATCCGCCCCGACCAGCAGCAGTGCGATCCACCACTGGGCGGTGGCGGTGCCCAACATCTGCAGCGCCTTCTGGTGCTGGCGCCGATCATGGCGCTGCTGGCCGTGATGGGCTGGACGGCGTCAACGGGCATCCCCGACTCCCTCAGCAGCTACCACGGTGGCCAGTACCGTGACCTGTTCGTCGGCGGGCTGATCGGCACCGCCGTCGCACTGCTCGGCTACTGGGGAGTGACGCCGATCGAGGACTACACCCTGAACGTCGCGGGCTTCTACGCCACGATCGTCGCCCTGGTGCCGAACGACATCGCCGCCCAGATCGGCGAGATGGCGACGTCGGGGCAGACGTCGCCGCGCGACGTGGTCCGGGTCATTCTCGGCGGTGCGTTGGTCACCGTCGCCGCTTTCGTGTTCGTCGACTACACCCGCAGCGGCTGGTCGATGGGCTGGCTGGCCAAGGGGCCGGGCCTGCTGCGGAACCTGACGCTCACCTCACTCGCCGTCCTGGCGGCTTACGCGGTGTGGCTCGCGGTGAACGTCGTCAATCCCGCCACGACATTCGCCTGGGTGCACACCCCGGCCGCCGTGCTGCTGTTCATCCACCTCGGGATCGCCGTGGCCGCACAGGGATGGCAATGGATGCCCCAAGCGATCGAGCCGAGCCCGGCTCGTCGACGCCTCTATCGGGCAGTCGTCGTGGGGATGCTCGCGGCACCTGTCGTGGTGTGGCTACTGCTGGGGCTGTGGTTGGAGCTGCCGCAGGCGGTGCTGGTCCTCGAAGTCATCGAGGTGCTGCTGTTCGCGGTCTTCTGGATCAGTGAGATCGGTCGGTTCTGGAAGGTGCCGAACACGTAGCAGGGCGAGGTGGTCTCGCCGCCGGGAGGGTGGTGGACGGCTGTCGTTCACGACCGGGCAGGGCCAGGACGAGGCCGGCGACGGCACCCACGGCGAAGCCGATGCCGTGCAGGTTCGCAGTGACGATCAGGGTGGCTCCGGCGAGCAGGCCGACCACGCCCAGCACCCGCGGCAGTGGTTGTGTACCGACGACGTAGGTCACCAGGCACAGTGCGGTCAGGCCCAGGTCGGCGACCGAGTTTCCGGCGAAGCCCTGGTTCTGCAGGATCGTGTAGCCGGCGATCTCGCTGACGATGCCGGCGGCGGCGTACACGCCGAGCAGGACGCCCCGGCCGTACAGCGTCTCGGCGAGGGTGCCGACGATCAGCAGCGCGACAAGGTTGAACAGCGTGCCGGCCCAGCCGCCGTCCTGCACGAGCAGGGGAGTCACGAGCCGCCACCACTGCCCGCCGAGCAGTGCGTCGCGGTCCCGGCCGAGGGCGGCCAGGATGTCCGGATTGAGGTTGCCCAGAATGCTGACGACCGCGGTCACCGCCGCCAGCACCAGGGTCATTCCGGGCAGCGCCAGCCGCCGTCCGGAGCCGCGCAGGTACTGCACGCCGCCGGCCGCTGCGGCGGTCAGGGCGATGCTGATCAGGATCCATTCCATGTCTTCTCCTTCCCGTAGGCCTCAGCCAGGGCTGCGAACACCTTCTTCGGTTGCCAGCCGAGACCGGTTCCTTCGCGCGCCACGTCCGGTTCGATGAGCTTCACCACCCCGTAGGACGCCATGTCGAGATCGAACAGCGGGTCTGCGCGATGCGGCAGTTCGTAGCCGGCGAAGGTGAACCAGAACGCCGAGTCGACCCCTTCGGCGACGAAGATCGCGAGCAGCTCGCGGAGGTAGTCCACCTGTTCGTCCTCGGAGCGTTCGTAGTGGTCGTCGAGCTCGGGCGGGGTGTGCTCCCAGTCGACGATGGCCCAGCCGAGACCGCCCCTGTCGGCCGCACCGCGGTAGGTGCAGCAGCCGAACTCGGTGACGGCGACCGGCTTGCCGGTGGCGAGGTAGGCGCGCAACTGCTGGCGGTAGGTCGCCGCGTTCTGCGCGTCGCGGTAGCCGTCCACCCCGACGATGTCGAAGGGCGACCAGTCGATGCTCTCCCAGCTGCCGCTGGCATAGCTGACCTGCCCGCGGAACCTGGCCCGCACAGCCGTCAACGCGTCGGCGAAGAACGCGTCGAGGGTGGACGGCAACCTGCCGAAAGCGGCGCGCAGCTCGTCCGGCCAGGCTCCGGCGGAGAGGTTCGCGGCACGCTCGGTGAAGGTGGCTCCGGGCAGGAATCCGGCGTTGAACAGGCTGATCTCGCAGCCCGCGACGAGAATGACGCGGCCGGGGCAGGTCCGCTCCAGGGCAGCCGCACGCTCGGCTGCGTCCGCGAGGTACCGCGCCAGGTCGGACGGCGCCAGCTCGGTCGGGAAGGGCGCGAACCACAGCTCGAGGCCTGCATCGAGGGCAGCCCGGCCCGCGACGACCAGCCGGTCCAGATCGCCGCCGGAGACCCGGACGGCTGTGCACTGCAGGTCGTCGGCGATGACCCTCATCTCGCGGCGCACCAGGTCTGGATCAAAGCGGTTCCGTGTTGAGTGACCGTCGCCGGCGAATCCGGTGTCGTAGTTGATTCCGCGACCGCGAAGGGCGGGTCTCCGCTGAGGAGTCCGAGGCTCTTGCGGCCGATGTTCTGCCGCTGTACTCACTGAAACGACAGTACCACTCTAAAACTAGAGTGAGCATAATATTCTGGATAAGATGATCCCATGATGGCGAGGCCGGAAGGGCTGCGTGAGCGGAAGAAGGCCCGCACGAGGGCGTCGATCGCGGAGGCGGCGATGACGCTGTTCGCCGAGCGGGGCTTCGACCAGGTCACCGTCGCGGAGATCGCGCATGCGGTTGAGGTGTCCGTGGCGACGGTCTTCAACTACTTCCCGACCAAGGAAGACCTCTTCTTCGACCGTCAGGACGAGGTGGTGAGCCGGCTGGCCAATGCCGTCCGGGCCCGACAGCCCGCCGAACCGTTCGTGGACGCCTGCCGCCGCGATCTGCTCACCCTGATCGACCAGCGCGACTGGCGGGTCGGGCTCGCTGCCGGGATGGGCAGGTTCTATCGGATGGTCGCCGACAGCCCCTCCCTACAGGCGCGCTCCCGGCTGATGGTGGACCGCTCCGTCACCCGGCTGACCAGCGCCATCGCCGAGGACCTCAACACCACTGAGGACGACATCGTCGCATCGAGCGCCGCCTGGATTCTGGTCGCGATTCAGACCAACCTGCTGAACCAGGTGCAACGCGACAGCCTGGCGGGGCGGGCACCCGAAGTGATCGCGGAGCGCCTCACGGCGGCGACCAACCGGGCCTTCGACCTGCTGCAGGGGCCGATCGCCACGCTGGGCGGAGGAACCGGTCCGCACAGGTAGCGTGGCCGGCATGGAGGCGACGGCGTACTGGACGATCGCAGCGGGGCAGGGCGAACTGCGCCGCGAGCAGCTTCCCGAGCCCGAGGCCGATCAGGTGCGGGTGCGCACGCTGGCGTCCGGAGTGAGCCGGGGGACCGAGCTGCTGGTGCATCGGCATGCCGTCCCCGAGCCGGTGCGGGCGCTGATGCGTTGCCCGTTCCAGGTCGGTGATCTGCCCGGGCCGGTCAAGTACGGCTACCTCAGCGTCGGCGTGGTGGAGGCAGGGCCGGCTCGGCTGCTCAATCGACGGGTGTTCTGCCTGCACCCTCATCAGGACGTCTACGTTGTCCCGGCATCGGCGGTCACCGAGGTACCCGACGACGTCCCCACCGAGCGCGCAGTGCTCGCCGGAACGGTGGAGACCGCGGTCAATGCGCTCTGGGACGGCGCACCTCGGATCGGCGATCGGGTGGGGGTGGTCGGTGCCGGCATGGTCGGCCTGAGCGTGGCCGCCCTGCTGCGCCGTTTCCCGCTCGGACGCCTCCAGTTGGTCGACATCGATCCGGCGAAGGCGGCGATCGCGGCGCGGATCGGCGTCCCGCTGGTCGGACCGGACGCCGCGGCCGCCGATTGCGACCTGGTGTTCGAGGCGTCCGCGCAGGCTGACGGGGTGGCGACGGCGTTGCGGCTGTGCGGTGACGAAGCCGAGGTGATCGAGCTGTCCTGGTTCGGTGAGACCCGGCCGAGCATCCCGCTGGGCGCCGACTTCCACGCTCGGCGGCTGACGCTGCGGGCGAGTCAGGTCGGCCGGGTGAGCCCGGCGCGGGCGGTGCGGCGGAGCACGTCCGACCGTTTGAGCTTGGCGTTCGACCTGTTGCGCGACGACGCCTTCGACGCTCTGCTGGCGCCCCCGGTCCCTTTCGCCGATCTGCCCGGCACGCTGCGCGCCATGGACGCCGGCCGCGGCACCACCCTCTGCCAAGTGATCAGCTACCCCCGGGAGGGCGCATGTACGAGTTGACCGTCCGCGACCACGTGATGATCGCGCACAGCCTGCCGGACGCGTTCTTCGGCCCCGCCGCGCGACTGCACGGCGCGACCTTCGTGGTCGAGGTGACCTGGAGCCGTCCGGACCTGGACGAGCACGGCGTGGTGATCGACATCGGCGAGGCGTCAGCCCGGCTGCAGGAGGTCCTGGCAGACCTCGACTACCGCAACCTGGACGAGCATCCGGCGTTCGCCGGCCGGTTCAGCACCACCGAGGTCGTCGCCGGACACATCGGTGAGCGGCTGCGGTCAGCCATGGACCTCACCGGATTCACCGCGCTGTCGGTGCGGCTACGGGAACATCCGGACGCCTGGGCCACCTATCGGCTCGAGCTGTAGATGACGGTGCGGTTCGTGGTGCCGCGACCCTCGGCGCCGTCCGGTGGTCACGGCTACAACGCGGCCGTGCTCCGCCATTGGCCCGGTTCTCCGCCGAGGATGGTGGAGCTCGATGGTCCCTGGCCGCGCGGGAATGCGGCCTCTCGCGAAGCCCTCCGCGCAGCCCTGGATGGCCCGGAGGTCGTGCTGCTGGACGGACTGGTGGGCGCGGCCTCGCCGCAGCTGATCGAGGAAGCAGCCGGCCGCGGCGTCCGGATCCTCCTGCTGGTGCATCTGCCACTGGCCGCCGAGGGCGGGCTGTCGGACGCCGAACGTCGCGAACTGGCCGAACTGGAGGAGCGCAGCATCCGGGCCTCATGGCGGGTCGTTGCGACCAGCCGGACGGCCGCCGACGAACTCGCCCGGCAGGTGGGCCGCGACGACATCGCGGCCGTCCCACCCGGAGTGACGACAGCAGAGCCCGCCGACTCCCACGACCCGCCGCAGCTGCTGCAGGTCGGTTCGATCGGCCCACGCAAGAACCAACTCGGCACGGTCGCGGCACTCAAGAGCTGCCACGATCTCTCCTGGACGGCCACCTTCGTGGGCCCCGTTGCCGACCCTGACTACGCCGAACGGTTCCGCGCCGTGCTGCCCGCGACTCGGGCGAGCTGGGCGGGGCCGTTGCAGGGGGCGGCGCTCGACGACGCCTACGCCGCGGCGGATCTGTTGCTGCATCCGGCGCACGCCGAAACCTGGGGGATGGTGGTCACCGAAGCCCTCGCGCGGGGAATCCCGGCGATCGTCGGGGCCGGCACCGGGGCAGTGGAGGCGCTCGGCAGCGGCTCGATACACGGACTGCCCGGAGCGGCCGTGTCGACCGGTCAGCCCGGCCCGCTTGCCCGCGAGTTGCGGCGCTGGTTGACCGATCCCGCGCGACGCCAGGAGTGGCGTGACCAGGCTCTCGGCGCCCGTGCGCGTCTGCGCAGCTGGGACCAGGTCGCCTCCGAACTCGCCCAGGTGGTGGGGCAGTGACCCGGCCGGAGCGTCCGATCGCCGCGGACTGGCTGGCGCTGCGGCGTACCGCCGACACCGTAGCCCGGGATGGTGCCCCGGAGTTGGTGGCCGCCTGGGTCGCCGCAGCGGACGGCGGAGACCCGCTGATCATCGTGGACGTCGGCGCCGGGACGGGGGCGAACCGGGCCTACCTGGAGCGGCGACTACCGAGGCCGGGCCGGTGGGTGTTGCTTGATCACGACGCGGAACTGCTTGCGGCGTCGGCCGGCGAGAATGTCGAACGCGTGGTCGGCGGTCTCGGGGAACTCGGCGACCTGATCCGTAGCTGCGATGCGCGGCTGGTGACCTGCTCGGCCCTGCTGGACCTGTTGACCACCGCCGAACTCGACGAACTGGCCGAGGTCCTGGTCGCGCACCGCGTCCCTGCGTTGTTCAGCCTGACCGTGGACGGCACCCTCCAGCTCGACCCTCCGCATCCCGCCGACTCGGCTCTGATCGCGGCATTCAACGAGCATCAGGCGCGCGACGGGCGTCCGGGCAGCGGAGCTGCCGGCTATCTGGCCGACCGATGCGAGCACCTGGGTTTGCGAGTGCGTAAGGCGGACACGCCCTGGCTGCTGGATGCCGGTGCCGCGCCACTGATCCGTCGCCTGCTGACCGAGCGTGCCCAAGCTGCCGTGGAGGCGCGTTCCGAGCTGGCGAACCCAGCCGCCGACTGGCTCAGGGCCAGGCTGAGGCTGCTCGACGAGGGAGCGCTGCGCGTCCGGGTCGGCCACGTCGACCTGCTGATCACTCCTGGCAACCCCGCTGGTGGAGCTTGTCGGAACCATGGCGGCACAGGGTCTCGACAAGCTCGACCAACGGGTTAGCGCAGGGTGAACTCCAAGCAAGTGTCGTCGCCGAGGGGGAACCGACGGAGGGGCCAGCGGGGGGCGTCCGCGACGGTGTCGACCGCCGGAACGCGGACGCCGGGGACGCCGTCACCGAGCAGCACCGGCACTGTGGTCAGGAACAACCGGTCGAGCGCACCGGCCGCCAGGAAAGTCGAGACCGTGCGCCCGCCGCCCTCGACCAACACCCGCCGCAAACCGCGCGCCCGGAGCGCCTCCACCACATCGCCGGCAGGCCAGGGTGGTGCGCCGAGCTGCACCTGCGTCAGGTGCGAAGCGGCCTCGCCGATGGTGACCACATCGGGCCCGGTGACCCACAGGGTTGGCGCATCGGGCCCCGAGAACACTCGCGCCATGGCCGAGACCCGGCCATGCGGATCGAGCACCACCCGGGTCGGATTGCTCCCGGACGCCAGCCGGACGGTCAGCAGCGGATCATCGTTCACCACGGTCTGCGCACCCACGATCACCGCGTCGGCGAGACCGCGCAGCCGATGCAGGTGCCGATGATCGGCCTCGCCCGACAGCCCGGCGCCGTCACCGCTACGGGTGGCCAGGAAGCCGTCCAGGCTCTGCGCGCTCTGCGCCACCACCCACTCGTCCCGGTCGACGAGCCACTCGTACCGGCTTGCCTCCTCGTCCGAGGTCGAGCCGTCCGCGGCGACCGTGCGGAGATCGTCATGCCGCAGCCGCTGCCGTTTCGTCTGCAGGTATCGGGTGTTCTCGGGCCGAGCCGGCACGGCCGCCCCGAGCCGTTCGACCACGGCCACGTCGAGCGCGGCGAGCGCCTCCTGCTTGGCGGGGTTCGACGACAGCAGCCGGACGCGATCGAGGCCGAGATCGCGCAGGATGTCCGCCGCCTGGCTGTAGTCGCGAGCATCGACCGGATGCCCCAGCCGTAGGTTCGCGTCCACGGTGTCGTAGCCCTGATCCTGCAACCGATAGGCCCGCAGCTTCTCGACCAGCCCGATGCCGCGCCCCTCGTGGCCCCGGATGTAGACCAGCACACCCTCACCTGCCTGCGCGATGAGCCCGAGCGCGGCATCGAGCTGCTCGCCGCAGTCACACCGCCACGACCCGAAGGCGTCGCCGGTCAGGCATTCCGAATGCAGCCGGACCAGCGGCGCACCGGAATGCGGCCGTCCGTCCTCGATGCCCTGGGACAGGCTGACCA
>NZ_JAPUED010000041.1:0-14496 GCF_027492755.1 Micropruina sp. | reverse complement strand
GGCCGCCCTGTAAGGCGGGCCACCTGGTCGAGGGATCCAGAGCGTTGGCGTTGAGCAGGTCCCCGGCGTCGGCGTCCGGGAAGAGAGCCGCACGCACACCCCGGGGTGGTGGGCCTGGCCCGCCGCCCTCGTGGCGGTCGTGGCCGTCGGCACAGTCTGGGGCTTGTTCCTGTCACCCAAGGCGAGGGTGCCGCTGCCGCCGGCGGCCGTGCTGGCGATCGAAGCCGCGCTGTTCATCGGTACCGGTGCGGGCCTGGTCGCCGTCGGCTTCGGCATCGCTGCGGTCATCGGTGTGCTGGTCTGGGCGGTCGACCGGATCGCGCTTGCCGTCCTGCGACGCTGAGCGTTCAGATTCGTGGGCGTCCCGCTGCTCACCATCGTGAACGGCCGTGTTCCGCTTGGTGAAGCGATCCCGCACCGCCGAGGTGAACATCCACGCGGCGTAGAGCAGCAGCCCACCGACCACGATCGACACGACGACCGTCCGCGCTTCGCCGGTGAGCAGGGTGGCCACCCAGCCGAGATACGGGATGGCGTACCAGACGGTCCCCTTGACCTGCACCGGCTTCACCGGTGCCAGGTCGGGCTGCGGGTTGGCGTCGCCCTTGGTGGTGAACACCGGTGACCCGTCGGCGAGCAGCATCCGCTGGGTGATGCGGTGTGTCACCAGAGTCGGCTCGCCGCTCTTCAACTGATAGGTGAGCACCTTGCCCGGAACCAGGTCCGCGAGCTCAGTCGGCCGCACCACGATCAAAGTTCCGGCCGGCAGCGTCGGCTCCATGGACGAGGTGCGCACCGTGAGCGCAAGCGAACCGGTGGCCGCGGGCACCACGATCGCCGCCACGCCGATGCCGAGGAACAGCACCAGCAGTGCGCCCAGCAGTCCGGTGGCGAGGGCGCTCAGCATCGGATGCGTCCGGGTGGAGGATGGCGCTCCCGAGGCCTGATCCGGTTCGGGCTGCGATTCGGCGGATCGTCGGGCGGTGCGAGTGGTCACGGTTCCTCCCGGGTGGCTTCATCGTGGCTATGACGGCGCCAGGCGAGCGCGCAGAAGATGATCCCCGCCACGATCGAGGCTCCGCCCACCAGGCCGATCGGCAGCCAGGCGCCCGAGCCGGTGGTCGGCAGCTGGTCCAGTCCGGGATCGGTCGGCGGGGCGGGTGGCTCGGACGGCAGACCGCACCTGCTGCCGGGAACGACCGGTTCAGCGGCCGCGGCGTCGACCAGCACGCCGCGGAGCCGGAATCCGACGGTGCCGCGCTGGCCGTGCCGCCGATCGAGTGCGGCATCCACCCCGGCGGTGAGCCGCAGCCGCAGGTCCTGGCCGGGCCGGAGCACCACGCCGTCGCGCAGCACCGTGCAGCTTCCATTCCGGACGCCGACCTCGATCGTCACCGGCGGTGAACTCTGCCCGCCGGTGTACGCAACGCTCAGTGAGAAGGCGGCAGCGAGCGCGGCATCGTCGGTGTGCGGGTCGATGAGATCGACGCGCAGCACAGCGTCCACCATGGAGTCGTTCTTCACCCAGATCTGCTCGCTGCGGCGGTCACCGGGCACGACCCTGCCCATGCCGGTGAACAGCGGCAACGTGCTGCCGGAGCTGAAGTGGACGCCGTCGCGCGAGACCAGCAACTCGTTACCTGCGGCGGTTGCCGGAAGGACGCTGCCGAGCAGCCCAAGGAGCAGACCTGCCATCGTTGCGGCGACGCCACGAACCGACCTCGCTGTCGACCTCACCACCGCTTAGCCGATCCCCGCGACGGCGGCGACCGTGCTGGTGTTGGTCCGCCTGAGCTGGATGCCGTCCCAGAGCACGTTGGACGAGCCGTCGATGATCCGGAAGGTCGCAGTGCTGTTGTTCGGAATGTTGGTGCGGCCGAAGCTGACACTGGTCGCCCCACTCGCGATGCTGGCGACTGCCGTCCAAGAAGTGCAGGCGGCGTTGGTGCAGCGCTGCAGCGTGCCGCCGGGAATGTTCGAGCCCCCGAAAGTCAGGGTGATCGTGCTGCCGGACGTGGCCATCGTCAGCGGCTCGCGCTCGAACCGGAGCTGTGCGCTGCTGGAGTCACAGGCGACCATGGCGGCAGCGGCGGACGACGTCGCCGTGAGACTCAGGCACAGGCCGGTCACCGCACTGACCAGCTGGAAACGGTTCGCATCGATCTGCTGGACGTACCACCGCTGGGCAGCCGCTCCGGTCGACGAGGTCTGGATGGTTCCGTTGCCGCTGCTGTAGGTGAGGCGGGTACCCATGGCGTGCCGCGGCCGGACGGTGACCAGCGATTGGCTGGTGCCAGCGACCGGAACGAACTCCCAGCGTTGGTTGGAGTCGTTGTGGCAGCCGTAGGAGATCACCGCGGTCCCGGTGCCACCACTGGCGTTGACATCGAGGCAATAGCCGGTGCCGGCGTTCGCTCTCACGGTGTGCCAGCGTGAGAACGACTCGTCGAAGAACCCGGTGGTGAGCGGGTACATGCCGGCGGTCTGCTGTACGTGGCTGGTGCCGGTCGCGGTCGTCGCTACCCAGCCTGCCGCGTTGAGCGAGACGTTGATCGCCGGGTTCGCCTGCTGTGAGCCGCTCGCCGAGGTCAGTTCCTTCCAGTCGGCGATGGTGGTGCGCACGCAGTAGGTGATCGAGGCGCCGGCGGCCAGCGTCGGGGTGAGGGCGGGTGGTGCGGCCCAGGTGCCGCTGAGCGCAGCACCCGGCGGGTTGGTCGCACCGCATGCAGCTGCTGTGGTCGGCCATACCCGGATGGGCAATCCGCTCGCCCACGACTGGGGCGCCGCGATCGTCACCGTGGCGGTGCCGTCAATGCTGCCGGTGTTGGTCACCGTGAAGCTGCCCGTCGCACTCAGTTCGCTGGGCAGGTACTTCTCGTCCATGTCGCCGAAGCCGGCCTGGGTCACCGACACCGATTGGGTACTGAGCGACCCGGTGCCGCCGACGCTGGCGGTGAAGTACGCCCATCCCGCGGTACCGCCGGCGGTCATGACGAACGCGGTGATGCCGGCCATCAGCGCGAGACGATGCCGGGCGATCCATGATCGCGCGCTGCCGGGACTGCTGGGTTTCGCCATCTCAGTTGGTGCTCTGTCTGCCGTTGATGGTGATGCCGAAGCCGAAGCCCTGGCCACTGAGAGTGGCGGGGGTATTGGCCGCAAGTGCGACCTCGAAGCAGAACCAGCGGGTGGCCCCCGCCGCGAGCGAGCCGCCGCCGAGCGTCGCGGAATAGCCGTGCAGCGCCGTCTGAGTGCCGCCCAGCCCCGTGGTGCAGGCGGCGGTGTTGGCGACCTGGGTGATCCGGGCCAGTGCGCGTGAGGAGATCTGCGGAGTACTGGTCGCTTCGATCTCGGCCGCCAGAGTGGCCGGGACATCCCCGGTGTTCTTCACGCTGAACGCCTTGGCCACCGGTGTGTTCGGCGACACCGCGAAGGCGCCGAGCGCCGCCGAACTCGCACCGTTGAGCTGCAGTCCGAGCGTTCCGGCGGTCAGGGACGCCCCGGGCGCGTTCGCGGTGCCGGTGAGAAAGGCGTAGGTGCCGCCGGCACCGCTGAGGCCGATCACCATCGCGACGCTCGCGGCGAGGGTCGCCCGAGCGAGCGCGCGCAGCGGCCGGTTCTGCCGACGGCCGCGTGGCTCATTGCTGGGTGTCATGAATCTCCGTTTTCAGGCGCGGGAAAATCGCGCACAGCCGGGCGGAGAGGTTCCGTCCCGCGGCGCCGATATGCCCGGGGCGGGACAATTCGCCCGCCCCGGTTGTGGCATTACGGAATAGTGATGCTGCCGTCCACCTGAGTGACGGTCAGGGCGAAGTTCGACAGATCGACCGCGCCCGTCTTCGCCGGATTGTCCTGGGTGGGTGAACCCGCCGTACCGAAGGGCCAGCTGATGGTGGCCGTGATGGCGGTGGCATAGCTGCTGCTGGTGTTGCTCTTGTGCTCGAAGGTGTTCCCGCCGGCGCCGACCGGGGTCGCACCGGTCACCGCGAAGACCGCGGAGTTGGTGAGCCGGCTGGCCAGCGCGGTTCCCGCCGCATTGCCGCCGGGCGCTGCAACGGACCCGCCCGCCAGGCCCACCTGGAAGCGCAGGTTCTGACCCTGGGCGGTGATGGTCGCCGGCACGCTGTAGGTGAGCACGTCGCCGGGCACGATGCGGACATCGCTGATGTTGGCAACAGCGGTGGCCGCACCACTGGAGTGCTGGATGTTCCACGTCGGGGTGCCGTTCGCGACGACGGTCAGCGTGCCTGCGGTGATGGTGTTCGACCCGCCGAGGTTCGCGGTGTCGTTCCAGTAGGCCAGGGTTCCGCCGCCGCCGAGTAGCAGCATGACGGCTACACCCGACGCGATGGCACCCTTGGTCGTCTTCTTCACGTTGGTCTCTCTATCTGTTGGGGGTGTGGAGAAATCCGGTACGCATGGCGGCTCGAGGAAAACATCGATCGGAATTCGGCGAGGTTCACTCATCGCGGCTCAAATGCGATACTGAACGTACCTACAGCCGGGATGGGCAGGGTGCACTTCGGCCCGAACCTTCCCCCAAATATTCCCCTTTGTAACCACGGGCTGGACACCACCCCCCACCTGAGAGTTGCCCAATGCTCAGTACCTATGACAATGCCGTCGCGGCGCGCCCGAACGGCTTCAATGCCGGCGGACTGCGGCTTCCCGTCCGGCCCCGTCTGCTCGAACGGCTCGGCGAGGCCGGCACCGTCCCCGGTTCGCAGCGCCTGACGGTGCTCTGCGCCCCGTCCGGCTACGGCAAGACCGCGACCGTGGCTGTGTGGCTGGACGGCAGCGGCTCGCCGCTCGACGTCCGCTGGGTGGGTGACAGCCGCTCCGGCCCGGACGCCCTCTGGCACTCGCTCACGCAGGAACTGGCACCGTTCTCGGGTGGCGTGGCTGCGCCGGGTGACGATCCGGTGCGCGCGACGATCCGGATCGCGGCGGGAGTGACGTCGCCGCTGACCCTGGTTGTCGACGACTATCACCAGGCGACCAGCGCGCAGAACGACAGCGCCCTCGCCGAGCTGTCGGCCGCCTCACCGCTGCTGAGGCTCGTCGTGATCGGCCGCAGGGTGACGCTGCTCGACGGGCCGCTGGTCAGCGCGAAGCTCCGCGTCCTGCGCATCGGGCCGGGCCAGCTCGCGCTCACCCCGGACGAGACGCACGACTTCGCCGCCTCGCTCGGCGTGCCCTCGGACGGGGACCTGCACAACGCGCTCGAGCAAGCCGACGGCTGGCCGCTCGCCATCGGCGCCGCGCTGAAGCTCGGCTCCGACGAGCTGTATCTCGATACCGCCGAAGGGCGCCGCTGGCTCGGTTCGCCCGCAAGCCACGACCTGGACGCCGTCGCCGGCCTCACCGCGTTCGCCCTCGCCTCACTCGAGGTCCTCGACCCGCGACCGCGGCGGATGCTGCTGGCCGCCGCCCAGCTCGACGCGATCAGCCTCGCCCAGCTCGCGCGGCTGCTCGGCACCGGCTCTGAGGAGGCACTCGCCATCGCCCAGCGGCTGATCGAGTCCGGCCTGCTGGTGAAGCTGCCCGCGGCGCACACCGTGGAGTTCCGTTGTCACCGGTCGGTGCAGGCCCCGCTGCGCGACATCGCCGCGCACACCATGGATACCGCCGAACGCGCCGAGCTGTACGGCTGCCGCGCAGCAGAGCTGGAGAGCAGCGATCCCTTCTCGGCCTTCCGGTTGTACTGCGCCGCGGGCCGCTACGACGCGGCCGAGCTCGTGCTCGGCCGCGACTTCGCGGTGATCACCGCCGAACCTGGTGCCCGGGCCCAGTTGCTGCGTGCCGTGCCCGATCAAGCGATGCTCGCGCACCCGACGATCACGTTCGCGCTGATCTTCCTGGAACTGCCCCAGCCCGACGTGTCCGCGGACAGGATCCTGCACCTGGTGCGGATCTGGGCGCGGGGGCTGGAGGACCGGCTGCCGCAGGGCATCGCGACGCCGCCCGGCCCGCTGCACTTTCCGTTGCTCTGCCAGGCGATGGCGGTCGCGAGACTGCTGGAGGGCCCCGAGGCCTCGCTGGCGATCCTGCAACACATCGAGGGCCTGCTCACGCCCAGCCAGGTGGACGACGACCCGACGGCCGCGCCCGAACATGCACCCGTCGCCGGCACACCGGTCTTCAGCGGCTTCCTGCCCGCCTACTTCCACTTCGCCGCCACCACCGCGATCATGGCCGGCGACCTGGACTGCGCACGACGCAATCTGCATCGGCTGAAGCGCCGCTCCGAGCGGATGATCGCCGGCTCCGCCGACGGCCTCACGGGTGGGTCGGACGGCCGCGGCCGGGATGCCGGCAACTGCTGGCTGCTGGTCGCGCTCGGCGGCCTCGCCTTCACCGAGCTGGTCGAAGGCGATATGCGCAGCTGCGCGGCCGCTCTCGCCGAGATGGACGAACTCATCGAGCGCACCGGCGCGGTGGCGCCGAGCATCTCCTGGGCGGGCGCGGAGGTCGCTCGCGCACATCTGTCGTACGAACTGGGCGATCCAGCCCTGCTGCAGCGCGCGAACGCCAGGCTCGGCCCTCTCGGTCCCCACCTCGAATACTGGCCGCTGCTGGTCGTCGCGCAGGCCGCCTGGATCCGGCGGCTCCGCACCACCTGTTCCGCACTGGCCCATCTGCGCGCGGGCCTGGCGGAGATCCCCGACTTGCCGCGGTCCACCCGCGGTTGGTCGGAGTACCTGCTCGGATACCAGGTGATGCTCTGCAGCTCGCTGGGAGATCTGCCGACCGCAGCCGGGCTGCTGGCGACCGCGTCCGGCGACAGCCCGTTGATCCGGCTGGAGCGGGCGCGGCTTCTGCTGTTCTCCGGCGACGACGTGGAGGCGCTTCTCGCCGCGCAGCACGTCGCCCTTCCCGGCACCACGAAACGACAGCGGGTCGACCGCTTTCTGATCAGCGCGGTGGCCGCATGGAGCTGCGGACGGCGCGACGACGCCTTCTTCATGCTGGGCGAGGCGACGGTGCTGCTCGAGCGCCACAATCTGCCGTCGAGGCTGCAGAACGTGCCCTACGAACCGCTGCGGGAGCTCGCCGTCGCAGCCCGGGAGGCGGGCGTCTGTGACCTGATGGAGATGATCGAGCAGGTGCCCGAGCCGGCGCGCGCCAAGCGCTACTACCGGCTCACCGAGATGGAACTGCGCACCCTGCAGGCGATCGCCCAGCACCGCAGCGCGAACAGGGCCGCGACCGAACTCTTCATCACCCCGGGCACGGTGAAGAAGCACCTGGCGTCGGTCTACCGCAAACTCGGCGTGAACGGCCGTGAAGAGGCCATCCTGCAGGCCGGCCGGATGGGCATCCTGGGGTAGGGCAGAACCATGGAGGCAGCCGACTTCTACACCGGGCTCGTCGCTGAGCTGTACGAGCCGCTTCGAGGATCCGTGCCGGAGGCGGCCGAATATCTGGGCCTGATCCGGCGGTTCGGCGAACCCGCGCTGGAACTGGGCTGCGGCGGCGGTGATCCGCTGGTGGAGCTGCGCGCGGCCGGCCTCGACGTCGAGGGTGTCGATTCCTCCGCCGACATCCTGCGGGTCTGCCGCGCGAAGGCACACCGGGCCGGGGTCGACGTGGTGGTGCATCACCAGCGGATGGAGGAGCTCGACCTGGACCGCAGCTATCGACTGATCTTCCTGGCCGGGCCCGGCTTTAACCTGCTCACCGACGACGCCTTCGCGCTGCGGGCGCTGGAGCGGATCGGGGCCCACCTGGCGCCGGGTGGCGTCGCCTGGATCCCGCTATTCGTCCCTGAGCCGCTCACCGCCGAGGAACTCGGCATGACCAGGACCGCCGTCGACGAGCGGGGCGACGAGATCTTGGTGTCGTTCCTGTCCCAGCAACGGGACGAGCTCGCCCGCACGCAGCGGACGCTGCTCCGCTACCGACGCGTGACCGGAGGAACGGCTGAGGTCGTCGACCGGGAGTGGGAACTCCACTGGCACACCAGGGAGGGGTTCGCCGCGCTCGCCTCGCGCGCCGGACTGACCGTCGCCGGCGTGCTCGGTGAGGACGGCTCGCCCGCGGCGCCGTCCGAGACCGAGATCACCGTCGTGCTCTCGAGAGAGTGATCGGACCGACCCGAGGCGAGGGGGCCGAACGCGTTTCCGATTCGTGCTGATCTCGTGACACCCTTCGTTCGGGCGCCCGCTGGTGCATGAACTGACCTGACAGTCGTAGGGAGAAGCACGATGGCCATACCCCTCTCGCCCCTGGAGGTTCTCGGCTGGGAGCTCCGCCGACGCACCATCGGCAAGCGACAGCCGGTGGAAGTGATGCCGACCTCGATCCCGATCCTGACCCGGCGCATCGTGGACGGCGTCCCGCAGCAGCTGTCGAGCACCGATACCTTCGCCGACGCACTGGAGTTCGCCCGCAGCGGTGAGGGGCGGATGTCATTGACGGTGGTGTCGCACCCGACGCCTGAGGTGGTCGCCGAGTTGGCCTCCGCCTGGCAGCTCCATCCGCTGCTGGTCGAGGACCTGGTGCAGGCCGATCAGCGTCCGAAGGTGGAGCGCTACGGCGAGGTGTTGTTCGTCGTCGTCCGGTCGGCCCGCTACATCGACGCCACCGAGGAGGTGGAGTTCAGCGAGTTCCACTTGCTGGTGCAGTCCGAGGCACTGGTCATCGTCTGCCAGGACGGACGCCTGGTCGACGGCACGGTGATCTCCGCCGGCATGGACGGTGGAGACGCGCCACTAGGTGACGGCACGGCACTGCTCAGCAACCCGGAACTGCTTCGACTGGGACCCGAAGCGCTGGTCTATCAATTGCTCGACATCATCGTCGACGGCTACTTCCCGGTGCTGGACGGTCTGCAGACCGACAAGGAACAGATCGAACGCCAGGTGTTCAGCGGTGACGCCGCGGCCGCCGAACGCATCTACCGGTTGAGCGAAGAGGTCATCGATCTACTGCACGCGACCACGGCGCTGTCCAAGGTGCTGCGCCGCCTGCAGGTCGGCGCGAAGAAGTATCAGCTGCCCGCCGAGCTGCTCACCTACCTACAGGATCTGGACGACCATCTCGGCCACGTGATCGGAGAGACCGGCGAACTGCGCGACGCACTGTCGCAGATCCTCAACGTCAACGCCACGCTGGTTGCGCAGCGCCAGAACGAGGACATGAAGAAGATCTCCGGCTGGGCGGCGATCCTGTTCGCCCCCACCCTGGTCGCGGCGGTGTACGGGATGAACTTCGACGTCATGCCTGAGCTGCACTGGACGATCGGCTATCCGATGGCGATCGGTGCCATGGTCGCCTTCGCGCTTCTGCTGTACCTGATCTTCAAGTGGAAGAAGTGGATGTAGCCGGATCGGCAGCGATCAGCTCCGCAAGGCTGAGCACCCCTCACCGGATCAAGCGGGACCCCCAGCGTCGTCATGTCGCGCTCAAAATTCTGTCCCTGGCCGGCTGGCCGAGAGTGCGTTGAGAGTCCGCCGTCCGACACTTCCCAGGTCGGGTTCGGATCGGGGAGGGAGACGGTGATGTACCACACGCAACGAGGACGGGGTCGATGATGACCCGGGTAGGCATGATCGTCGCGCTGGCCGGGGTCGCCACGATGGTCGCAGCGCTCGGCTTCCTGCATCTGGCGCGGACCGGGCTGTCGGCGTTGCGTGACCCGGTGAGCGGCTATGCCCTGACTCGCTACCGCTCGGCCTATACGGTGGCGGCCGGCGCAGCGGCCGTCACCGGGGTGGCGGTCGCGTTGCTCATCTCGCAGATTCCAGGGACGGGTGCCGCGGTCGGCTCGCTGTCCGCGTTCGCCGTGGCCCGGGCACTGATCCCGCTGTTCCCGATGGACGCACCCGGTACAGCCCGATCGGTCCGCGGACGAACCCACTCGATCCTGGCAACAGTCGCCTTCGCGACGGTGACGGCGTCGGCATTCCTCGCCTGGTACCCCCTGGCCGCTGCCGGCGAACAGCTGCTCTGGTCGGTGTCCCTGACTGCCGGTGCGCTGATGGCGATCGGAAGCGTGATCGTGATCACCGGAGCGGCCCACCCGGGCCCGCGTCGCCTGTTCGGTCTCGCCGAACGGCTGATCTACCTCGGCTTCATCGGCTGGTTCGCGGCAGTGGCCGTCGTGCTCGGCCCGGCCTGACGACGCGAGGGCCACCCCGAATAGGGTGACCTGGTGCAGTTTCGCGATCTCGGGGTGTTGCGGGTTGAGATGGACGATCTCGAGGTCGCCCTGCCCGGCCGCCGGATCGCGTCCGTGTTGGCGCGGCTGCTGGCCTCCGTCGGCGAGCCGGTGTCCGCGGACGCGCTGATCGAAGCGACCTGGGCAGACCAGCCCCCGGCGCGCACCTTCCAGGCGCTCGAGACGGTGGTGTGGCGACTGCGGAGCGTGCTCGAGCCCGGCCGTAGCGCCCGAGCGGCCGCGACTGTGGTGCGCAAGCAGGGTGACGGCTATCTGTTGGCGGTGCCGGCCGAGAACGTGGACTCCCGTCGCTTCACGGTGCTGACCGGCCGGGCCAACCAGGCGTTGACTTCCGGGAAAGCACAGGAGGCGCTCGCTCTCAGTGAGGCAGGACTGCTGCTCTGGCGAGGGGAGCCCTACGCGTCGCTGGCGGACGCATCGTGGCTGCCCGCGGTTCGCCAGGAACTGACCGAGCGCCGGCTCGACCTGGCCAGCTGCCATGTCCAGGCACTGCTCGACACCGGCCAGCCGGAGCGCGCGCTGAACGCATTGTTGCCGCTACTCGAGGAGTACCCCTTCGACGAGCGACTCTGGGGCCAGCGGATGCTGGGGCTCTACCGGAGCGGACGGCAGGCGGACGCCCTGGCCGCCTTCGGCACCGCTCAGCGGATCCTGTCCGGTGAACTCGGCATCGATCCCGGCCCGGCCCTGCGCTCGCTCCAGGCCGCCGTCCTCCACCAGTCGCCCGAACTCGATCCGCCGGCATCGCCGGAACGCACCCGGGAGGATGCTCCGCTCCGCCTGCCCAGCCGACGGAACACGCTGATCGGGCGGGACGCGTCCGTGGCCGAACTGGCCGAGCGCATGACGGTGCACCGCCTGGTGACCCTCACCGGACCGGGCGGCGTGGGCAAGACGCGCGTGGCGATCGAAGCCGGCCACCGTCTGCGCACCCGCTATCCGGACGGGGCGTGGTTCGTCGATCTGGCCGGGGTCCGGCCCGACGAGGGTGATGTCGCCCGACTCGGCGAGCTGGTCGCCACCGCCCTCGAACTCGCTCCGCGGGCCGACATTCCGGTCCGTCGGATGCTGGCCGAACACCTCGGCTCCCGAGAGGTCCTGCTCATCGTCGACAACTGCGAGCAGGTGCTGGACGCGGCCCGTTCCCTCCTCGACGAACTGCTGGACGGCGCCCCCGGACTCACGGTGCTCGCCACCAGTCGGGAGCCCCTCGACCTTGCCGGCGAGTCCATCGTCCAGTTGGCGCCGCTCGTTGCCGAGGACGCCGCGGCGTTGTTCGTGGACCGGCTGGCCGGCATGCGATCCGACTTCGATCGGATCGAAGACCGCAACGAGATCTACCAGATCTGTGAGTCGGTCGGGGGGCTGCCGCTGGGCATCGAGCTGG
Source organism: Micropruina sp. (assembly GCF_027492755.1). Taxonomy (GTDB): domain Bacteria; phylum Actinomycetota; class Actinomycetes; order Propionibacteriales; family Propionibacteriaceae; genus Micropruina. The sequence continues at coordinate 2,926 of NZ_JAPUED010000041.1, read as the reverse complement.
CCGCCGCCCGCGCCCGAGTCTTCGAACTGCACGAGGTCGCAGCGAGCCTGGCCGACGATGTGGCCGGCCTGTCGCGCAGCGGCCGAGGCCCGCAGCGACAGGCCAGCATGCTGGACGCCGTCGACTGGGGCTACCGGCTGGCCCGCCCCGACGAACAGCTCCTGCACCGCCGTCTCGCCGTCTTCTCCGGGTCTGTCACGCTCGAAGCAGCGACCGCGCTGTGCTCGGTGCCGCCGCTGAGCCCCGACCAGGCACCCGGCCTTGTCGCCGGGCTGGTCCATCGGTCGCTGTTGATCTCCACCCGCCCCGCCGATCGGAACGGCGTGACCACCTTCCGCCAGCTGGTGCCGACCAGGTCGCATGCGGCGCGGCTGCTCGACCCGGGCGATCGTGTTGCGGTGCGGGGCGCCTGTGATCGGTGGGTGATCGACTCGGTTCGTCGCGCTCCGCTCGACGGTCAGAGCGGTCAGGCCGAGGCATCCGCATGGATCCTGGCGAATCAGTCGGCTGTCTCAGCCGCGCTCACTTCTAACCTGGTGGATGCCGCGGCGCCGTCCGGGCTGGAACTGCTCACCCGGCTCACCCTGTACTGGTTCGAGCGGGGGCAGCTGCTCGAGGCGGCCCACTGGTATCGCTGTGCGGTCACGGCCGCCGAGTCCGGCGGGTTCACCGGATGCGAGGCCGCGCTGGCCCGGTTGCTCGGCCTGTGCGCGCGGGCGCTGAGCCAGGACCGGGTCGCCGCGGCGCGGATCGCCGACGAGCTGCCCGATCTGGCCGACCCCGCCGAGGAGTCGGCGTCGCTGGTGGGCCAGGCCCTGGTGCTGGCCGCGGTGAGCACGTGGGTGGCGCAGGCCCACGAGGTGGGCTTGCGGGTCAGTCGTGCGGCGATGCGGGTGGGCCGGCGGCACGGTCTGCCGCAGGTTCACATCCGGGCGCGTGCACTGGCGGACATGCACCTGCTCGACTCCGCCGAGCGGGCGGACGCCGTCCTCGACGCCCAACAGATCCTCCGCGACCCGGCGGGCAACGAGTTCGCGGCGTTCGTGGCCGCTTATCTGTGCGCTGTCTCGGCATCGCGCGACGGCGACCACGGCGCCGCGATGGGCTGGGCGGCACGCCTCGCGCAGGCGCATCGCGCGCTGGCCATGCACCCGACCAGTGAACTGCTCGAAGACCTCGGCGGCCTGCTGCACCGCGCCGGACGCCGCAGCGAGGCGGTCCGGTGCCTCGCCGCAGCGTCCTCCCGGCATGCCCGCGACGGCCTGCCGTGGCCGCGGCTGCCAGCCACGACCACGGTCATCGACGAACTCACCCGGTCGATGACGGCCTCCGGCTACGAACGCCTGTGGCGGTCGGGCGAGCGCCTGGGAACCTCACTCGATCCGTCCGTGCTGCTGGACGAATGGTTCCCGGCCACCGGCCCGACCGCCAGCGGCCCAGCCTCCGCGCGCCAGGCGTCCTGACCGCTCAGCCGTTGATGGCTCCCCAGCTGGTGTAGTGGTCGAGAGCGTCGCGGAGGACCGGCACGGTTCCGTTCACCACGTTGCCCGAGTCGACATCGACACCGAGATACTGATTGGTGTACTTCAGCTGCAGGGTGCTGCCTCCCTTCGGATTCCACACCGAGCGCCACAGCTCGTTGTCGCTGCCGACGCACGTCCACTGGTCCACGACCCCGGTGGTGCCGTTGCGCTCCAGGGACTTCCCGGTGGCGGCGTTGACCAGCTGCCCCCAGCCCTGGTCGCCGACGGGCTGCCATTTCCAGTAGAAGTGTTGCTGGCGCGTGGCCTCCGAAAGGGTGACGGTCGCGCCGTCGTCGCCGGCGCCGTCGTTCACCTGCAGCGCCTTGACTCCGGAGGTGCCGAGCTTGTTGAACTGCCAGGTGCCGCCGCTGTAGCTCAGGTCGGGGAATGGCGCCGCGGCGGTGTTGGTGATCGGCGTCCAGGTGGCGGTCGGGTGCCAACCCCATCCGATCGTGCACGCCTCGTAGTCGACGATGTCGTTCTGGTTGCACTCGGCGACATTCCGCCCGGCCGTCGGCACGTTGAAGTTCGCAGCGACGGTCAACTCGGTGCCGTCGATCCGGTAGGTGAGCGAGACATCGCCCCCGTGGGAGTCGTTGCTGGCGTAGCTGATCGTGTCGACCGAGGAGGCGGATTCTTGCCGGTCGCTGCCCGGCGTCAGGGTCTGCTTCGGGGTGGAGGTGAGCTGGCCGTGACCGGGGTCGGCGTCGAGGAGTTCCAGCGTGTAGCGAGTGTGATTGCGGACGGTGATGGTCAATCCGGTCGTCCCTGACTCTGTTGTGCCGAGCGTCGGGGGCAGCTGAACAGTGCCGAACAGTTGGCCCTTGGCGAATCGTTTGGTGCGGGACTGGGCATTGAGCAGTCGCGCGGTGACGGCGCTCAGCCGGATCCGGCTCACATCGGCACCGGTGCGGCCGGGGCTGACTCGGAACACATCGGCGCGACCGCTCCGATCGACCCGTGCGCTCAGCGACCTGGTGTTCAGGTTCAGCCTGAACGCGTCCAGCCGCAGAGTCTTCGCCGACCGCTTGAACGCCAGGCCACCGGAGTGGGTGACCGCCGTCTCGGTCGGGTGCGCGCCGGTGGTCGGGAATGTCACCACCGTCCGTCCCTTGGCGTCGATGTGCTTGGCGGCCCGACCCAGCGCCTTCAACGACACCCGCGCTCGGTGCAGGCGAGTGGCCATCGACGGCGCCACGACGAGCGTCGTCGAGGACTTCGTGGTGGGCTTGGGTACCGCAGTGACTACGGCTCCTGCGGGTGAGGGGTCGGCCAGCGCCGTTGCGGCGCCGGTCGTGCCGAGGCCGCTGACCAGCAGCCCCGCGGCGGCCAGGACGGCCAGCCTGATGCGAGCATTGCGCATGATGGTTCCTCCTGTGAGGTAGGTGTGGTTCGCCTGCCCC
>NZ_JAPUED010000040.1 GCF_027492755.1 Micropruina sp. | reverse complement strand
ACGCCAGTGGCGACCAGGTGGGCAAGGTGCGCGATGTGGTGCTGCAGAACCGTCCCGGTAAACGGGCGCCCCGGGTCAAGGGCCTGGTCATCGAGCTCTTCGCGCTGCGCCGGATCTTCTTCCCGATGGAGCGGGTGCATTCGATCGACGCCAACCAGGTGATCATCTCGGGTGTGGTGAACACCCGCCGGTTCGAGCCGCGCGAGCAGGAGAACCTGGCGATCGAGGACCTGTTCGACCGCACCGTGTTCCGGCGCGGCAATCCCCAGCCGTTCACCCTTTACGACCTGGCCATCCGGCAGGCCCGGCAGCGGGACTGGGAACTCAGCGAGGTTGCCCTGCGCGACCAGGTGCGCCGGCGTCCGTTCGCCAAGCCGCACATCACCATCGTGGGGTGGGACGAGGTGCCCGACTTCACCCTGATCCCGAGCGGCGGCGCCGAGCAGCTGCTGGCCGAGTTGCAGGAGATGAAGCCGGCCGATGTGGCCCGCGAGTTGCACGACATGGATCCTCAGCGCCGCGCCGAAGTGGTCAAGGCGATGGACGACGAGCTGCTGGCCGAAGCGCTGGAGGAGCTGCCCGAGGACGAGCAGGTCGAGGTGATCCAGTCGCTGGAGGCCGACCGTGCCGCCGACGTCCTGGAGGAGATGGACCCCGACGACGCCGCCGACCTGATCGCCGAGCTGGCGCCCGACGTCGCCGAGGACATCCTGGAACGGATGGAGCCCGAAGAGGCCGAGGACGTCCGCTCGCTGCTCAGCTATGACGCCGCCACCGCCGGCGGTCTGATGACCCCCGAGCCGGTGATCCTGCCGGCCGACGCCACGGTCGCCGACGCCCTGGCGATGATGCGGAACGAGGAGTTGACGCCCGCACTGGCCTGCCTGGCATTCATCTGCCGGACGCCGTTGGACACCCCGACCGGACGCTATCTGGGCGGGGTGCACATTCAGCGGCTGCTGCGCGAACCTCCCTCCACACTGGCGGCGTCGCTGGTGGACAAGGGCATCACGCCGCTGACACCGGACTCCGATGTCGCCGTCGTGTCGCGCTACTTCGCCACCTACGACCTGGTCTGCGCCCCGGTGGTGGACGCCGACGGCCGGTTGCTGGGCGCGGTCACCGTGGACGACGTGCTCGACCACATCCTGCCCAACGACTGGCGCGGGATTCAGCTGGACCAGCTGCGGCAGGGGGTGACCGGTGTCCACCAGTGATCGACTCAACACACCCGGACGGGAGCGACGCTGGCTGCCCCGGGTGCGGATGGACGCCGAAGTGTTCGGCAGCTTCGCCGAGGGCTTCGCCCGGTTCATGGGCACCGCCAGCTTCCTGATCTGGATGACGGTGCTGATCGTCGCCTGGATCGCCTGGAACATGATCGCCACCGGAAGCTGGCAGGTCGACCCGTTCCCGTTCATCTTCCTGACCCTGCTGCTGTCGTTGCAGGCGTCCTATGCCGCGCCGCTGATCCTGCTGGCGCAGAACCGGCAGGAGGCCCGGGAGCGGGTCAGCCTGGAGCACGACCGTGAGGTGGCGGCCCAGGCCCGCGCCGACACCGACTTCCTGGCCCGCGAGATCGCCGCGCTGCGGATGCGGATCGGCGACCTGGCCACCCGCGACTTCATCCGCGGCGAGCTGCGTGACCTGCTCGAGGAACTCGACAAGGGCGAGGACGGTGGCGAAACCGGCTCCCGACCGCCCGGCAAGGACGGCGGCCGTCCGCCGAAGGGTCCGAACCGGTAGCCCGGGCCCCGAGTACGCCGAGCGCGATACCCGACGGTCGTCCGCGCTGCCCGGAGTAGGGTTCGGATATGCCCGATAACGAACTGCTCGCCGCTGTCCAGGAGGCGCTGGCCGGGGTGGTGGATCCCGAGATCAAGCGCCCGATCACCGAGCTGGGCATGGTGGAATCGCTGACCATCGACGACGATGACGTGGTCTCGCTCACCGTGCTGCTGACGATCGCGAGCTGTCCGCTGCGGAGCACCATCGAGCACGACGTCACCGCGGCGGTCACCTCCGTGCCGGGGGTGGGCGGCATCAACCTGACGCTGGGCGCGATGACCGACGAGCAGCGCGCCGAGATGAAGCGGCAGTTGCGCGGCGGCATCGCCGAGCGCGCCATCCCGTTCGCGGACGCCAGCAACTTGACCCAGGTGATCCTGGTCGCCTCCGGCAAGGGCGGTGTCGGCAAGTCGTCGGTCACGGTGAACCTGGCGATGGCACTGGCCGAGCAGGGCAAATCGGTCGGCGTGCTGGACGCCGACATCTACGGCCACTCCATTCCGCAGATGCTCGGTGTCGCCGACACCTCGCCCACGTCGCTGGACGGCATGATCCTGCCGGTGCCGACGATGGGTCTGAAGGTGATCTCGATGGGCATGCTGAAGGCCAGCCGCGATCAGGTGATCGCCTGGCGCGGGCCGATCCTCGACCGGGCGCTGCACCAACTGCTCTCCGACGTGTTCTGGGGTGACCTGGACTTCCTGTTGCTCGACCTGCCGCCCGGCACCGGTGATGTGGCGCTGTCGCTGGGCCAGAAGCTGCCGAACGCCGAGGTGCTGGTGGTGACCACGCCGCAGCAGGCCGCCGCCGAGGTGGCCGAGCGGGCCGGCACGATGGCGTCGATGCTCGAGCAGAAGGTGATCGGCGTCGTCGAGAACATGAGCTACCTCGACGTCGAATGCCCCCATTGCGGCGATACCCATCGGGTGGACGTCTTCGGCAGCGGCGGTGGCGCCGAGGTGGCGAACACCTTGACCACCCGGCTGGGCTACGACATTCCGTTGCTGGCCGAGGTGCCGCTCGACCCTGCGGTGCGCGTCGGCGGCGACGACGGGTTCCCGGTGGTGGTGGCGGACGGCTCGAAGCCGAGCGCTCGCGCACTGACCGAGCTGGCCCGGACGATTGCGGCGCGCAAGCGCTCCCTTGCCGGCCGGACGCTGAATCTCACCCCAGTCGGCTGACGGAAGGAACCCGATGACCCAGCCCAACGCCCGGCTCAGTTCGCTGTTCGAACTGGAATACCCACAGTCGGTGGGCGTCTACGACAGCTACGTGCAAGCGCAGGCGGCGGTGGACTTCCTTGCCGACGCCAAATTCGCGGTGCAGAACATCACGATCGTCGGCACCGACCTGAAGTCGGTGGAGCGGGTCACCGGACGCCGCAACTGGGGCACGGTGCTGCTTCGCGGCCTGCAGAGCGGCCTGTCGACGGGCCTGATGGTGACCTTCATCCTGTGGTTCCTGC
>NZ_JAPUED010000039.1 GCF_027492755.1 Micropruina sp. | reverse complement strand
ATGAGCACTCCTCCCGCGCCGCCTCCCCCGTCGGCGCCCCTTCCGCAGACCTCCGACTCCCCGCTGGCGGCGCCCCCGCAGCCACCGTCCGCCGTCCGACCGCTCGCCAAGGGCACCCTCGGACGGCGGCTGGTGGTGCGTGTCGCGGCACTGGTCGCGGTCGTTGCGATCGGGCTGAGCGCGGTGGTGGCGCTCGGCGTCTACAACATCCAGATCGGTCAGGTGGACGCCCGTCTCGACCGCGCCATCGCGCGACAGGTCGGTCCCAGCAGCGGCGGTCCGGGGCCGGGCGGCCAGGAGATCGGCACGATCATCGCAATAGAGTCCGGCGGCGCCGTTCAGGGCGTGATCCTGGTCGATCGCGCCAGCAACTTCGGCCCCCGTTTCACCTCGCTGTCGGTGGATGCCACCGATCTGCTGGGAACGCTCAGCCTCAACCCCGGGGATCGGGCCACGATTCAACTCGCCGGCTACGGGCTCTACCGATTGACGGCCGGCGCCGATGACACCCGGACGGTGATCGTCGGCATCCCGCTCGCCCAGGTGACCAGCGCGATGACCTCGCTGGTCGTCTTCGAGGCGCTGCTCACCGGTGCGGTGATCGTGGTCGCCGTGGTGGCGGCGCGCAGTGTGGTGGTTCGCAGCCTGACCCCGCTGAACCGGCTTGCGGGAACCGCGACCACGGTGTCGAACCTTCCCCTGGAGAGCGGCGAGGTGGCGGGCATCGTCCGGGTGAGCCCGAGGGACACCGATCCGGTCAGCGAGGTCGGACGGGTCGGCTTGGCGTTCAACCACATGCTCGACAACGTCGAGGGTGCGCTGGCGGCCCGGCACGCCTCGGAGATGAAGCTGCGGCAGTTCGTGGCGGACGCCTCGCACGAGCTACGCAATCCGCTGGCTGCGATCCGCGGCTACGCCGAACTGACCCGTAGGGAACGGGCGGACATGTCGCCGGCGATGGCGCACGCGATGTCCCGGATCGAGTCCGAGTCCGACCGGATGAGCACCCTGGTGGAGGATCTGCTGCTGCTCGCCCGGCTGGATTCGGGGCCCGCTCTCGATCTGAAGTCGACCGACCTCACCGAGATCGTGCTCAACGCCACCAGCGACGCCCGCGTCGCCGGACCCGACCATCGCTGGTCGCTGTCGCTGCCCGACGAACCCGTCGTCGCGCTGGCCGACCGCTACCGGCTGCATCAGGTGCTCGCCAACCTGCTGGGCAACGCACGCACGCACACCCCGCCGGGCACCCAGGTGGAGACCGCGGTGGCGGTGGACGGCCGGACGGCGGTGATCACGGTCACCGACAACGGACCGGGAGTGCCGTCAGAGCTTCAGGCGTCCGTCTTCGAACGCTTCACCCGGGCGGAGGTCAGCCGCGCACGCAAGCAGGGCGGATCGTCCACCGGTCTGGGCCTGGCGATCGTGGCGGCCGTGGTCGCCGCCCACCACGGGACGGCGTCCGTCGACTCACGCCCTGGCCACACGGTGTTCACCATCCGCATCCCGGTGGCTCCGTAGCACCACCAGCCCGGCGATCGAGCCTGCCGAGGCCCCTCGCGGCACCGCTGGTCGAGCTTGTCGAGACCTTCATCTCCGGCCCGCGCAAACCGGTACGCAGGGACGGTTCTTTTCGGTCCACTCGAACCCAGCATCAGGCGCCACTTGAGGGTTGCCACACGCGAATCACCTAGTCAGAGCGCACTCACCAGGCCATCCGTCGATGCGGGGTCGAGACTTAAGCTGGCTCTGAGCTACTTCTCAGGGTTTGAATACCTGGCCATGACCCACCCCTCTACCCGGATCCGCATCGGACTCCTCGCGATCGCCCTCACAGCCGCCGGTCTCGCGACAGCCACCGTGGGCGCCGACGACAGCGAAGCAGCCGTCGATTACGAGGCGTACATCGCCAAGGCCGCCCAGGCCGCGACGGCGTCCAAGAAGAAGTACGGCGTGCCCCGTGCGGTGACGATCGCGCAGTCGATTCTCGAGTCGGGCTGGGGTTTGTCGGGTCTCAGCGCCAAGTATCGGAACTACTTCGGCATCAAATGCAGCGCCGCGGTCAGCCCGTACCAGAAGGGGTGCGTGTCACTCGCCTCGTACGAGTACATCAAGGGCAAGAAGAAGAAGTACGTCAGCAAGTTCCGCACCTACTCCTCGATGGAGAAGTCTTTCCTCGACCACGGACGGCTGCTCAACTACGCCGACCGGTACAACCCGGCATTCAAGTACACCAACGATCCGGACAAGTTCATCAAGGCGGTGCACAAGGCCGGCTACGCGACCGACCCCCACTACTCGACGCTGGTGATCAACACCATGAAGCGTTGGAACCTGTACCGCTTCGACGTCAGCAAGCCGAAAGCCAAGCCCAAACCCAAGAAGCCGGCCCCGAAACCCAAGAAGCCGAAGACCGACCCCAACAAGGCCCTGATCAGTTCACTGGCACCTCTGGCGCAGCGCAATCAGGCGACCACCAGGGTGCCGGCCTCGGTGACGATCGCCCAGGGCCTGTACCACTCCGACTCGGGCAGGAGCACGGTGACGAAGAAGGCCAAGAACTATTTCGGAATCCTGTGCGGCGGAGCCAAGAGCAAAGTCTCGAAGAGTTGCATCAAGGTGAGCGGAACCAAGTACCGGAAGTACAAGTCGATGGGCGACTCGGTCACCGACCAGGGCGCGGTGCTGTCAACCGGACGCTACAAGTCGGCGATGAGGGCCACCAGCCCCAAAGCGTTCCTGAACGCCATCGCCAAGGCAGGCTGGTCGTCCAAGAAGTCGTACGCCGACAGCGTGTACAAACTGATCACCAAGTACGGACTGACCAAATACGACCTGCACATCACCCTCACCCTCAAGCAGGGCAATCGCGGGGCGAAGGTCACAGCGCTGCAGAATCTGCTGATCAAGGCCGGCCACAAGGTGAAGACCACCGGCTATTTCGGCACCGACACGGTGTCAGCGGTTAAGGCGTACCAGAAGAAGCGGAAGCTGACGGCGACCGGCAAAGCCGATCCGCTCACCCTGACCCGGCTCGCTCCGGACGTCCGGAAGGGCGCCAAGGGCAATCAGGTCGCGGCCGTGCACAACATACTCGAGGCCCGTCGCTACAAGGTCGACGGCGGCACCACGTTCGGCGCCAAGACGGACAAGGCGGTCAGGACGCTGCAGAAGAAGTACAAGTTGCCGCAAACCGGCATCGTCTCCGTGCGCACCTGGGGTGAGTTGTTCGGCTGACAAGCCGCTTCGACGACCCGACTAGCCGAAGGCCGACCACCGTTGGCTGGGTCTGTCGAAACCACCGTTGGTCGAGCTTGCC
>NZ_JAPUED010000038.1:21170-25904 GCF_027492755.1 Micropruina sp. | reverse complement strand
GACCGGGTGGCTGGTCACCCACAGGCAGTGGCCGTCGGCGTCGGTGAGCAGCTCGTCGAAGCCGGGGCCGCGTCCGACCAGGGAGGCGATCGAGGCCACCGACGGGGCGAGCACGATGCCGCGCAGGGTCGGGTCGGAGCCGTCGCGATGCTCGTCGAAGGCGCCGGGCTGACCGACGATGAGGAACCGGGTGATCGAACCGGAGAGGTCGTCGATCTCGCGCTCGACCACATGGACGAACGGGTGATCCGCCTCGGCGCCTGACGAGGCCAGCGCGATCGCCGGACCGCCGGCGGTGAGCAGCTGGCCCAGGGCGTCCGCGGTCGAGGCGCACGGACGCGGATCCAGACCCCAGCGTCGGACGAAGCTGGTGCACTGGGCCAGCGCCTGCGGATGGCTGAACACCGGTGCGCCGCGCAGTTCGGACAAGGCGACAGGGGCAGCCGCATACGCATCGAACCGGACGGCGACGTCCACCACCCCACCGGCCACCACCGGCACATCGGAGGCCAACAGCGCCTTGGTCGAGCGGGTGACCAGGCCGGACGCCGAGCTGGTGATCGGCAGCACGCCGAGGCCGCCGGCCCGGGTCGCCTCCAGCACGTCGTCGAAGGAGTCCACCGCCTCGATCCGGACGTCGTGCTCGCCGGCCCCGGCCAGGCCCACCGCGAACTGCCGGGCAGCGTTCTCGGAGAAGGTGCCGGGCGGGCCCAGATAGCGCAGCTCGGGACGGGTTTCGCGCAGCGGCCGGGCCACCCCGTGCGGCCAGGCGTAGGCGACCTCGACGGCCCGGCGGAGTCGCTCGATGGTCTCGTCCAGGTCGAGGTCGGCACGGATCTCGGTGCGGATCACCACCGCCCGCTGACCGGTCCGGACCGCCTCGGAAACCAGGTAGGCGGCGCCCACCCCGCGCTGTTCGCGCACCACCGAGGCGACCCCGTCGCCGGCCACCGATTCGGGCACCAGGAAGCGGATGTCGCGGCGCAGGTGGGCCAGCCACGAGTCGAGGGCGACCTCGAGTTCGGCGTCCGAGAGCACCTCGACATGCCCGATGCCGAACCGGGTCCGGACGGCCTTGCCGCGGCGTCCGAGCCGTTTGGCGTTGCGGACGCCCGGTCCGAGCAGCAGCGCGGCCTCGCCCCGCGGGCCGATCAGCAACTCCTCCAGCACCAGGTGCACCGGGGTCAGGTCGACCAGCCGTCCGACCCGCAGCTTGTCGGGGCGTCCGGTCGGGTACAGACCGACCAACCCGCCCAGCCGGCGCACCCGGGCCAGGGTGGCCCGCTTCGACTGGCCTGCGGTCAGGGTCGCGGCGGCGGTGTTGCGGACGGTGTCGAACAAGGCACCGCTGAACCGGTCCCGGGTCGCGGTGATCCGGGCCACCAGGTCGTCGCGGGAGGTCGCGGACGCGCTCACCGACGCCACCGCGGCAGCCAGTTCGGCGGCGGCGGTTTCGCCGTCGACGCTGGCCTGGATGTGCGCCAGGGTGAGTTCCTGGTTCTCTTCCAGCAGGCTCACCGCCAGCCCGAGCAGCGCCTCGAACAGCGGCGTCCGGGCGGCCCACAGCTCATCGGCCAGGTCGAGTCCGCTCTCGGCGACGGCGGTGACGAAGCCGAGCAGCGCCTGGTGGGTGAGCGCCAGCACGTAGGTCATGATCCGGTCGTGCCGCTCGGGCGACAGCACCGTGTAGATGCCGCCGCGGCTGGTGATCGCCTCGGCCAGCCAACCGGTCGCCACCCCGCGCACCTCGGTGGCGCACACCGTCTGGCCGTCCAGCGAACGGGCCGCGGTGTCCATCAGCGGGTGCAGCGCGACGGCCGTCCGGTCGGGGACGGCGGCCAGCAGGTCCATCGTCCAGCTGAAGCTCGCGCCGACCATGATGATCGGCGCATCGGCCGGCAGCAGGGCGTCCACGTCGGCGAGCACCCCGGCGGCGGCGCCGTCCGGAACGGCGAGGCAGATGATGAAGCCCGCGGCGCCCAGTTCGGACGCGACCTCGTCGAGGGTGCCGGTGCGCACCGGCGTCGCGCTGTAGGCGTGGACCGCCCCCTCGAGCAGTTGCGCGGAGGCGGCGGTGTCGACGAGCACGACCTGCTGCCAGGGCAGGTCGGCGAACAGGTGGTCGGAGAGCCAGCGCCCCATGCCTGCGGCGGCGCCGACGACGAGCAGCCGAGAAGGTTCGCCGGGCTGCGCTGACTGGGTCACCGGGTCAGTGTAAGCGGAACCCCTCGGTGCCGCCTTTCGTTGGTCGAGCTTGTCGAGACCCTGGACGTGCGCGCGCTGGCAAGGGGTTTCGACAGCTCAACCAGCGGCGGTTATGACCGGCCCCCCGCTCAGCCGACCGCGACGACGGACGCCACGGCGCGATCCAGCGCCGGGAACTGGGCGGCCGCACCGGGATGGTCGGGTCGCAACTCGACCAGCGCGAAGTGGCGTCCGTTCGGCAGCGCCACCACCAGCATCGACAACTCGACCCGTTCGGCGGCGCCGTCCGACAGCGTGCCGGTCACCGTGGCGTGCGCCCAACGTGCCGGATACGGCCCGATCGCCGTCTCCGGGTCGCTGCGGACGTCACTGACCCGCAGATCGGTCAGCGAGCGGTAGACGCGGGCCCCGACCTCGGCGAGGACACCCCGTCCGGTGGCGTCCAGGTCACCGACGACCACGGTGCGCGGCTCGAGGTCGGCGACGATCAGACCCACCGGCAGGTTCTGGTTCTGCTTCCAGCCCGGGTCAGCGGCCCACGCGATCAGCGTCGCCTCGGTGAACAGGCCGGTGGTCGAGGTCGGGTCGGCGACATCGAACGGCTTGCCGGGCATTTGCCCACTCAGGTACGGCTCGACCGTCAGTGTGCGGCTCAGCGGATCGACGCTGACCCGGTGCACAGGCTGGCTGGGCAGGATCGAAGCCGGTCCGACAGTGGGTGCGGGCACCGTCGGCGCCGGTAGCACTGGCCCTCGGACGGCGCCCACCACGGCCAACGCAACGGTGACCACGAGCGCGGTCACCGCCACGGTGACCAGGGCACGAATGGCGACGCTGCGTCGCCGTCCGACCTCCGTGCCACTCACCCGGGGAGTGTAACCAGGCGCCTGGTCAGAGCTCGGCGCTCGATCCGTCAGGGTGTCGCCGGACGACCGCGGAACCGGCGCCAGCCGTCCCGCAGCAGGCTCATCCGGGGCATCTCGCCGCCCTCGGAACGCCACCACCAGATCACCCAGATGATGGCCACGATCTGGGCGGCGGTGCACAGCACATCGCGCATCGCGAAACCGGCGATCACCACGCCGGGCCCGAACTCGATCACCCGGCCGGTGACGTAGGCCAGCGACAGCCAGGTGCCGCGCCACATGGTGATCACATCGAGCCGGTTGGCCGCCATCAGCGCCAACGGCACCCAGGTGATCAGGTCGTACCAGCTCAGCGTGTACGGCGAGGTGATCAGCCACGCGGCGGTCAGCAGCGCCGCCGTCCGGACCGCGATGGTCAACGGATCACGCCTCGGATCGGTTCCCGCCGGGGCGCCCGGGGCGGTCTCCCAGGGCAGCACCCGGGACAGCATCCACCCGACCGCCACCATGCCGGCCATGCCGAGCACGCTGATCACCCGGCGGGTGATGCCGTCGCCGACCGTGACGACGCCGAGACCGAGCAGCCACTCCGCCCAGGAGCCGGCCGACACGTACGAGGTGTTCCGGCCGGCCGCGAACAACGCCTCGGGGGCGAACAGTCCGTAACCGAGCCCGATGGTGACCGCGGCCGCCACACACAACTGGATCAGCTTGCGCGGCTGATGCCGGTAGCCCCACACCATCGCCAACCCGTAGTAGACCAGCGACACCTTGACGCAGCCGGCCAGGCCGATCCCGACGCCGGCCAGCCAGGCGTTGCGCCGCATGAACCACAGTCCGGCGACGGCGAACACCAGCGTCAGCGGCTCGTTGTGGGCCTGCGCGCAGATCGACCAGATCATGATCGGGTTGAGAATGGTGAACAGCACCGCGCGGGTCTGGAAGGCCGGGTCGCCGTGCGCCATCTTCACCGCGATGAAAGCCACCACCAGGAACGGCAGCACCGCGAACATCTGCAGCCAGAACACCACCTGGTGCATGCTTTCGCCGCCCAGGGTGGCGGCCAGCCACTGGCTGAACGAGGCGATCGGGCCGTACACCGAGGGGGTGTCCTGCCAGGGCGCCTCCATCCAGCGCATCACCGGATCGAACTCCTGCCGGACGATGTTCGCCGGGGTGATGTCGTAGGGGTTCCAGCCCAGCACCATCAGCCGTCCGTAGGCGGCGTACATCAGCACATCGGCCGAAGTCAGCGGCGGTACCAGCGAGGTGACCAGGCAGAGCACCGCGCCCAGCACGAAGAGCCGATGGATGTTCGGCCGCCAGCCGGTGTCGACGGCGCGATAGCAGATCCACAACCCGATCGAGCCTGCGATGAGGGCGATCCACAGCGACAGCACCGCCACCCACTCGTTGAGGCTGACGATGCCCGCCGGCAGGTACCAGGGCGGCATCAGCGAGCTGCGCGGACCGAGCCGCAGCGCAACCGCCGACGGACCCATGAAGGCGATCACGATGGTCACGATGGTGGCGGCGACGATCAGCCGCAGACCGAGCCGGGAGTTCTTCGTCCACTCCTGGTCGAGGACCGCGCGAGCACGAGTAACCAGCGCGCTCGACATGGGACTCCTCGGGGTAGACGGCACCGCCGAGGATATCGGGC
>NZ_JAPUED010000038.1:0-21070 GCF_027492755.1 Micropruina sp. | reverse complement strand
AGCGCGCTCGACATGGGACTCCTCGGGGTAGACGGCACCGCCGAGGATATCGGGCACCCACGGGCCACCCCCAGCAGCACGACCGGTCGAGATGATCCTGTTATCCGCCGCTGTTCCACGGGGAGCACGGGCCACGTGCCGCCGCCGATGCCGAGTGCCGGCATCAGGTTTGGGTTACCGTGCGGTGATGGACGCGGCGACGAACCCGGGCGGTTGGCCCGTGGAGTTGCCGGTGCTGGTCAGCGTCGAGCCGCTGAGTGGCGGCTGGGTCGGCGATACCCGACTGGCGACGCTGACCGACGGACGTCGCGTCGTGGTCAAGGACTGCCCCTATCCGGCGGTGATCGAGGCCGACGGGCTGGGTGCGTTGCGGCGGGCCGGCGTCCCCACCCCGAAGGTGCTGGCGGCGTCGGGAACACGGCTGATCCTCGAGTACGTCGGCGGCCCCCCGGATTGGCCGGCGCTGGGCCTGGCGATCGCCCGGATGCATCGCCAGGTCGGGCCGCGGTACGGCTGGCACCGGGAGAACCGGGGCGGTCGTTTCCTCCAACCCAACACCTGGTCGGACGACTGGCCTGCGTTCTTCGCCGAGCAGCGCGTCCGCACCCACCTGGCCGACCCGTCCGTTCCGCGTGCGGTCGCCCGCCGCCTGGATCGGGCCTGCGACGGCGCGATCCAGGCGCTGCTGCCGTCCCGACCCGTCCCTTCGCTCACCCACGGCGACCTGTGGACGGGCAACACCGTCGCCGGCCGCTGGGTGATCGACCCGGAGGTGTCGTTCGCCGACCGTGAGCTCGATCTGGTGCACATGCTCGGCGTCAGCCAGAATCCGTTCCCGCCGGAGTTCTGGGAGGCCTACGAACACGAATGGCCGATCCCGGACGACTTCGCCGACCGCAGCAAGGTGCTCGGCCTGCATCACCGGCTGCTCGGCGTCCGGCACTTCGGCGACCGCGGCGTCCCCGCCCTGATCGCCGACCTGGACGCCCTCGGCTGGTGACCAGAGGGACGGTTCTCTCGGTCGCCGGGGACGGTTCCTTTGGACACTTCTGGTGACCAAGAGAACCGTCCCCGGTGACCAAAGGAACCGTCCCCAGTGACCAAGGAACCGTCCCCTTCGTTCCACGCGAACCGGGCGACCTACTTCAGCAGCTTGGACATCCGGCGGTCGGCCAGGGGTTTACCGCCGGTCTGACAGCCTGGGCAGTACTGCAGGGACGAGTCGGCGAAGGAGACCTCGGCGATCGGCGTGCCGCAGACGTCGCAGGGTTCGCCGGTGCGGCCGTGGACCCGCAGGCCGATCCTCTTCTCGCCCTTCAACTCCTTGGCGGCCCGGCCGACCGAACGGGCGATCGCGTCGCCGAGCTCATCCTTGATCGCGGCGAACAGCCGGGCATGTTCCTCGGCCGACAAGGCGTTGGACGGCTTGAACGGGCTCAGCTTGGCGGCGTGCAGAATCTCGTCGCTGTAGGCGTTGCCGATGCCGGCGATCACCCGCTGGTCGCGCAGCACCCCCTTGAGCTGGGCGCGTCCGGCCTTGGCCAGGATCGCCGCCAACGCGTCGGAGTCGAACTCGTCGGCCAGCGGATCGGGGCCGAGGCTGGCCAGCATCGGCACCTCCTGCGGGTCGCCGACCACATAGATGGCCAGTTTCCGCTGGGTGCCCATCTCGGTCAGATCGAAGCCCGAACCGTCGGCCAGCACCACCCGCAGACTCAGCGGACCACGTCCGGGACGAGCCGGCTTGGTGGGCATGGCGTCCTTCCATTGCAGCCAGCCGGCCCTGGCCAGGTGGAACACCAGCCAGCTGCCCGAGACGTCGATCGCGATGAATTTCCCGTAGCGGCGGACCTGTTCCACCTCGCCCCCGTGCAACGCCGAGAGCGGCAGCTGGAACGTCTTCAGCGCGCTGAACGCCAACAGCTCGGTGCGAGCGATGGTCGCACCGGTCAGCTTGTCGGTGAGGAACGAGCGCAACGCCTCCACCTCGGGCAGTTCAGGCACCGTCGTCCTCCGTTCCCCGCTCACTCAGTTCTCGCTCGGACGCCCAGTCGGGCCCGGGCAGGCCGAGGGTTTCGTCGAGCGCCGCCAGGTATTCGTCGCGATCGATCTCGATCACCCCGAGCGAGGCCAGGTGGTCGGTGCGCCATTGGACGTCGATCAGCCGCTCGGTTCCGCCGTCGCGCTGCATTGCCCGGACCAGCCGCAGCAGTGCCACCTTGGACGCGTCCCGTCCGATCTCGGGGTCATGGAACATCGATTCGCCGGCGAACAAGCCGCCCAGCGACACCCCGTACAGACCGCCGGCGAGCCGTCCGTCGGGCGTCCAGGTCTCGACGCTGTGCACCACCCCGTGCTCGTGCAGCAGGGTGAACGCGTTGACGATGTCGTCGTCGATCCAGCCGTGCGGACGGCTCGGGTCGGCGCAGCGGCTGATCACCTGGTCGAAAGCGGCATCGACGGTGGTCACATAGCGTTTCGCGGCCTGCCGCAGCGAGCGGGTTACCCGCATCCCGTCGGGCAGCAGGACGCCGCGCCGCATCGGCGACCACCAACCCATCCGGGCCGGGAACCAGGAGTTGTGCAGGGGCATCGGGAACACCCCGCAGCGGTAGGCCAACACCACCAGGTCGGGGTCGAGCTCGTCGGAGAGCCCGATCAGGTCCTGCGCCGGCCAGTCCCGCGGCGGTCCGAAGATGCCCGGGCGACTCATTGCTCGATTGTGCCATCAGGGCCTGACGATTGCGGGGACGGGAGTCCCGACTCTGAAATCCGCGGTCCAGTTGTGACCCGAGCACGCGGCACGCCGTCAGGTGCTGATCCGGACCGCAGTTCTCGGACGGCACCTCAAACCTTGGCCCAGCAGCTCGCGCCGGCAGCCAGGGACGGCGCCGGGTCACCCCCGATAGTGGCTGGGGGCACCGTGAGTAGTGTGGACGGCGAATCCCGCGACGCTCAGGAGTCACCGCATGTCCACCCAGGAACCCAGCTCCTCCCAGGAAGCCAGCAAGACCCTCGTTCAGCGCGCGCCCGAAGTGGCCGGCAACGTGCTCCGGCAGATCCTCGAGTTCGCCATCGACGGCAATATGACCATCCCGGGCGCCAAGGACGCAGCCGCCCGCTGCCTGCAGACCCGCGGCGATCATGAAGCGGCCGTCGAGTCGGTGGTTCGGCAACACGTCGGGCTGGCCGGGGCGCAGGGCTTCCTGACCAACCTGGGCGGCCTGTTGTTGCTGCCGGTGGCGCTACCGACCAACCTGGCCGGGCTGGCCGTCGTCCAGATGCGAATGATCGCGGCGATCGCGCACCTGCGCGGCTACGACCTCAATGACCGGCGGGTGCGTTCGGCGTTGACCCTGGCGATGCTCGGTGAGGACGACGTACGCAAGCTGGTGGCGTCCGGCAAGTTGCCCAGCACGCCGCTGGGGGTGGCCACCGCGCCGGTCTTCGACCCGATTCTGGAGCATGCGGTCAGCGAACGGGTGTTCGGCGACCTGGGCATGAAGATGGCCGGCAAGCATGCGGTGGTGCAGGTCGCCAAGCGGATCCCGCTGGTCGGCGGCGGCGTCGGCGCGGCCGCCGACGGCTACTTCACCTACGCCCTGGGTCAGTACGCCCGGCGCGAGTTCGTCCGCCGTCGCGGCTGAGGCTTGCCGCTCCTGGGCTCTGGTCAGCCCACCCTAGGAAGGTTTCGACAAGCTCAACCAGCGGTGGTTGCGTCGGACCTAACCAGTGGCGGCGGCGGTGAGTCGGGCGGCCAGTTCGCGGACGGCGGCCCGCAGCTCAGGTCCCTCCTCGACGACGAACGGGAACGGCACCTGCGCCAGCCACTCCCCCGCGTACATCTCCGGATTGCTGGTGGTGCCGGTCAGCACACACTCGTCACCGTCGGGTTCGAGGCGGCCCATCGGTGCCCGCAGCCAGGGCCGGACGCGCTCGGCGGGCGCAAGGAACCGCACCCGGGTGGTCAGTCCCCAGCCTTCGCCGAGACTGCGCTCCAGGACGGCGGCGGCGTCCAGATCGGCCGGCACCTCGGAGGCGGTGCTGAGCAGGTCGACCGAACCGATCCGGTCCAGCCGGTAGGTGCGCAGCTCGCCCGAGCTCGTCCGGCACAGCAGATACCAGAGTCCGTAGCGCACGACGACCGCCCACGGGTCGACCTCGCTCGTCCACTCATGACCGGCCGCGCTGCGATACGAGATCCGGACGCACCGGCCCGCCGCGACCGCCTCGACCAGGGCCGAGGTGACGGTGAGGTCGGGCCGCGGCGTCCGTGCACCGGCGGACGCGACGTGCTGCCAGAACTGCGTGGCGGGCCGTCCGACCGATTCCGGAAGTGCCCGCAACAGCTTCGCGACGCCGGATCCGGCCAGGCTGTCGGGGTCCGGTGCGCCGGCCGGCGAATCCAGCACCGCCATCACCGTCGCCAGCGCCTCGGCGCCGCTGAACACCACCGGTGGTAGCCGGACGCCGCGTCCGATCTGATAGCCGCCGTACGGTCCGGTGGTGGCGGTGACCGGGATGCCGGCATCGCGCAGCGTGCCGACATAGCGGCGGACGGCCCGCTCGCTCACCCCGAGCCGGTCGGCGAGATCCACGGCACGGATCCCGGGCCGCTGGTGGATGAGGTCGAGCGTGCGCAGGGCCCGGGCGGTGGGGCTGGCGTCCATGGCGTCATCGTAGGTCGGTTGCGGACGCGGATCGTCCGGATCCCCTCCTAGGGTGCAGGGCATCGCTGATCATGCACGTCATCCCGGGCTCCGACCCGCGATCTCCGGCGGGGAAAGATCCCGGAGAGATCCCGGATCAAGTCCGGGATGACGAGGGCGCGGCTTTGATCAGCGCATCGCTGAAGGAGGAGACGATGACCGACATCGTGCTGATTGGGGGCCTGTGGCTGGCCCCGCAGGTATGGACGGACGTGGTGACCGAGCTCGACCGGCGGGGGCATCGGGGCATCCCGGTGGCCCTGCCCGGACAGGGTGACGGCAACACCGAGGCAACCCTGGACGACCAGGTCACGGCGGTTCTGGCCGCGATCGACGACTGTGTCGCACCGCCGCTGGTGGTGGGCCATTCGGCGGCGGCATCACTGGCCTGGATCGCGGCCGATCGGCGTCCGGTGGCCGGGGTGGCGCTGATCGGCGGCTTCCCGGTCGCGGACGGCGAGGCCTACGCCGACTTCCTGCCGATCGTCGACGGAGCGATGCCGTTCCCCGGCTGGCCGGCGTTCGAGGGTCCGGACTCCGCCGACCTGGACGCCGCGACCCGCGAGCGGGTGGCGTCGGCGATGATCCCGGTGCCCGAGGGTGTCGCCCGCGGCATCGTGCGGCTGGAGAACGAGGGCCGCTACGACGTCCCGGTCACGCTGATCTGCCCCGAGTTCACCCCGGACGACGCCAAGGCCTGGATCACCGCCGGCGAACTACCCGAGCTGGCGAGGGCCCGGCACCTCGACCTGGTCGATCTCGACTCCGGACATTGGCCGATGGTCACCCAGCCGACAGCACTGGCAGCCCTGCTGACCAGGTGACCAGGTGACCAGGTGACCAAAGGAACCGTCCCCGGTGACCGAGGGGACGGTTCTCTTGGTCACCGGCGAGCGATCTGTTTCACCTCTCAGTGGGACGTGTTGCGCTGCAAGGCCGAGGGACCGCGGGTCTGGATGCCCTGGCCGCACGGGGGGCCACCACGGCGGGCAGCCTGCGCCGATCCGGTGCACCTGGAGGGAACCGCCACAAGGGGGCAGAATTGCCACCTGTCCGGACGTCGGAACAACCTGCGATTCTCGCCTCGCCACGGGAGGGGAAGGGTTCACCATGTCCATGTTCCGCCGGTTCTGCGCTGTCACGTTGACAGCGCTCGCCTTGATTCTGGTAGCGGCACCGGGGGCGTCCGCTCACCCCGCGCCCCAACACAGAGGGGGCCACCACAAATCGCCACACCGCAGCTATGTCGCCCTCGGCGACTCGTTCGCCGCGGGCACCGGGGCCGCCCCTGCGACCGACGCCTGCGGCCGCTCCAACCTCGCCTACCCGCGGCTGCTGGCGCAGGCCGCCAGGCTGCAGCTGACCACGCTCGCCTGTGCCGGGGCCACGATGCCCGATGTCGCCACCAAGCAGTTGCCGTCGGTGTCCTCGTCGGCCCGCTACGTGAGTGTCCAGGCCGGCGGCAACGACATCGGCTTCACGCAGGTCTTCGGGCTCTGCGCGCAGAAGGACAACGACGACGAGTGCGCGGCCGCGGTCGCCCAGTCGACGGCTTACATGAACTCGACGTTCACCGGCCAGGCGAGCGCACTGTTCGCCGCCGTCCGGCAGAGCGCCCCGCAGGCACGGGTGGTCGTGGTCGGCTACCCCCGGCTGTTCAGCGGGAAGAACTGCAGTCCGCTGGTGGACTACAGCGCGAAGGAGCAGCGCATCATGAACGGTGCGATCGATCTGCTCAACACGCGACTGTCGCAGGCGGCTGCCTCGGTCGGCGCCCGGTTCGCGAATCCGACGAAGTCGTTCAAGAACCACGCCTGGTGCGCCCGGCTGCCCTGGATCACCGGCCCGGAGAGCCCGGTCGCTTTCCACCCCAACGCCCTCGGACAGGTTCTGGGCTACCTGCCGACCGTTGCCTCGAAGTTCCTCTGACGGCGCGTCACCCATAGCGAGAGCGTGGGTTCCGGCCGGTAGTGTTCGGCCATGCCGGAACCCCGCTTCCGCGTCGCGATCGTCGGCGCCGGGCCGTCCGGGCTGTTCGCGGCCCAGTTCCTGTCCGCCCGCGACGATGTCGCCGTCGACATCTTCGATCGGCTGCCGACCCCGTACGGCCTGTTGCGGTACGGGGTGGCGCCCGATCACACCTCGATCAAGGCGGTCGCCCATGCGCTCGCCCGGGTTTTCGACGCCCCGGCCGTCCGCTTCCTCGGCATGGTCCACTTCGGACGTGACGTCACCCGCGAAGAGCTGCTCACCGGCTACGACGCGGTGATCTACGCCGTCGGCGCCAGCGAGGACCTACGGATGCGGGTTCCGGGCGAGGACGCCGTCGGCAGCCGCTCAGCCCGCGAGTTCGTGGCCTGGTACTCGGGCCATCCGGACGCCGAACCGCAGTCGCTGGACGGCGTCCGGCAAGCGGTGGCGGTGGGTGTCGGCAACGTGGCGGTGGATGTGGCTCGCATCCTGGTCAAGGAGCCGCTGGCGCTCGCGGTGACCGACATGCCCGAGGACGTGCTGGGCGAGCTGCGCCGAGCCCGGCTGACCGATGTCTGGGTGGTCGGACGCCGTGGCCCGCAGCACGCCAGCTTCACCACCACCGAACTGCGTGAACTGTGCCGCACCCCCGGGGTCGCGGTCAGCGTCGACCCGGAGGCATTCGACGACATCGACGACGACACCCTGGACCGGCGCACCCGGGCGAACGTCGCCGTGCTGCGCGAGGCGTCCGAGACCCAGGTGGCCGCTCCGCGGATGCGGCTGCACTTCCTGTTCTGGCGCCGTCCGGTCGAACTGTGCGGTGACCCGGTGCGCGAGTTGGTGCTGGAGCGCACCCGGCTCGACGACGGCCGGGTGGTGGGCACCGGCGAAACCGAGACGCTCGAGGTCGAACTGGTGCTGCGCGCCATCGGCTACCGCGCCGTCCGGCTGCCCGGGGTGGCGTTCGACGAGAAGCTCGGGGTGATTCCCTCCGAGCACGGCCGGGTGCTCAACGGCTCCCGCGTCGCGCCGCGCGAGTATGTGGTGGGCTGGATCAAACGCGGCCCGATCGGGGTGATCGGCACGAACAAGTCCGACGCCCGCGAGACCGTGGAGCACGTGCTGGCCGACTTGGCCAAGCTCGGTCCGCGCGCCGACCGTGTCGATCTGGTCGATGCCCTCGCTGCACGTGGCTTCGTGCCGTCCAGCTACGACGACTGGCGGCGGATCGAGGCGGCCGAGGCCAACCGTGGCGCGTCCTACGCGCGCGAACGGATGAAGATCGAGGCTTGGCACGAGTTGCTCGACCTGGTGCAGGCCGAGCGTCCGGGCGGGCCGATACCTCCCGGTTGAGGCCCGAAACCCCCTCCCGGACGCCGGGTCTCCCGGCGGCCCACCCCGCGCTGACGCGCGGTGTCAGAAGTGCGCACCCTTCATTGCCCGTGCCGCCGCAATACGTGTAGATTCGACGACCCGGCGCATCGTGGCGAATCAACCATCAGTGCCCGGTGGCGGCTCGACGGGAGAGGAGACGTGCAGCGATGCCCGGCAGCACGCACGTCCGACACGTGGTGACACGAGCCGATGTTGCGCGCTACGCCGGAGTGAGCACCGCCGTGGTCAGCTACGTCATCAACAATGGCCCCCGCCCGGTGGCGGCCACCACCGCCGAACGGGTGAAGCAAGCCATCGACGTGCTGGGCTACCGGCCCAACGGCAGCGCCCGCGCGCTGCGCCGCGGGGTCAGCGACACCATCGGGCTCGTCACCCCGCAGCTCGACAACCTGTTCTTCGCCGAGTTGAGCCAAGAGATCGAGCAACTCGCGGTCAACGCCGGCAAGGCGGTGCTGCTCGGCAATTCGCTCGGTGACCTGCGCCATCAACGCCAGTTGATCGACGGCATGCTGAGCCGCCAGATCGACGGCCTGATCGTCCGCGGCAGTTCGTCGCACGACGATCCGCTGGCAGGCATTCGCACCAACGTGCCGTGCGTGCTGCTCGACACCATGGTTCCGCTGCCCGGACGGCGCTCGATCGGCTCCGACCTCCGAGGCGGCGCCGATCAGCTGGTCGACCATCTGATCGCCGTCCATGGCCTCACCCGGATCGCCCTGGTGGTCGGACGCGACCTGCCCGGACTGGTCGATCCACGCGAGGTGGGCTGGCGCGATGCCCTGCGTCGCCACGGCCTGCCGGAGGGTCCCATCGCACGCGCGGCGTTCGACCGGATCGGCGGCTACCGGGCGGCGCAGCAACTGCTGGCCGCGCCGCTCCCGCCACAGGCCGTGTTCGCATCGTCGGATCTGCAGGCGACCGGTGTGCTCCGCGCGCTGCACGAGACCGGCACGAAGGTGCCGTCCGAAGTCGCGGTGGTCAGCTTCGACGGCACGTCGGAGTCCGCGTTCACCTACCCGGCGTTGACCGTCGCCCGGCAGCCGGTCGCCACCATCGCCCGCCGGGCCTACGAACTGCTGGGCGATGACGGCACCACCGAGGCCTTCGAGCAGCTTCCCACCGACCTGATCGTCCGCCAGTCCTGCGGCTGCGCCGGGACGACGATCACCCCCTAGCCGTGTCCTCGTGACAGAACCGAACTCGCAAGGAGCCCGCGTTGCCCACTCGACCATCTGAACCCACCGCGAGCTCCGCCCGGCCGACCGGCGCTCGGGACATCCTGATGCGGCGAGGGGGGACGTGCCTGGCGCTGCGCTGCGAGCTCGACTCGTTGCCTCAGGTGCTCCACTGGGGACGGGATCTCGGCCCGCTGGACGACGCACAGCTGGCCGCCTGGGCCTCTGCCCGGGCGGGCGTGGTGTCGGGCAACGCCGACGTTCCGCCTCGCCTTTCCCTGGTTCCCCAGCAGGCGGAAGGCTGGACCACCACCCCCGGGCTGGTCGGTTCGCGAGCCGGCCTGGGGCAGTTCTCCGACTTCCATCCGACGGCGATCGAGGTGGAGGCTGCCGAAGGAACCGGCCAGGCGCCCTCGCACGTCCGGGTGGAGGCGCACGACGACGAGGCCGACCTCGACCTCGCCATCGAGATCGAGCTGACGGCGTCCGGACTGGTGCGCACCCGCGCCACCCTGACGAACCGGGGCGCCGACGGTTACGGGGTCGACTCGTTGCTGCTCGCGCTGCCGACGCCGCCCAGCGAGACCCTGGTGCTGGACCAGTCCGGCCACCATCTGCGCGAGCGTGAGACCAGCACCCACGAGTTCACCCTCGGCAGCCACGAGCGCACCACACGGACGGCCCGTGCCCACGCCGGATCGAGCATCCACGGCAGCTGCGAACCGGGCACCGGCTGGAACCGTGGGCTGGTGCACTACGTGCACGTCGCCTGGTCCGGCAACACCCGGACTCTGGCCGAGCGGGTCGTGACGGGCTTCCAGGCACTCCTGGGCGGCGAACTGCTGCTGCCGGGTGAGGTGGTGCTGAACTCCGGCGACTCGTACGCCACACCGTGGCTGATCGCCACCTGGGGCGAGGGCCTGGACGAAGCCGCCGGCCGCATCCACGGCTATCTGCGCGCGCGGCCCGGCCATCCCACCTCGCCGCGGCCGGTCACCTTCAACGCCTGGGAGGCGGTGTACTTCGACCACACCCTGGAGCCGCTGCTGGCACTGGCCGAGGTGGCCGCCGAGGTCGGCGCCGAGCGATTCGTGCTCGATGACGGCTGGTTCGGTTCGCGACGCGACGATCGCTCGGGTCTCGGCGACTGGGTGGTCTCGGTCGACGCCTGGCCGAACGGCCTCGCTCCGCTGGCGGACGCCGTCCACGCCCACGGCATGGAGTTCGGCCTGTGGTTCGAACCCGAGATGGTCAACCCCGATTCGGACGTCGCTCGCGCCCACCCGGAATGGATCCTGTCGCCGCGGACCCACCGGCCCCAGGAGGAGCGTCAGCAGCAGGTGCTCGACCTGAGCAATCCGGACGCCTTCGCACACGTCCGCGATCAGCTCCTGGCCGTCCTCGACGGCGTGCGGATCGACTACATCAAGTGGGATTTCAACCGTGACCTGCCCGAGGCGATCTCCCCACTGACCGGCAGGCCCGCGTATCACGCGCAGACCCTGGCCACCTATCGGCTGATGGACACCCTGCTCGCCGCCCATCCGGAGTTGGAGATCGAGTCCTGCGCCGGCGGCGGCGGCCGGATCGACCTGGGCATCCTGGAGCGCGCGGTGCGAGTCTGGGGTTCGGACTGCATCGACCCGCTGGAGCGGCAGGACATCGAGGCCGGCACGGCGCTGCTGCTACCGCCCGAGATGGTCGGTTCCCATGTCGCGTCGACGACGTCCCACACCACCGGCCGGACGCTGAACCTCACCTTGCGCGCCTCGACCGCCCTCTTCTCGCACATGGGCATCGAATGGAACCTGCTGGAGGCCAGCGAAGAGGAACGTCGCGACCTGGCCGCCTGGATCGGCCTGCACAAGCGGCTCCGCCCGTTGCTGCACACCGGACGCGTGGTGCATGTCGACCCTCCGGACGCCAGTTGGCGCGCTCACGGCGTGGTCTCGGGCGAGCGGGACGAGGCCGTCTTCAGCTTCGTCCGGATGAGCACCTCGGCCGTCCGGCCGTCCGTGGCGATGCGCCTGCCCGGGCTCGATCCGAGCGCCGACTACCACCTGGTGGAACTCCTGCCGGACGGCGTCAGCTCCGATCTCGCCCTGTCGCTGCGATCGCCACAGAACTGGAGTTGGTGGCGCGAGGGTGTCACTCTTCCGGGCGCGGTGCTGGGTGAACTGGGCGTGAGAGCCCCCGACCTCTACCCGGAGCGGGCGACTCTGCTCCACCTGCGCCGAGCCTGACCCATCGCTGATTGAGCGAATCTCAGCCACCGCTGGTTGAGCTTGTCTGACCCATCGCTGGTTGAGCTTGTCGAAACCCTTGGTGACCGAGGTCTCGACAAGCTCGACCAACGCGGACGAGCCCGTCGAAACCCTCGCCCCAACGGGGTTCGGGTCTCGACGGGCACAACCGGCGATACGGCGTTTCGTCAGCCCTTGACCGCACCTGAGGTGAGGCCGCGCACGAAGTAGCGCTGCAGGGCGAAGAAGACGATCAGCGGCATGATCATCGACACGAAGGCACCGGCGGTGACCAA
This sequence comes from Micropruina sp., assembly GCF_027492755.1. Classification (GTDB taxonomy): domain Bacteria; phylum Actinomycetota; class Actinomycetes; order Propionibacteriales; family Propionibacteriaceae; genus Micropruina. The sequence goes on along the minus strand of NZ_JAPUED010000038.1, from coordinate 9,278 downwards.
GTGCCAGTTCTCACCGCGGCTGCCGAGCAGGCCGGCCACCGCGATGGTCAACACCGCGTTGTCGCCCTGGCCGAGGAAGATCAGCGCCACCAGCAGATCGTTCCAGACCCAGAGGAACTGGAAGATCGCGAACGACGCCAATGCCGGTGTCGACATCGGAATGATCAACTGCCAGAACGTCTTCCAATGGGACGCCCCGTCGATCTCGGCCGATTCCACGACCGATTTCGGCAGCGACGCCATGTAATTACGCAAGATGTACAGCGCCAGCGGCATGCCGAAGCCGGCGTGCGCCAGCCAGACGGTGGCGAACTGACCGTTGATGCCCATCTGCTGGAAGATGATCGACAGCGGCACGAACGCGACCTGGTTCGGCACCACCAGCAGGCCCACGATCAGGATGAACAGGGCGTCGCGGCCCGGGAACTTCATGAACGTGAACACGTACGCGGCGAAGGCGGCGATCAGAATCGGAATCACGGTGGCGGGCACCGCGACAGCGATCGAGTTGACGAACGCCTGCCCCATCGGAATGGCGCCGGTGGTGAGCACCTCGCGATAGTTGTCGATGGTGATCTGCGTCGGGTTGGCGAAGACGTTCCACCAACCGTTCGAGTTCGACTCGCTGCGTGGGCGGATGGACGCGATGAACAGGCCAATCGTCGGAATGAGCCAGAGCAGGCACATGATCACCACGATGATCTCGATGATCAGAATGCCCTTGCCGGCCCCGACCGAACGTCCGGAATTCTCGTCGCGCCCAGCGTCCTTCTTCTTCTTGACGGTCTGAGTGGCGGTGCTCATGAGTTGGCCTCCTGAATCCGGAACTGCCGAACCTGGTAGATCAGGACCGGGATGATCGCGACGATCAGGATCACCACGATCGCCGACGCCGTGCCTGGGTCACCGGCCTTGAACAGTGCCCCGTAGAAGGCATTGCCGAGCACGTTGGTGGTGTAGTTGCCGTTGGTCATCGCATAGACGATGTCGAAGACCTTCATGACACCGATGAGCACCGTGATGAATACGGTGATCACGGTCGGCCAGGCCTGCGGAAGAATGATCCGGAAGAAGATCTTCCCCTCGGTGGCACCGTCGATCCGACCCGCCTCGATGGTGTCCTCGGGGACGGCTTTCAACGCCGAGCTGAGCAGCACCATCGAATAGCCGACCTGCGTCCATACGTAGACCATCATCAGCAGGAACGTGTTGAAGCGGAACATGTCGATCTGCAGCCAGGTCTGCGGCGCTCCGCCGAACCAGACCACGATCTGGTTGAACAGGCCGATCTGCGGCTGGCCTTCGGGCTTCCAGGCGAAGACCAGGTTCCAGATCGTTGACGCGCCGACCATCGAGATCGCCATCGGCAAGAAGATGATCGACTTCGCGATCTTCTCGCCGCGGGCATTCAGCTTGTCGACCAGCACCGCGACGCCGAGACCCATGGCGACGATCAGGGCCGGCGCCACGATGATCCACAACACATTGTTGATCAGCGTGTTGATGAAGTCGGGATCGGTGAACAGACGTCGATAGTTGTCGAAACCGACCCAGCGACCCAGTCGTCCGTAACTGCCCTTGCGGAACGACGACATCACGGTTTCCACCGCCGGGTACAGCAGGAAGATCCCGATCACGGCGAAGGCCGGAAGAATGAGCGCGTACGGCTTGAGCCGGTTCTCCCATTTGCGGGGGAGCATCTCGCAGGCTTTGTTCAACAACCAGAAGAGCGCGACTGCACCGACGACGCCGATAACCACGGCGCCGAGGGCGAGTCCCAGTTTCTCTACCACGATTTTCTCCTAAGTTCGCGCCTGGCGGTGCCGCGAACACCTTCGCAGCACCGCCAGGCTGAGACTCGGGCCTCTGGTTTTACTCAGTCGGCCACTTCGCGTCGATGCCCTTCAGGGTCTCGTCCAGAGTGGACCGGCCACTGGTGTAGTTGACCATTCCGGTCCAGAAGGCGCCGGAACCCACCACACCCGGCATCTGGTCGGAGCCGTCGAAGCGGAACACCGAGGCGCTCTGAATCGACTTGACCACGTCCTGCAGCACCTTGTTCGGGTACTTGTCCAGCGGGAAGGACTTCAGCGGCGACAGCCACGCACCGGTCTTCACTTGGTTCTCACCGAAGGTCGGGTCGGAGGTCATGAAGGCCAGCACCTTCTTGACGTTGGTGTCGTTCTTGGTCAGCGCCGCGGCCAGGTCGCCACCGCCGAGCACCGGGTGCTCGCCGTTGACGGTCGGGGTCATGAACATGCCGACCTGGGTGTCGAGCTTGGCGAACACGTCGTCGGGGAAGAAGCCCTTCTGGGTGACGAAGTTGCCCTGCTTGCCCAGGTAGCACTTCGGGGTCTTCTCGAACATCGGGTTGAGCGCCTGCGCGAACGCGTTCGACGGGGCGTTCTTGATGCCGCCGAAGACGTTGCCGGGGGTCATCAGGATCTGGTTGTAGACATCGAACGACTTGCGGATCTCGGGGCTGTCGAACTTGATCTCACCCGCGACCCACTTGTCGTAGACCTCGGTGCCCGAGGTCTGCAGCACGTAGTCCTCGATCCAGTCGGTGGCCGGCCAGCCGGTCGCGGAGCCCGACTCCATGCCGTAGCACAGCGGTGCGGTGCCGTCGGCCTTGATCTTGTCGAGCAGCGTCAGCAGCTCGGCGTGGGTGGCGGGCACCGTGTAGCCCTTGGCCTCGAAGGCGGGCTTGTTGTACCAGTAGAAGGACTTGCCGTTCATCGCCATCGGCGCGCCGTAGGTCTTGCCGTCGACGGTCGCGGCGTCCAGGAAGCCCGGTACCACGTCGGCCTGCAGCTTGGGCAGATCGACCTGGGTGCTCAGATCGGCCACCTGGCCGTCCTTCGCCAGCTGCCGGAGGATGCCCGGCTGCGGGAAGATCGCGATGTCGGGCGCGTTGCCGGACTGGATCTTGGCGGTGATCTGCACCTCGAACTCGTTCGACTGGATGAAGTCCAGCTTGATGCCCTGGCTGTCGGCCCAGGTCGTCATGTCCTTCTGGAAGGCCGTGGACTGGTCGCCCGAGAAGGCGTACATGACCTGGATGGTGTCCTTTGCCGTGGCCGGCCCGGTCTCGGTCGCACCCGGCTCGGGCCCTCCGCCGCCGCTCAAGCAGCCGGTCAGCAATAAGCTGCTCGCCGCCAGGCCCGCGATCAGGGCAAGGCTCTTTTTTCTCATAACTTCAGTCGCCCCCTTGCAACAGAATGGATGTGAGCGGCTTCTGAGTGGTCGCTCTGGACCGCAACATACAGGAGACGACTCTTCTCGTGTAGATAGAGCAGCAAGTTGCAACCATCGTGTGATCTAGGGGTGTTGGTCTCTGCCCGGGTCAGTGGAGTTCGTAGCTGCTGCCCATTCGGTGCACGTGCAGCTCGGTGACGGACGCCGTCCCGGCCTCGCTGAAAAGTTCGACCGATCGTTCACCCTCGCCGGGGAACACCAGCAGGCTCAGCGCCTCGCGACCCTCGTCGAGGAACACTTCGACGCTGGAGGCGTCCAGCAGGATGCGCATCCGCAGGGTGCCACCCCGCACCGCGGCGCTGCGGTAGCCGCGTTGACCGGCACCGGAGTGATGCCTGTCGACCATCACCCGTCCGGTCTGGACGTCGTAGGCGATCAGGGTCTCGTCGCCATCCGGGATCTTGTGGACGGCCAGGCCGATGCGTTCGGCGGTGCTGGCCGCCAGGTCGATCTCGATGTCGATCTCGCCGGCCGTCAGATCGGTGGTGACCACGCGCGATTCGTCATCGGTCAACCGTAGGGCGCCGTGCTCGTCGGTGGCGGTGCGCAGCGCCTCCACCTCGGCGATCGGCCACATGGTCAGCCTGTGGTCGGCAGTCAGCCCGAGTTCGCGCGGCACGGTCAGCTGGGAGCACCAGCCGTCCGCCTGGGAGGGCATCGGCTGCTCCGGGCCGCCGCCCATCCAGCCGATCAGGAGGCGGCGTCCGTCCGGCGCCTCGAAGGTCTGCGGCGCGTAGAAGTTGCCGCCCCGGTCCAGTTCGGTGTGGTCGGCGATCACCTCGAAGTCGCCGCCGGGACGCCAGCGGCCGACCACGTAGCCGACGTTGTGGATGTTGCGCCGCTCGAAGCCGTCCGGGCTGGCACCCATCGGGCTGACCAGCAGCACCCAGCTGTCACCGAGCGGGAAGAAGTCCGGGCATTCCAGCATGAACACCCCGGGCAGCGACGAGCGATACAGCACCCGGTCGAACTGCCAGTCGAGCATGTCGCCGGAGCGGTACAGCCACACCTCGCCGTGCCGGTCGGAGGTGCCGACGCCGACCACCAGATACCAGCTGTCCCCCTGCCGCCACACCTTGGGATCGCGGAACTGCGGGACGCCGTCCGGGTTGTCGATGACCACCCCCTTCTTCTCGAAGTGGGTCCCGTCATGGCTGACCGCGAGCATCTGGCACTGGGTGACGCCGTCGGTGAAGTCCACACCGTTGTTCCAGACGTGACCGGTGTAGTAGACGTACAGTTCGCCCGACTCCGCGGTGACGGCGGAACCGGAGAAGACGCCGTCCCGGTCGGCGGGCAGGCTCGGCGCCATCGCGATCGGCTCCCGCCGCCAGGTGATCAGATCGGCGCTGCTGACATGCCCCCAGTGCATCAGCCCCCAATCGGTGCCGTAGGGATAGTGCTGGAAGTACACGTGGTAGCGGCCGTTGAAATGGCACAGTCCGTTCGGGTCGTTGATCCACCCGGCCACCCCGGCGATGTGGAATCGCGGGTACCACCGGTCGCGACGGCTCGCCGCCAGGTCACCGACGGCGGCCTCGGCCCGCTGCAACGCGTTGCTCATGCTGACAGTCATGCTTCTGCTCCCAGACCAAATAGCTGTGTGATCGAACGGCACGATGCCCGCCACCCGACGGTGACGGGCATCGCGTGGAGTGCCTTACTTTCCGGCGCCCGCGGTGAGGCCCTCACGAAGCGGCTTCTGACCGAAGACGAACACCAGCAGTGCCGGGATCATCGAGATGATGACGCCGGCCAGCACGGTCGAGACCGAACCGCTGCCGAGCTTGCCCTGCAGCGACACCAGGCCGAGCGGCAGGGTGAAGTTCTGCTCGCTGATCGTCATGATCAGCGGACGGAAGAACTCGTTCCAGTGGTAGTTGAACGCCAGGATTCCGACGATCGCCAAACCGGGTGCCGACAACGGCAGATAGATGCTGAAGAAGGTCTTCCACGGGCCGGCGCCATCGATCTCGGCGGCTTCGCCGAGTTCGACCGGTAGACCCATGAAGTACTGCCGCATCAGGAAGGTGCCGAATGCCGTCGGCAGGGCCGGAATGATCAGCGCCAGCAGCGTGTCGGCCAGCCCCATGCCGCGGATCAGCATGAACACCGGGACGATCGTCACCTGCATCGGCACCATCATGGTGGCCAGGATGACGGCGAACAGGGCGTTCTTGCCGCGGAAGTCGAAGCGGGCGAACACGTAGCCCGCCATCGCCGCGCTGATCATCTGACCGGCCGCCACCAGCACCGTGACCAGGGCGGTGTTCCACACGTACAACCAGACCGGGATCTTCTCGAACACGTCGACGAACGCTTCGAAACCGGTGGTGGTGACGTGCGTCACCGGATCCTGCGGATTGAGTGCGGTGATCAACGTCCAGACCACCGGACCGATGGTCAGGAAGGCGGCGATGCCGAGCACCAGGTACTTGCCGAACGTTCCGAGCCCAGCGAGGGATGAACGGGTTTTGACTGCATCAATGTTGCTCATGAAAACCTCACCCGTAGAAGACGTAGCGCTTGCTGAGCTGGAACTGGATGCCGGTGACAACCATGATCACCAGCGTGAGGACGATGCCGACGGCCGAGGCTCCACCGAAGTCGAGCTGCCGGAAGGCCGACTCGTAGATCACCATCACCGCGGTGCGGGTGTCGTCGCCTGGGCCGCCACGGGTGAGAACCCACGGCTGATCGAAGATCTGCAGCGCATTGATGATCGCCATCACCGACGCCACCAGCATGGTCGGGCTGATCAGCGGAATGGTGATGTGCCGGAACTGCGACCAGCCGACCACGCCGTCGATCGAGGACGCCTCGTACACCTCCTTCGGAATGCCGGCGATGCCGCCGATGAACATCAGGAAGGTGAAGCCGAAGTTCTGCCACACGTAGACGATCAGCACGACGACCTTGGCACCGAAGCCGGTGGTCAGCCAGCCCACCTTGCCGACGCCGATCAAGGTGAGGAACTGGTTGATCAGGCCGAACTCGTAGTTGAACAGGTAGGCCATGATCAGCGACACCGACGCCGCCGACAGGATCAGCGGGAAGAACAGCGCCGAGCGGAAGAAGGTCCGCAGCCAGTCAGGCATCCTGGACTGCACCAGGATGGCCAGCCCGAGGGCGACCGCCAGCTGCACGATGACGGCGGCGACCACGAAGGTGAGCGTGTTGAAGAACGACACCCGGATCGTGGGGTTGGCGCCCATCTGGACGAAGTTGTCGAAGCCGATGAACTGCGGCGCGGTGATGATGTCCCAGCGGAAGAACGCCAGCACGACCGAACCGATGATCGGCACCACGCTGAACAGGCCGAGCCCGATCACCGTGGGGGCAAGGAAGACCCAGACCAGCGCCCGGTTCTTCTTTCGAGGACTAGTAGTCGTGGACATCATCGTCCCTTCAGTGCGAGTTCGAGGTCACGCTGCATCAGCTCGAGACCGGGCCGGACGCCGCCCGGCCCGTTCATGATCGTGTTGACCACGTTCTTGAGCAGCGCCGATTCGACCGCGGCCTGCTGCGGGGGTGCAGGCATCGGTCCGGTGGTCGGGAATTTGATCAGGGTGTCGTAGAACACATTCCAATGCGCGGGACCGACGCCCGCGCCGTAGAGCTTGTCGTTCAGCGACTTGCGCGGCAGGGACGAGTCAGGCTTGTTGTGGGCGATCGACATGCCCTCGAGCGAGACGCAGTACTTCAGCCACTCCCAGGCCTCGTCCTTACGCTCCGAGACGTCCATGATGGCGTAGCCGCCGGCACCGAACTGGTGGCGCTGCCCGTTCATCGCCGGGAAGTAGGTGACGTCGTAGGCGTCGTTGGCGACACCCGCCTCCTTGAGGCCCTGCACCCAGTAGCCGCCGGCCGGGGTCATACCCACCGCGCCGGTGGAGAACAGGGCGACGAGTTCGTTGCCGCCGCCCTGCGCCGGGTTGGCCGCCAGGCCCTCGCTGACCAGTCGCTGCAGCACCGAGAAGCTCTCCACTGCGGCGTCGTTGAGGGCGTCCGCGTTCTCCCACAGGTAGCCGCCGCCGCGCGGTGTCTCGTTGGGATAGAACTTCTTCCAGAACCAGTCGCCGCCGGGCGCCTTCTCCTCGGTGAGGAAGCTGGTCTTGTTGACGTACAGCCACGGCACGACGCCGCCCCACAACCGGTTGTTCCAGAAGTAGGGCAGGAAGCTGCCCTGGCCGCTGGACTTCATCTTCCGCGCGACGTTGAAGAAGTCGTCAACGGTCCAGTTGTCGTTGGGCCGCTCCAAGCCGGCCCGCTGCAACGCGGAGGTGTTGTAGAACACGTTCGCGGCGTTGAAGTTGTCCGGCAGCTGGAAGAGGCTGCCCTTGTAGAGGAACGACTCGATCAGCGACGGGTGAACGTCGTCGAAGTACTCCTGCATCTCGGCGGCGTCGCGTTGTACGAAGTCGTCGAGCGGATGGGCCATCCGAGAGGCGAACAACTGAGTTCCCTCGGTGGCGACGGTGACCACGTCCGGCGGGGTGCCGGCCGCGATCATGGTGAGAATCTTGGCGAAATACTCGCTCCAGTCCTGGCCCTGGATCGCCACGATCCGAACCGGGATATCGGGGTGTTTGCGCTGGAAGCCGTCGATCAGCCCTTGTCGCTGTTGGGCGTCCTGTTCGGTTCCGAAGAGCGCGATGGTGAGGGCACTCTTGCCCCGACCGGGGATGTCCTGAGCGGTGAGCCGCGGCCACGAGACCACCGTCCCGATCGCACCGAGGCCCAATGTCGCGAGCATTGCTCTTCGTGTGATGTCAGCCACTCTGCTGCTCCTTCTGCTTGGGTCACAGGCAGCGACGACCGCTGATCGGGACCCGAGTGTGGCGCGATGCTAATCGTTTTAGCACCCGTGCGTCAACGATTTTGCAGCTACTCTCCCCACTTTCTGACGCCACGCTGCGGAAGGCGCTTTCCCCTCGACTTGGACCTGGCGCTAGCATCCATGCCCAAAGCGAGGGAGCTGGGATGAGGAAGCGCGTCACACTCGCCGACGTTGCCGCCCGCGCCGGTGTGTCGACGGCGTCCGCCAGCCTGGTGCTCAACAACCGGCCCGGAACACGGCTGTCCGCAACCTCCGCCGCGCGGATCCGGGCGGCGGCCGAGGAACTGAACTACCGGCCCAACCACACCGCACGCAGCCTGCGGCTGGGCTCCACCCGAACCGTGGCCTTCCTCTCCGCCGACGTCACCACCACCCGCTTCGCCTCGGCGATGATCCTCGGGCTGCTGCAGGAGGCCGACGCGCGGGAGCACACGGTGCTGATCGCCGAGACCGGGAACGACGCGGCCCGCACCGAACGCGCGCTGCTCACCATGCTCGACCGCCAGCCGTCGGCGCTGATCCTCGGCTTCATGCAGGCGCGGCGGATCCATGTGCCGCCGGTCCCCTCCGACGTGCCGGTGATCATGGTGAACGGCGCGAGCGATGAACAGCACCCCACGGTGCTGCCCGCCGATCACGAGGGCGGCCGGCAGATCGCCTCGGTGCTGGCCGACGCGGGCCACACCGACATCGCCATCATCGGCTACGACCCGAACCGGGAGCCGGACTGGGGCGAGACGGTGACCATCGGAGCCCGGTTCGCCGGCATCGACGAGGTGATCGCCGAGCGCGGGCTGCGGGTCGCCGGCTACCGGGCCCGCCGCTGGGATCCGGACGTCGGGTTCGAGGGCATGAACGAGTTGCTCGATTCGGGCGCCGGGTTCACCGGGCTGATCTGCCTCAATGACCGGCTCGCCTTCGGCGCCTACCAGGCCATGCAGTTGCGCGGGTTGCGCATTCCGGACGACGTCTCCGTGGTGTCGTTCGACGACGACGTGATCGCCGCACATCTGCGGCCGGCGTTGACCACCGCGCTGCTGCCGTACGAGGAGATGGGACGCCGGGCGATGGAGATGGCGCTCAGCGATTCGGTCGACCCGCAGAATCTGCTGGTGCCGATGCCGATCCAACTGCGGGATTCCGTGCGCGACCTGCGTCAGTGAGTCCTCGCGTGGTGGGA
>NZ_JAPUED010000037.1 GCF_027492755.1 Micropruina sp. | reverse complement strand
GGCCGATCGCCGAGCTGATCGAGGCCTCGGTCGCCGACGACCTGGTCCGCGGCGTCATCGCCACCGACGGCCTGATCGGCACCTACGCGTCGATGAACGACGCCTCCCTCGAACAGAACCGCTGCTTCCTCTATCACGTGATCGGCGGCGGCACCGGCGACTGGGACGTCCCGATCGGCGGCATGGGCGTGGTCAGCACCAGCCTGGAGGGGACGGCCCGGGCGGCCGGCGCCAGGATCGTCACCGGAGCGGAGGTGACCGGCCTGACCCCGGACGGCGAGGTCACCTGGCGTGAGGGTGACGACGAGCATCGGCTGACGGCGGATCTGGTGCTGTGCGGCGCCGCGCCGTCCGTGCTGTCACGGCTGCTCGGCGAGACGCCCGAACGGGTCGAGGGCGCCCAGGTGAAGGTCAACATGCTGCTCACCCGGCTGCCCCGGCTCCGTCAAGACCTGCCGTCGGAGGCGGCGTTCGGCGGCACGTTCCACATCAACGAGTCGATGACCCAGCTCGAGGCGGCGTTCTCCGCCGCCGGGGCCGGACGGATTCCCGATCCGTTGCCGGCCGAGATCTACTGCCATTCGCTGGCCGACCCGAGCATTCTCGGGGCCGAACTGCAGGCCAAGGGCTGGCAGACCCTGACCTTGTTCGGCCTGCACCTGCCCGACCGGCTGGTCGATCAGTACGGCAACGACGAGTTGCGGGCGCTGCTGCGCACCGCGGTACTGAGCACCCTGGAATCGGTGCTGGCCGAACCGGTCGAGCCGCTGCTGGCCCGCGACGGCAACGGCGAGCTCTGCCTGGAGGTGAAGACCACCCGCGACATCGAGGAGGCCCTGGCGATGCCCGGCGGCAACATCTTCCACGGCGGGCTGTCCTGGCCGTGGGCCGACGCCGATGACCCGCTGGACACCCCCGCCCGCCGGTGGGGTGTGGACTCGGGTCACGACGGCATCCTGCTCTGCGGCGCCGGTGCCCGCCGCGGCGGAGGCGTCAGTGGTGTCGGCGGTCACAACGCCGCCAGGGCGGCGATCGAGATGCTCGGCCTGTAGTCACCCGCCGGTCGAACTCGTCGAGGCCCAGCGCACCCGAGCGGTCCTGCCGCCACTACCGCTGGTCGAGCTTGTCGAGACCCGGATCCTGAGATCGCGGGTCGGAGCCCGGGAGGACGAGCAGGACGGGCGGCCTGACGAGGTCTCGACAAGCTCGACCAACGGTGGCCGTCTTCGGAATGCCTCAGCGTCCGCCGAACTCGCGGACCTGCTTCACCACGAAACGTCCGTCGGCGAGCACCTTGATCTCCAGATCCAGCGAGCGGGGTTTGGTGTTGTCCGAGGTGACCTCGGAGCAGGGGCCCGGGTAGTAGCCGGGTCTGGCTCGGCAGTAGGCGCGTTCGATCGTCCGCACCAGATCGACCAGCGCGGTGAGTTGGTCACTCGCCAGCACCGGCGTCGTCCGCGCCGGCCCGGACGCCGTGGGCTTCGCGAAGCGCGTGACGGTGAAACTGATCGGCTCGGTGTCGGCGAGGAAGGCGGCGATGGTCAACTCGCTGTGGGTGCCCGGATCGGGGTTGGTGACCAGGTTGTTGCCCTGCTGGATCGACAGCGAATAGCCGTAGACCGCGTCGGTGTTGAGGACCCGGGTGACCACGACGGCGTTGGCCACCACGTCGGCCTCGCTGTCGTAGGCGGGCACCACAGCCAACCCCATCGCGACGCTGCGCTGATCGATCCGAGCGAACGAACGTTCCTCGACGGCCCGCTTGTTCCACAGGCTCGCGTAGACGCCCTTGAGCGCGCAGCCGAGCGCCCGCGGGTCGACCTTCCGCTTGCTCTCGCCGCCGTCGTCCTGTTCCTCGATGACGATGCATGTCTGGCCGGGAACGTCCTTGATCTTGGTCCTCACCGAGTAGCTGTCGTGCAGCCCGGCACCGTCGAAGCCCGGAATGTCTTCGGCGTTGGCCGACGACCGCACCTTGAGCCTCTTCACCCCGAGGCCGTCCACCCGGGCCCGAATCGTCTCCAGCTGTCGCGGCGGGAACTCGGCGGCCAGGAACGCGTCCTGCACGGCGGCGACCAGGTCGCGCAGTTCGCGTGGGGCGAGGTCGCCGGCGGCCTCCCGGCCGATCAGAACGTCGAGGGACTCCCGTAGGGCCGCGTTCGGCGGATGGGCGACCAGGTCGGCGTACCACTGGAAGGGCACACCGAAGCCCTGCGGGGTGAGGTCGTAGCCGAGCCGGGCGCTCGGAGTCCCGGCTTGAGCGGCGCGTCCGAGCACCTGACGATGCCCGAGGAACCCCAGATTGGCCGCCTTCGACCCGTAGCGACGGGCGGCGGCGAGCGTCTCGGCGGCACTCCGCTGCCCGATCTCGTCGTAGCTGCGCAGTTCGGCTTCCGGCTCCCAACCGATCTGCACCACCGGACGATCCAGTCGTTCAGCCAATTTGGCGGCGACGACCTCGGCGGTGGTCGGCTCGATCACGAAGTCGTCGCCGCGGACGACGTAGCGCACCGGGGTGTCGGCGAACGGGGCCAGCCGTGGGTGCTCCGGGCCGGCGTCACGGAGGACTGCGTTGGGCGTGTTGCGCTCCTTCGACTTCAGGTTGACGTGCGAGTTGGTGTCCTGGACGGCCCGGGTCAGCACCCCGGCGACCACCGACAGGTCGAGCGGCAACTGGTCGAGCACCACGATGTCGGTGGGCCGCAGCTCGTCCGGGTCGGTGGGGAAGATCCGCAGCCACCCCCAGGCCTCGGCCTGGTTGAGCGGGATGTAGGTCACCGAGCCGAGGATGTCGTCCAGGGTGAGCACCTCGATGCCGGCGCCCGCCAGGTCGGACGCCACCCGCGCCGTGGTCTGCTGGGTGCCGGTCTGGACGAAGGCCAGCGCCATGCCGGGCAGCTCGATCTGCCCGGCGATCTCGAGGACGGCGTCGCGCAGGTCCTCCTCGGCGATCACGTCCTGCGGATAGAACTGGATGCCCAGCACGGGTGGGCGGCCGGCCAGCGCGTAGCTGTGCAGGACGCCCGCGACGTACCGCTTGGGCCCGGCAGTGAAGTAGGTGAGCCGGTTGAACTCGTCCAGGTCTTCGGGGATCTGGAAGACCTCGCGGCCGAACAGGTAGTGGTACTTGGCGGCGTCCGGGGTGCTGCCGTTGCGGATGAAGTTGCCGTTCACGAAGGCGACGTGTGGGGCATCCGGGTCACGCCGGTCGACGAAGACCTTCGCCAGGCGTCCGTTCGCGACGAGGTCCGCGGCCGGTTGCGAGATGGCCTGGAAGAGTTCCGGTGAGTCGACCCGGGGTAGCGACAACCCCAGCGCCGCGGACTCGGGAGCGGGCTCCACGGGCGGGCCGGCCAGCCGGTGCAGTCGTGCCGCAGGCGGCACGAGGATCTCTGGTGGCGTGATCAGGCGAGGCAGGAATCCGTACACGACGCGCTCCTTCGGGGTGTGCAGGTCACCCTAGTCAGCGAGGATCGACATCGCGTCGGCGTTACTCCGAGCGGGCCCACTTCGGGATGTCGCCGTAGCGCTGCGGTCTGATCAGCCGGCCGGCAGCCGAGTCGGCGATCAGCTCGGCGAGCCGCTTCTGCCGGGTGACTTCGGTCTTCGCCTGCATCACCCAGCCGACGCAGACCCGTCGGTAGGACGCCGTCGCGCGTCCGTAGAAGAACGCCACCGCCGCCGGATCGGCTCGCAGGGCCGCCTCGTAGGCATCGGGCAGGGCGAGTTCACCGCCACGTTCGTAGCTGTAGGGGACCTGATCCGGACGCCGCCGCTCGAACGCCGCGACGCCCGGTGGCCGCATCTTCCCGGCCGCCGTCAGCTCGCCGACCAGGGCGACGTTCACCTGGCTCCAGTTGCTGCCCGGCTTGCGCGGCGTCCAACGCTGCCGGACGGTGTCCTCGTCCAGCCGATGCATCGAGGAGTCGATCCAGCCCCAGCACAATGCGACCGGGACCGCGTCCGGCCAGGTCAGCCCACGATCGGCGGCGTGCTTCTTGAACAGCCCCATCCACAACTCGGTCTCGCGGTCGTGGTTCTCGGCCAACCAGGCGTCGAAGGCGTCCGGGCCGGAGAAGAACCGGGCCGGACGATCGTCGGTTCCACCGATCCAGGTCGCCATCCCGACATCATGACAGCCGCCTCCGACAAACCTCCGGTACGAGGGGACGGTTCTTTTCGTCCCAATTGGTGACCGTGGAAACCGTCCCCGCTGACCGTGGAAACCGTCCCGGTGACCGTGGGGACGGTTCTCTTGGTCACCCGAGCAGGGTCTCGACAAGCTCGACCAGCGGAGGGCGGGCCGCGACTCAGTTTCGGGTGAGCGCACCCACCAGCCGGGACAGGACGCGCTCGAAGCGGGCCTCGGGGTCGGCGAACATCAGCCGTCCGGCCTGCGCCATCAGCGGATGGGTGTCAGCACCCAGCCGCGCGTCACGTTCGGCTAGGTCATAGCTGTGCGGATCAGCCTCGCGAGCCTGCCGGACGCCCTGCTCCTCCGCCGTCCAACCGATGGTGAAGTGCATCACGATCTGCCAAGTGTCCAGGACGTCCTCGAGGCTTCGCCCGGCCTCCACCAGCGCCGCCAGCGGCCGTTCCTGCACCTGGACGAGGCTGACGTCGGTGAGCCGCCGGCCGGCGAACACCGTGGCGCCGTCGCGGTGGGCGAGCATGGTGGCCCGAAATGACCGGGCGGCATCGGTGAGCCCCCGCGCCACATCCTGGTCCGGCTCGCGGAACAGCGGGACGGTCGCCGTGCGCCACATGCTGGTGCCCATCTCGTCGAGCAGATCCGCCTTGTCGGAGACGTGCCAGTACAGCGCCGCCGCCTGGACGCCGAGTCGCCCGGCGACCCGGCGCATGGTGAGCCCGTCGAGGCCGTGCTCATCGAGCACCTCGAACGCCGCCGCCACGATCTGCTCGCGGGTCAATCCGCGTCCGACACCACCCGGCTTGATCATTGAACAATGTTAAGTGATACTGGAGCCGCAAGCATTTAACATCGTTCAATGGAGGTCACAATGCGCGCAGCAGTCGTCACCGCTCCCGGTGAGGCCCCGGTCGCCGGCACGTTCGCCGAACCCGAGCTCGCGCCCGGCGCCGAACTCGTCGAGATCGTCGCGGCCGGCATCCATCCTGTCGTCCGCAGCCTGGTCTCCGGACACCACTACGGCTCCACCGACAGCTGGCCGAAGATCCCCGGCGTCGATGGCATCGCCCGGCGCTCCGACGGCACCCTGTGCTACACCGGTTTCACCGTCGATCCCTACGGCACCTTCGCCGAGCGGGCCGCCGTCCGGCTCACCCTGCCGGTGCCCGCCGAGGCCGACCCGGTGGCCCTGGCCGCCGGAATGAACCCCGGAATGTCGTCCTGGCTACCACTCACCAGCTACCTCACCAACCCCGAGCAGGCGTCCGTGCTGGTGCTGGGCGCCACCGGTAGCGCCGGACGGCTCGCCGTCCAGAACTGCCGAGCGCTGGGCGTCCCGCGGGTGCTGGCGGCCGGCCGCAATCCGGACGCCCTGGCGCGGACGGCCGAGCTCGGCAGCTGCGCCACCGTGTCGCTGGACGCCGACGCGCTCGGTGATGCGGTCGCGGAGTACCAACCCGATCTGGTGCTGGACTTCCTCTGGGGTCCGGTTGCCGAGGTTGCCCTGACCGCGCTGGGTACCCGTGGGCTCGCCACCTTTGCCCATCCGGTGACCTACGTCGAGATCGGGGCGACGGCCGGCGCCACGGCATCCGTGCCGGCGGCGGTGCTGCGCAGCCGGTCGGTGACCCTGCGCGGCAGCGGAGCCGGTTCGGTCGCCCACGACGTGCTGGCCAGGGCGGCGGCGAGCTACGCCGAGCTGATCGCCTCGGGCGCCGTCCAGGTCGACGCCGTCAGCTATCCGTTGGACGACGTCGCCACCGCCTGGGCGGACACCAGCACCGAGCACCGGGCCGTCGTCGTGTTCTGAGTCCCACCGTCATCCCGGGCTCTCGGGACCGGGGCAGTCAGGCCGGTGCCGAGATCCCGGCGTCCGCCGGGATGACGAGAAGGCCGGGATGACGAGAAAGCCAGCGACAGAAGACGCCATGATGGTCCGATGATTCGCGCCGTCGTCTTCGATCTGGGGCAGGTACTCGCCTCACCGCCCGACATCCACTCGCATCCGGCCGGCCTGCTCGGGGTCACCACCGAGGACTTCGCCGCCGGCTACTGGGAGGGGCGCCGCGACTACGACGAGGGCGCACCGGACGAGGCCTACTGGGGACCGTTCCTGACCCGGCTCGGATTGCCGGCCTCCACCGACAACGTGGAACTGCTGGCCACCACCGACGCCACGATCTGGACCCGGATCCGGCCCTCGGCCGAGCAGCTGATCGCCGACACCAAGGCGTCCGGACGGCTCACCGGCCTGCTCTCCAACGCGCCCCGGGTGCTCGGCGACGCGATCGAGGCGGCACCGTGGCGCCGGCACTTCGACCGCGTCTATGTGTCGGCGTTGATCGGGGCAGCCAAGCCGCGGCGGGAGATCTACGACCATGCCGCCGCCGACCTGGGGGTGGCGGCGTCCGAGATCGCCTTTGTCGATGACCGCCCCGAGAACGTCGAAGGCGCACTGGAGGCCGGATGGCGTGCGCACCTGTGGGTCGACGACGCCGACACCCGGAACTGGCTGATCGACTGCGGCGTGCTCTAACCCGGCTCCGTCATTTGCGGCTCTGCGACGGACGTGGGCTCGGCGGAGGTACCGACGCGGGCGGCGTGGCCCTCGGCGACCTGCTGGGGCTTGGCCCGTCGACCACTTCCTTCGGCGGCACGCACAACTTGGCGGCGGAGCCGAACCCGGTGGTGAAGATCAGCGGTCGCTGGAGCACGGCATGGCAGGCCTCGAAGGTCAGCTTGCGACTACCCGTGGCGGTGAAGATCCCGTTGCCCTGGCAGCCGGAGTAGCGCACCACGACGTCCGACCCGAGCGAGGGGACGGAGCCGTCCTGCAGCCGGACCAGCACGGCGGTGTCGCCGACCACCTCGCAGGACGTATCGTCCGGACCGCTGCCCTTGGGTGCCTTCGCGAGCGCCGCCAGCACCTGCCGCGCGTTGTGGTCCAGATCGTCGTCGTTGTCCGCCAGCGGCTTCGAAGCCACCAGCTGCGCGGGCGTGGTCGCGAGGTCGTACTGGCACAGCGTGACCGGCACCAACGCCTTGCCCGCCACCGACGAGTTCAACACCTTGGGATCCAAGGCACTCCGGGCGGGACAGCCGTTCGGATCGATCGCGCCAATGGGCCGGACGGAGGCGACGATCTGCTTCGCCACCGAGGCGTAGGCGTCGGTGTGCACAACCTCGACGACATAGCCGTCCACCTCTTCACTGGTGGTCGCCGTCCAGCCGGCCGGGAGCTTCCAACCGCGGTCGGTTTGGTTCACCGGACGCACCGAGACGAAAGTCTGCAGGTACGCGGCGGGCAGGTCCCCCAGGCAACCGATAGCCCGGATCGGCATCAACTCGGCGGCGAGCGCGACGAAGGGCTCGGAGGGGGGCTTCGGCCGATCGGCACACCAGTCCGCGCGCGGCGCGTAGGCATACCCCCAGCGCTGCGGCACCTGGTAGCTGAGCACCCGGTACGACTCCCAGCGCCAGCCAGGCCTGGACACCGGTGCCGACGCCGTCGGCTCGGCATTGGACGCCGCATCACTGGGTCCGCTCTCGGGTGCGGCAGCGGGCACGGCCGAACTCGGCGAGCTGCCCGAGAACCGGCTGATCGCCAGCGGGATCGCGACGGCGGCCACCAGCACGACCGCGGCCGCCGCCGGTAACCAGCGCGGCAACCCGCTCCGGGAGACAACGGTCTTGGGAAGTTCCATGGGCTGGAAGTCGGGCTCGTCGGCGTGCTGCTGCAGCGCGTCGCGGAGGGCCCGCTCGGCCCGGTCGTCCCGATCCTCGTCGGGCGTGTTGCGCTCAGTCATCGGTGTCGTCCTCGATCAGTTGGGTGCGCAGCCGGGTCAGGGCCCGGTGCACGTGGGAGCGGGCGGTTGCCTCGGCACAGCCGAGGATCGACGCGATCTCGGCGTACTCCAGGTCGTCGTAGAAGCGCAGCGCGACCGCGGCCCGTTGCAGCGGCGGCAGGCTTTCGCACAGCTGCCAGGCGAGTTCGGCGTCCGTGACCTCGCCGGCATGGTCGGGGGTGACGGCATGCAGCTCGTCACTAACCTGCTCACGTCCGGTGCGGCGCCAGCGGCTGATGCTCGCGTTGACGATGCTGCGCTTGACGTAGGCGTCCACGTCACCGGCGCCACTCACCCGCGTCCATCGTGGATACAGGCCGAGCAGCGCGTCCTGCACCAGGTCGCGGGCGTCCTCGGCGTTGCGGGCGATCAGGTAGGCGAAGCGCTGCAGCGCCACCGAGCGGGTGGCGACGTAGTCCTCGAACCGACTGACGGTCACCGGCGCCTCCTGTACAAGCGTCATACCCTGCACACACGCGGCGACGGGCCGCCACGTTGCAGCAACGGGCATGATCGTTGTCATTAAACCTCGATCCACCGATGAGCGGCGTAGCGAGGTCAAGATCCACCGCGGGCTACCGAGAGGGGCACCATGCTGCTGACCGAAGACATCCTGCTGCTCGCCACCGACGACACCAGCGGCCGCAGGCTGGCCCGCTACACCGACCTGCTGGTGGCCGGCGGACTGCTCAGCGACCTGGCGCTGGCCGGCAACGTCCGCACCACCGAGCCGGGCGAGTCGGTGCGGAAGAACCGTGTCGTCGCCGTCCCGGACGCCGCCTGGCCGGCCGATTCACTGCTCGCCGAGGCACTCACCGTGATCAGCCGCAAGCCGAACTGGTACCTGTCCACGCTGGTCGAACGGCTGGGCCACAAACTGGTCGATCACAAGGCTGTCGACGTGGTCTACGACCGGCTGGCCCAGGCCGAGCTGGTCAGCCGGACGCCGCATCGCGTGCTCGGCTTGGTGCCGACCACCCGCTGGGTGAGCGTCGACGGACGCTACGAGGCAACCCTGTACGAACAACTCGACGCGGTGTTCCTGTTCGGCGCGACACCCGACGCGCATGTGGCGTCCCTGGCCGCGCTGCTGACCGGCTCAGGTCTGGTCGCGTCCGTGATCGACCGGGGTCGCGGCGTCGACAAGCGGGCGGTGAAGCGCCGCGGCAAGGAACTGCTCAAGCAGTACTGGCCCGCCCAGGCGATGGAGCGCGCCTTCCAGAACCGGGACGCCGCAGCCGCCGGCTGAGAACCGTCATCGACACGCCGTTTCTCCTCGCCGACATCCCGGTGCTCACGCGCGGCGGCCGGACTCCGGCTCCGGCGGATCCGACTGGCCCCAGTCAGCTGCGCCCTCCCCGGCTGAGACGGGAGTGCGCCGTCGAGAGGCGGGCGGACAGGTCGTGCCCCGCAACAACAGTTGGACCGGATGGAGAACGGTCTCCGCGGCCGGAGTGCCGGGTTCATCGCCCAGCAGTTGCCGCAGCATCCGCGCGGCTGCTCGGCCCTGCGCACCGACGTCCTGGGCGACAGTGGTGAGATCAACGAACTCCGCCATGTCCGCGTTGTCGATGCCGACCACCGAGACGTCCTGCGGCACCCGCAGACCTGCCCGACGCAGCGCCCACAGCGCACCCACCGCAAGCTCATCGAACTCCGCGAACACCGCACTCGGCAGGTCGGGTCTGGTCAGCAGCTCCGTCATCGCCATGGCCCCACCGTCGAGGCCGTGCGGTCCCTCGACCACCAGTTGGGGGTCGAAGCCGAGGCCGAACGAGGCCAGCGCGTCCTCGTAACCCAGCCGGCGACTCATCGACGCGGTGAAGTCGAAGCGGGTGTCGTCGGGCCGACCCGCGATCAGCCCGATCCGCCGATGGCCCTGGTTCAGCAGGTGGGTCACCGCCAGCCGGGCGGTGGCCTCTTCATCGATGCCCACGGAGGGGAAGCCGTCGATGTGCGAACCGATGCTCACCAACGGCAGGCCGAGTGCGCGCAGGGCCAGGGTGTGCACCTCGGTGAGTGGCATCGACAGCGACAGGATGCCGTCGACGCGAGACTCCAGCGGCATCCGGGAGAAGAAGTCATCCCGCGCCGTCGCGTCGCCGAGGTGATAGAGCAGGACGTCATACCCACCGCCGCGCAGGACGTCCAGTGCGGCGACGGTCGCCTCGGCGAAGAACCAGCGGGTCACGAACGGAACGATGATGGCCACTGTGCGACGCGGCCCCGCTGTGACGGCATCCTGCTGCGCGACCGCGCCGTAGGAGAGTTCGCGAGCGGCCTCGATCACTCGACGACGCGTCTGCGGCGAGACCTTCTCACTGTCTCCCAGGGAGCGCGAGGCGGTAGCGACAGAGACACCGGCGAGAGCGGCAACGTCCGCGAGGCGCGTGCGTTGCACCCGCTTCGGCGCGTCCGGCTGCCCTGTCACGCGCCAACCCTACGACATCGACTCGCGGTCGCTCCCCGTGGTGACACCGGGCAGGCTCGCGCAAGAGCCTGAGCGGGATTGCACCAGCACCGTGCAACCATGCGCACGATCGGCCGCGCGACACGGCAGCGACGTCACATTGATGGAAATCTCTGCGCGCATCTTGCAACCCAACCGGGGGTTCTGTGAAACTCACTGAGCAAGATTTCCACACAGTGCAAACGCGTGCTCGCGGCCGAAGCTGCCGGTTCACGTCGATGCCGACAACCACAGTGAGGTGGACGGGCGTGACAGCCAATGTGATCGTCACCGTAGAGCGAGAGTTCGAAAGCCCCCGGAGACAGGTGTTCCGGGCCTGGACGGATCCCCAGCAACTCCTCCGATGGCGGGGTTCTCCAGGGTGGCACGTCGAGGAGGAGACGGTGCGCGGCAGCACCGAACTCGGGGGCCGGCACCACCACGTCAAGGTCCGCGACACGGACCCCACGACCCGGGTAGCCACCGACGGCGTCTACACCGAGTACTTCGAGCCCGATGTCTTCGTCTCCCGCGAGCGCATCACCGGCGATCCCGGCATCGACCCGGACGTGCCCCTCGAGCTGCGGGTCGAGTTCAACGACATGGGCCGCGACCGCACCCTGGTGCGGATCATCCAAGGCCCCTACGAACCCGATGTCGCCGGCTGGCACGGCCAGGCCTGGGAGAAGGAACTGACCAGGTTGGCCGCCTTCCTCGACGGCACGGGTCTCGACGGCAGCAAGGGCAAGGGGGCCAGCGCATGAGCACCGACACGGCCAAGGTGAGCGTTGTTCGGACCAAGCCGTTGATGTCGATGCCGCAGATCCTGGTGATGAACCTGGGCTTCTTCGGCATTCAGTACAGCTTCGGCATGCAGCAGACGGCCGTGAACCCGGTCTATGAGTTCCTCGGCGCGAATCCCCACGACCTGCCGATCCTGAACCTCGCCGGACCGATCACGGGACTCTTGATCCAGCCCCTGATCGGCGCGATGTCCGACCGCACCTGGAGCCCCCGCTGGGGACGCCGCAAGCCGTTCTTCCTGATCGGCGCCATCGGCTGCAGCCTGTGCCTGTTCCTGTTCCCGTTCGTCACCGCGGTCTGGATGGCGGTGCTACTGCTGTGGCTGCTGGACGCCAGCAACAACACCGCGATGGAGCCGTACCGGGCGTTCATCGCCGACAAGCTGCCGCCGTCCCAGTTGGGCAAGGGCTTCCTTGCCCAGTCCTTCTTCACCGGCCTGGGCATCACGCTCGCGAACGTCTCGCTCTTCGTCTTCCAGAAGTTCATCGAGGGTGGCACCGAGGCCGGCATCCCCTACTGGGTGCTGGGCTCGTTCATGCTCGGCGCGGTCTGCTCGATCGGATCCGTGCTGATCTCGGTGCTGCGCACCCCCGAGATCCCGCCCAGCCCCGAGGAACTGGCCGCGCTGCGTGCCAAGAAGGGCGGCCTGGGTGCGGCCCTGAAAGAGATCGGCGAAGCCTTCCGGGACATGCCGCCGGAGTTGCACAAACTCGCGGTGGTCTACTTCTTCCAGTGGTACGGCATGGTCATCTACTGGCAGTTCATCGCCTTGACGATCGCCGACACGATGTTCCCCCACACCCAGCAGGGCAAGGAAGAGGCGGTCGCCTGGACCGGCCTGGTGAACGGCTGGTACAACATCGTCACCTTCAGCGTTGCCTTCGCTCTGGTCGCCTTCGCCAAGAAGCGCGGAGCGAAACTCGTCCACTGCGTCTGCCTGCTGCTGGCGGCCGCCGGGTTGGCGACTGTGCCTGCGATCACCAACCAGTACCTGATCCTGGTGCCGATCATCGGCCTGGGCATCGCTTGGGCGTCCATCATGGGCGTGCCGTACATCATGGCCGTCCGGATGATCCCGTCCACCAGATTCGGTGTCTACATGGGCATCATCAACATGATGATCGTCATCCCGATGCTGATCCAGTCGGTCAGTTTCGGGTGGATCTACAGCACCTTGCTGGGTGACAAGCCGGGCAACGCGATCCTGTTCGCGGCAGCATTCCTGGCCATCGCCGCCGTGCTGATGCTCTGGATCAAGGAGCCCCGGACCGTCCGAGACGTCGATGACGTCACCGCAATGCCTATGGCCGGCCACTGACCGGAAGGAATGAGTCGATGACCATGAAGGACTACCGAACCATCGTGGTGGGCACGGACGGCTCGTCACTGGCCGAACCCACCGTCGGGCGAGCCGCCTGGCTGGCCAACCACGACGATGCCAATCTCGTGATCGTCTGCGCCTACGCCAAGATGTCCCGCCGTGACGAGGCCAAGAACGTGACCACCCTGGGCGGCGACGCCCGGGTCGGCCAGGTGCTCGGACGCGAAGCCGCCGGCCTTGCGCTCAGCGAGGCCATGGCGGTCGCCGGCAAAGAGGGCGCCGTCGTGACCGCGGCGCTGCTGATCGACGGCGAGCCGTCCGAGGCGCTGGTAGCCACCGCCGGTGAGCAGAACGCCGACCTGATCGTGTTGGGGGCGCTGCACGACCGTTCGCTGGCCGATCGCCTGCTCGGGTCTACCGCGGAGGAGGTACTCAAGCGCGCCCGCTGCGACGTGCTGATCGTGCGTCCCGAGTTCGAGAGCGGCGAACTGGAGGTACCCGAGGACGCCACCACCAGCTGACCGCTTCCCCGCGCCCCGAGCGCTCGCCGAACTACTTTGGGCTCGCTGAATTCAGCGAGCCCAAAGTAGTTCGGCGAGCGGTTAGTGGGTGGCGGGTGCGACGGCGTCCGGTTCAGTGCCCGGCCAGCGTCGCCACCAGGATCGCCTTGATGGTGTGCAGCCGGTTCTCCGCCTGATCGAACACCACCGACGCCGGCGACTCGAAGACCTCCTCGGTCACCTCGAACACCTCGCGGCCGGTTTCGTCCAGGATCTGCTGCGAGACCGTGGTGTCCAGGTCGTGGTAGCTGGGCAGGCAGTGCATGAACTTCACGTCCGGGTTCTCGGTGCGCTCCAACAGCTCGGTGGTCACCCGGTACGGGGTGAGCAGCTCGATCCGGTCGGCCCAGACCTCCTTGGGCTCCCCCATCGACACCCAGATGTCGGTGTGCACGAAGTCGACGCCCTTCACCGCCGAGACCTCCTCGGTGATGGTCACCCGGGCTCCGGTGGCCGCGCCGATCCGGCGTGCGGTCTCCACCAGCTCCGGGTCGGGCTGCAACGCCTCGGGCGCGACGATCCGGACGTCCATGCCCATCATCGCGCCGGCGATCAGCAGCGAACGGCCCTGGTTGAACCGGGCGTCGCCGATATAGGCGAAGCTGATGTCGCGGTCGTCCAGCCCGGACGACTCACGCATGGTGAACATGTCGCACAGGCTCTGGGTCGGGTGCCATTCGTCGGTCAGGCCGTTCCACACCGGCACGCTGCTGTGCTCGGCGAGGGTTTCGACGATCTGCTGCCGCGAGCCGCGGTACTGGATGCCGTCGTAGAAGCGCGAGAGCACCCGCGCGGTGTCGGCGATCGACTCTTTGTGGCCCATGTGGGCGCCGGTCTCGTCGAAATAGCTGACGTTGGCGCCCTGGTGGTAGGCGGCCACCTCGAACGACGAACGGGTCCGGGTGGACGGCTTCTCGAAGATCAGCGCGAGGGTCAGGCCGTCCAGCCGCTTGACCTCGCGTCGGGCCTTCCGCGCCTTCTTCAACTCGGCGGTCAGGTCGAGCAGTTCCCGCCATTCGGCGGGGGTGTAGTCAAGCTCCTTGAGGAAGTGACGCTGGCGCAGGTTCACGGCGAGCCCATCTGTCGGTCGATTCGATAGGAGAACTCTGCCATGACAGAATCGCCGCCATGGTGATGCGTTTCCTGTTCAGCGCTGCCGCCCTCGCGTTCGCCACCTGGGTGGTGCCGGGGATCCATATGGACAGTGACCAGCCGCAGAACAATCTGATCGTGATCATCGGGGTGGCGATCATCTTCGGTCTGGTGAACGCGATCGTGAAGCCACTGTTCAAATTCGCCTCCGCGCCACTGCTGCTGCTCACCCTGGGCCTGTTCCTGCTGGTGATCAACGCCCTGCTGCTGTGGCTCACCGCCTGGGTGGGCGAGCAGTTGCACATCGGTTGGCATGTCGACGGCTTCTGGTCCGCCTTCTGGGGGGCACTCATCGTGTCGCTGGTGTCGTTCATCCTGAACTCGTCGTTCACCTCCAAGAGTGACGTGAACCGCTGACGTGATCGACGTCATCTTCGTCTGCTGGGGCAATATCTGCCGCTCGCCGATGGCCGAACGGGTGGCCCGCGGCCAGGCTGAACGCGAGGGTCTCGAGGGGGTGCGGTTCACCTCGGCCGGCACGTCCAGCGAAGAGCTCGGCGAACCCATCGATTCGCGGGCGCAGCGCGTCCTGGCCCAGGCCGGCTACTCCACCGGCGGCCATCGCGCCCACCAGATCACCGCCGCCGAGATCCGCGACGCCGACCTGGTGATCGCCATGGAAGACCTGCACCTGTCGCGGATGCGCCGGCTCGTCCCGGACGCCGACAATCTGGCCCTGCTCACCGACTTCGATCCGGACGCAGCACCCGGCTCCGGTGTGCCCGATCCCTGGTACGGCTCGGCCGACGGTTTCCGCGGCACCCTGGCCGCCGTCGAGGCCGCGATGCCGGGCGTCCTGGAGCGAGTCCGAGAGCTCGTCGGATAGCATCGGGCCGGTCGCCACACCCCACGGCGGCACTACATGGCAGGCTGAACCCTATGCACATCCTCGTTGTCGACGACGATCAGGCCGTCCGGGACTCTTTGGCCCGCTCGCTGCAGTACTCGGGCTACGAGGTAACCGCGGCGGGCGACGGCCTGGAGGCGCTGGCCCGGCTCTCCGCGCTGCGTCCGGACGCCGTGATCATGGACGTCATGATGCCCCGGCTGGACGGCCTGGAGACCACCCGGATGCTGCGTTCCACGGGAAACGATGTGCCGATCCTGGTGCTCACCGCCCGCGATGCGGTCAATGACCGGGTCGACGGCCTGGACGCCGGCGCCGACGACTACATGGCGAAGCCGTTCGCCCTGGACGAGCTGCTGGCCCGGCTGCGTGCCCTCACCCGGCGGTCCAAGCCGGCCGAGCAGGAGCACGCCGACAGCGAGGTGCTGACCTTCGCCGACCTGTCGCTCGATCCGCAGACCCGCGAGGTGCAGCGCGCCGGACGCCGGATCAGCCTGACCCGCACCGAGTTCGCCCTGCTGCAAACCTTCCTGGAGCATCCGCGCAAGGTGCTCGAGCGCGGCTGGCTGCTCAACGAGGTCTGGGGCTTCGACTTCCCCACCACCGCCAACTCGCTCGAGGTCTACATCGGCTATCTGCGACGCAAGACCGAGGGGGAGGGTGAAAGCCGGCTGATCCACACCGTCCGCGGAATCGGGTACGTGCTGCGCGAGACTCCCCCGTGACGACCGGTTGGTTGAACCGGCTACTCGCCGCCCGGGACTGGCCGCTGCGAGACCGGCTCGCCGTCCTGGTGGCTCTCGCGGTGGCGACCGCTGTCGCGTTGACCGGTGTGGCCGCATGGCTGATCACCCGGGTGACCGTCTACAACCAGCTCGACAGTGAGCTGGTCGATGTCGCGGCGGTCACCGCGAACTGGGTGGCGGTCGACATCGAGGGCATGGGCGGCCTGGACACCAACGCCCTGAAGGCAGCCAATGTCACCGTCATGCTGGTCCGCGCCGACAACCGGGTGAGCACCCTGCCCGGCGCCACGGTGAGTCTGATTCCCGGCGTCGAAGAACTCTCGGTGGCGCGCCGTCAGCAGGGTTCGTCGGCACGCACCGGTGAGGCGTCCAACGGCCAGCCGTACCGGATCGTCGCGGTGCCGCTGAAGGCCGGCACCGAGAACTACGCGCTGGTGCTGGGGCGTCCGCTGGAGGCCACCAACAACATCATGGCGACGCTCGGCTGGTCGCTGGCCATCTTCGGGTTCCTCGGCGTCGGCGTCTCCAGCGCCATCGGCTTCGTCATCGCCCGTTCGGCGATCCGGCCGATCCGGCGGCTGAACGAGGCGGTCACGCACGTCACCGCCACCAGCGAACTGACCCCGATCGCCATCGAGGGTGGTGGCGGTGAGCTGGCCGACCTGGGCCGTTCGTTCAACACGATGCTCGGCACGCTGCAGTCCTCACGTGAACGCCAGCGGCGGCTGATCGCGGACGCCGGTCACGAGTTGCGCACCCCGCTCACCTCGCTGCGTACCAATGTCGAGCTACTGGTCGCCGACGAACGCAGCCGGATGCTGCCCGAGGGTGCCCGGGCGGACATCCTGCGCGACATCGCCGCCCAGCTCGGCGAGTTCACCACCCTGGTCGGCGACCTCGTCCAGCTCAGCCGTGACGACGTCGTTCAGCCGCACCCCGAACCGATCGACCTGCGCGACGTGGTGCGCAGCGCGATCGCTCGGGCCAAGCGACGCGGACCTTCGTTGACCTTCGACGTCGAACTCAACCCGCTCTATCTGATCGGCGAGCCCGACACCCTCGAGCGGGCGATCACCAACCTGCTCGACAACGCGGTCAAGTTCTCGCCCCAGGGCGGTACCGTCCACGTGCTGCTGGAGGGTGACCGGCTGCGGATCTCGGATCAGGGTCCCGGGATCGCCGAGGAGGACCTGCCGCACGTGTTCGACCGGTTCTGGCGCTCACCCACCGCCCGGAACACCCCCGGTTCGGGTCTGGGCCTGTCCATCGTGGCGCAGACCATCAAGGCGCACGGCGGCTGGGTGAAGGCGGGCCGCTCGGCGGAGGGCGGCGCCGAGTTCATCGTCCGGCTGCCCGGCAGCGCGACGCCCCCCGAAGACGAGACGGACGAAGAGCCGACCACGCTGTTGCCGAAGCTGAGTTCTTCGTAGCGACTGCGGACTCGGGTCGCGCATGCTCGACCCGAGGACCTACGACCTGACCTCAGGGCGCCTTCGGCAGCGCCGTCGCATTGTGTGAGATACGCCGGTTCTCGCAGTTGTTCGAGACGTAGTCCCAGCCCACAGCGCTGACTCGTCCCGCGAACCCGTCATACCGCCGCAACCAGCGACGCAGCCGAGCGGGATTCCTGGTCATTGGTCCGCGCTGTCCGGACGGCGCGGGGCACCGAAGGTGAAGGTGCGGACGGTGACCGCCGGCGAGCTTTCGGGCTCTGCCTTCGCGGTCTCGTCGGTCGGGTCCGGCCGGCCACCCGGCGTCACAGGACGGACGCTCTCGCCCAGCGCCGCGCGCACCGCGTCCCCGACGAGGCTGCCGGACGGACGGTACTTGCGGGTCTCGGCCATGGGTCGGATTCTACTGCGGGGCCGGTCAGGGAGCGTCGAACTCCGTGGGTCGAACGTGTCGAGACCTCGGACGACGTGACGCGACGCGAGCGTCGGCACGCTCAGGCAGCGGGTGGCGCTCCTAGGGATGCGCTGATCAAAGCTCCCCCTTCGTCATCCCGGACTTGATCCGGGATCTCCCGCCTGAGAGCCCGGGATGACGTGAATGACCAGCCCTTCCCTAGAGGTCGAAACCGACTCCGGTGAGTTCCGTGGAGCGTTCCCACAGACGTTGCCCGACCCCGGGATCGAGAGCCGGGGCAGGCAGTGCCACCACGCCGGCCGGGCCTGCCGAGCCGCGGTGTTTCAGCGGACCGTAGTAGTCGCCCGGACGCGGAACGGTGGCGGCGAGCAACACCGGCTGCGCCCCGTCGGCGGGCGTCTGAATGGCGCCGGTGAGCCGGCCGATCACGGTGACGAAAGCGGGCGGGCCGCCATTGGCGAAGAT
Source organism: Micropruina sp. (assembly GCF_027492755.1). Classification (GTDB taxonomy): domain Bacteria; phylum Actinomycetota; class Actinomycetes; order Propionibacteriales; family Propionibacteriaceae; genus Micropruina. Next base: position 7,970 of record NZ_JAPUED010000037.1, on the reverse strand, counting down.
CGCGGTGTCACACCAACCCGGGTGGGCCGGTACCGCGAGGACGTCGACGTGCGCCTCGGTGGCGCGTCGGCGAAGCTCGGTGGCGAAGACGACCGTGGCCAGTTTGGAGTCACAGTAGGAGCGGACAGTGGAGCCGGTCGGACGGCCGAAGTCCGCCTCGATCCGGCCACGTTCGGACATGGTCGAGCCGAGCGTCACGACCCGGGCGCCGCCCGATTCCCTCAGCACCGGGAACAGCCCGGCGGTCAATGCCCAGGCGCCGAGGTGGTTCACCCCGATCTGGAGGTCGAAGCCGTCCTCGGTGAGCGCCGCGGGATCGCTGCTGCCCAGGCCCGCGTTGTTCACCAGCAGATGGACGGGCTGGGCGCCGATCCGCTTCGCCGCCTCGGCGATGCTCGCCAAGGAACCGAGCTCCACCGTCTCCACAGTCAGGTCGGCCTCCGGGTGACGCCGCCGGATCAGGCCCGCGGCGTCCTCACCGCGCTGCCGGCTACGGACGGCGAGCACGACCGTGGCACCCGCGCCGGCCAACGCGGCGGCGGTGGCGAGCCCGATGCCGGCGCTCGCGCCGGTGACCACGGCACGGCGTCCGGTGAGATCGGGCAGCGGCAACGGAACCAGCCGGTCGCGGATCTTTCCGAGTCTCATCTGCCTCATCCTCCCGTTCGAGCGCCCAACTCCAGGTACGCCATCGAGCCGCGGCGTCGGACCGGGACGCCGAACAGATCGGCCAGCTCGTCCGCCGTCCTCGGCGTGGCCATCTCGCCGAGGCGATGCAGGAACCCGATGTATCGCGTCCCGAGCGGCAACGCCGCGACGAGCGAGCTCACGAACAGCCGGCCGTCGGGTCGAAGTTGGGCGCGCAGGCCGTCCACGAACGACACGATGTCGTCGACCAGGTGCAAGAAGCCCAAGCAGAGCACCGTCTCGAAGCCGCCCGGCGGAAACGGCAGCGCGAAAGCGTCCGCCTGAACGAAGCGGGTGCCGGGACGCAGACGTCCGTCGACGGTCAGCCGGCGCGCGGCCAGTTCGAGCATGCCCTTGGATCGGTCGGTGAGCACCACCGGCCGGGCACTCGCCAGGTAGGCGCCTGCCGTCGCGGTCGCGGTGCCGGCCGCCACGTCGAGCAGCGGGCCATCGCCGGACTCGACCGCGTCGCATGCGAAGGCGGCGTAGTCGGCGGGGTCGGTCCCCCATGCCAGCCGGTTGTACAGCCGCGAACTCACCATCGCGTCATAGGTGGCCGCGCCCCGGTCATAGACCGACTCGGGAGCATCCCAGGCCGACTCGATAACCGCTTCCGTCGAACTCATCTTCGCCTCCCCAATGCAGCCTAATCGAGCGACCATGGCACGATAAGGCGCGATGACCGATCTGCCCGGCACTGCCGACTGTCCCTGTGGCGGCGGACGTTACGCCGAATGCTGCGCGCCGTACCTGCGTCGCGAGGAGTGGCCGCCGACGGCGGAGGCGCTGATGCGGTCCCGCTACACGGCGTTCGCGCTCACCGATGCCGAGTACCTGCTGCGGACCTGGCATCCACGCACCCGTCCGGACACCCTGGAGTTGGACGACCGAGAGTGGACTGGCCTGGACGTCGTCGACCGGGTGGACGGCGGTCCCGACGACATGATGGGCATCGTCGACTTCGTCGCTCACTTCCGCCTCGATGGACACACCGGCGCTCTCACCGAGCGGTCGGCGTTCGTCCGCCGCGGCAGCCGCTGGGTCTACCTGGCCGCAACCCCGGACGCCGAGTAGCTCGCCGACGACTCGGCCAGCCGGGTCTCCCGGACGCCGCGGAAGGTCAGCCACAACCCGAGCGCCAACTCCCACAGCGCGATCGGCAGCGCACCGACCGCACCCCATACCGACACCTGGTCGAACCAGCCGAACAGCGTTCCACAAGCGCTGACGGTCAGCAGCGGAGCACCGACCAAACCCACCAGCGGAATCACCCGAGGCACCAGCCGGCCCTGCAGCAGCGCCGAACCCAGCAGTGCCGCATTGGCCGCGGGCAGCAGGCCCGGCCCGATCAGGAACGCCCAGTCGTGCAGTGCGACCAGCGCCGCTCGTGCCGAGACGTCCGAACCCACCGCGGGCACAGCCAGCATGCTGACCACACCGAGCAGCACCAACCCGGCCTCGAGCGTGCGCGAGCCCAGGAAGCCGAGCGCCAGCGGCTCGGAGCTTCGGCGGAGGATCGGGAACAACGCCACCGCGGTTCCCAGGCAGGCCATGGCCAGCACGATCTCCAGTCCGGACGCCGCCCGCAGCGCCGTCGGATCAGCACCGGGCGCGCCGTCCAGATAGGGCTGCTTGAGCGCCAACGCGGGCATGGAGGTGACGAAGGTGACCAGGTAGCACAACCCGGCCACGAGGCTGAGGCGACGATCGGCGGACATCCGAACCTCCTAGGTGTACGGCGTACACCACAGGTTAGGCGTACGATGTACACCATGTCAACGGAGCCCACGCCACGCCTCCCCCTCGACCGGGGCCGGGTGCTCGCCGCGGCCGTCCGGCTGGCTGACCAGAAGGGCCTCGACGGCCTCAGCATGCGCAGCCTGGCCGGCGAACTCGGCGTGGTTCCGATGGCCCTCTACAAGCACGTGGCAAGCAAGGACGCCCTGGTGGCCGGCATGATCGACACGGTCGTCGCCGGGTATCCCGCCCCCGAACCCGGTCTCGACTGGCGCGAATCGGCCCGGTTCCGAATCCTCGGCGCCCGCGACGCGTTGGTGCTGCACCCGTGGCTGCGATCCGCGATCGAGGCCAGCCGGCACCGCACCCCGACCGTGCTCGCCCACATGGACGCCGTCGCCGGCGATCTACTGGGCGGCGGCCTGTCGGCCGATCTCACCCATCACGCCATGCACGCCCTGGGGCACCGCATCTGGGGGTTCAGCCCGGAAGCCTTCGACGATGCCGCCACCAGCACCCCGGAGAACTCCGCGGAACTGGAACGGGTGGCGCGGGAACGCTTCCCGCACATCGTCGCGATCACCCTCGACTCGCTGGAACGGACGGGCGGCGCCGGCTGCGACAGCCACTACGAGTTCGCCTTCACCCTGGACCTGCTGCTGGACGCCTTCGCCCGGCTGCATGCCTCCGGTTGGGCCTCGCCTCGAACGGCGGGACCGTCCTCGAGGTGAGATCGGACACCGCTGGTCGAGCTTGTCGAGACCCCGGCCCATAGGTTTCGACGAGCTCAACCAGCGCTACGCAGCGACACATTCAACGAACGCGAGCTGTCGATCAACGCAGCTTCTAACCGTCCGCTGAACTTTTCCTTAGCGCCCGTGAAGGTGCTTGGTGCTGCCTGCTACGTTGAGCGCGGGCCGTGCGGGGACTAGTTCGGGGGCCGCCCTGTCCGATGTCGTCGCCGCCTGCGGTCCGCCTGATCTCACCCCCTCCCGGACAGGACAGGAGCCGGATCAATGACTGATCCGACCGATGCCGTGCGCCCGCTCGACGCAGCTGCTCGCCGGCCCAGATTCTCACGCTGGCCACGGCACCTGGGGGCGGTTGTCCTCGCCGGTGCCCTGAGTATGGGCCTGGTCAGTGCGGCACCTCCCGCCCAAGCGGCCAGCCCCGCATTCTGCAGCGACGGCAGCCAGCCCTACGTTCCGGTGAGTGAGGCCCGTGGCTGGGCCGCCGGGCACACCGTCAGCGGTAAGACCGTGGTGCGCGGCACCGACCCCGAGGCCTTCACCGGAAGCTACATCGGCTTCATCGAGGGCTACTTCGGCAAGGGCAAAGACCTGCTGCTGTTCAAGCTCAGCAGTCCGACCATCGACGGCAGCAACGGGCTCAAGGCGGCCGGCATCTGGGCCGGCATGTCCGGTTCGCCGGTCTACGACGGCAACGGACGGCTGATCGGCGCGGTCTCGTACCGGCTGAGCCCCGACAACCTCCCGGTCGCGGGGGTGACTCCGGCCGAGTACATGAAGACGATCGGCACGACGGTCGTCAGCCAGCCGAAGAGCGCGCGGGTCAGCGCGACCAGCCTGAAGGTCACCGCGGCAGGCACTCGAGTCGCCGGAAAGTCGCTGGCCGGCGGTCAGCTGACCCAGGTGAAGACGGTCAACATCGCCGGGCCCGCCGGGACTGCCCAGAACGCCTTCACCAACCGCACCCTGGCCCGGACGCCGCGCACGGCCGGTGCCGCCTCCCTGCTGCGTAGCGGCACGTTCGCCGCCGCGCCGCAGCAGTCCGCGACGGCGAAGCCGTTGGTCGTGGGCGGCAACATCGCGGTGACCATGGTCAGCGGCGACATGGTGATCGGCTCCATCGGCACCGTGACGGCGATCTGCGGCAAGACCGTGTGGGCGTTCGGCCATCCGCTGAACCTAGAGGGCAAGACCTCGATGCTGATGGCGAACGCCTCGGCCGCGATGGTCGTCCCGGACGGCACCGGCGTGCAGGGATCGTTCAAGGAGACCTCCCAGATCTACGCCCCGGTCGGCGTGCTCACGCAGGACCGCTCCGCGGGCATTCGGGGCACTATCGGCGCGCTCACCGGATTCCCGCTCACGGTGAAGGTGCAGAACCCGAAGGGCGTGCAGGTCGACAAGTACGTCGCCACCGTGGCCTACCCGGACTCCGCCGCGGCGGCCACTGCCGAACTCGTCGGCACGGCGGCGATGGAGCAGCTCGATCAGTACAGCTCGGGCACCGGCAAGGTCAGCTGGACGATCAGCTACAAGCGGGCCAACGGCAAGACCGGCACGCTGAGCAACTCCCAGGTGGTCGACGACCGGTACTACTTCCCCGACGAGATCGGGACGCCGCCCGCCGACGACGTCTGGGCGATCAGCCAGCAAGTCCACGAGAAGGTCACCTTCACCGGCGTCACCGTCACCCTCAAACTGCTCTCTTCGGACGCGGTCAACTACCGGGTGTCGAAGGTGCAGCGGCTGAGCGGCAATACCTGGGTCAACCTGGCCGGCAGCAGTTTGAAGGCGGGCACCAAGTATTCGCTGCGCCCGGTGTACCAGGTCGTCCGCAACGATCGGGTCGACGGCACTGCGGCCGGTGCGAAGTTCCGGGTCACCCTGCCGGCCTCCGCCCGTACCAAGGGTTCGGTGAAGCTGACCGGGGCGACCAGCTTCGATCCCTGTCAGGCCGATGAGAACGGCGAAACCATGTGCGACGAGTGGGACGACGAGTTCAGCGACCCGACCAACAGCTTCGACGAGTTGATCGCGCTGCTCCGCACCAAGCAGTCGGACGCCACCCTGATCACCAAGCTGACCTACAAGGTGAAGAAGGGCTCCAAGAGCCGCAACTTCACCCTCACCGGGCCGGGTTCGCTGAGTGGCACCACGACGGCCGGCTTCACGATCAAGAAGTAGTCGCCGGTCGAGCTTGTCGAGACCCCTCGGATGGGTCTCGACAAGCTCGATCAACGGTGTTTCGCCAACGATGAGCTGAATCAGCGCCGCTCTACTCGGCCCGGCTCTGTCGCCGCAGTTCGCGCAGTTCGGGCCAGACCGGACGCAGGGCGTCGCGGGTGTGCCGGAAGACATCGCTGGTGCGCCGGTAGGCGTCGCGGTGGGCCGGGTCGGGGGTGAACGTCCGCATCGAGGTGCCCAGCGAGGCAGCGGCCTCGGCCACGTCCGGGAACCGTCCCGCGGACACCAGCGCCAGCACGGCCGCGCCGCGGGCACCGGCCTCGGGGGCGTCCTGACGGACGACATTGAGTCCGGTGGCGTCGGCCAGGATCTCGCACAGCAGATCGGAACGGAAGCCGCCGCCGGAGACCACCAGGTCGCGGGTGATCTGCAACGCCTCGATGCACTCGACCAGCGAGAAGGCGACACCCTCGTACACCGCCCGGAGAATCTCGGCGCGCGTCGTGGTCAGCGACATGCCTTGCCAGGACGCCGATGCGCGGGTGTCCAGGAAGGGTGCCCGTTCCCCGCCGGGCGATGCGTAGGGCAGGTAGATGACGCCGCCGGAGCCGGCCGGCACCTGGCGGGCGGTGGCCTCGATCTCGTCCCAGCCGATGTCGTCGAGGGTCAGGGTGCGGCGGATCCAGTCCAGGTTGGGGGTTCCGGTCATCGGTGCCATGAACTCGAGGACCTGGGTGCCGTGGCCGGTGGCCAGCACCATGGACAGCTCCGAACGGCGATCGGCGACCGCCGGCAGCAGCGTGCCGACGAAGCCGGTGGTGCCGAGGATCAGCCAGCTGGCGCCGTCCTCGACGATGCCGAGTCCCATGCCGGTGACCGCGACGTCGATCATGCCCACGCCCACCGGGGTGCCCTCCGGCAGGCCCGTCGCGGCCGCACCCTGCGCCGACAGCGGACTGGCTTCGCCATCGGCCGGACGGATCTCGGGCAGCAGCCGGATCATCTCGGACAACCCCACCTCGGCGGCCAGCGACGCCGAGAAGCCGGAGCCGTCGCGGACGTCCAGGAACGACCGGGACGCCTCGGTGTAGTCGGTGGAGCGGACGCCGGTGAGTTTGAGCCGCAGCCAGTCCTTGCAGTTCAGGTGGGTGGCGGCGCGGGCGACGGCGTCCGGTTCGGTGGCGGCGAGTTCCTCGACCAGCACCGGGAACAGCCCGCCGAAGACGGACGTCCCGGTGACTTCGAGCATCTTGTCGGCGCGGCCGTCCTCGGTCCAGGTCTGGACCCGGTCGGCGGCACGGCCGTCCATCCAGGTCGCGGCCGGACGGACCGGTTCACCGTCGGCATCCACCAGCCACAGTCCGTCGCCCTGGCCGGTCAGCCCGACGGCGATCACCTTCGTGTCGCCGAGCTGTTCGGTGACGCTGCGCAGGCAGGCCGCGACGGCGTCCCAGATCTTGTTCATGTCCTGCTCGGCCTCACCCGCGGTGCCGTAGTCGACCGGGACCGCCTCGTGATGGGCCGCCACGATCGACCCGTCGAGGGCGAACGCGACCGCTTTGACAGCGGTCGTTCCACCATCGACGCCGATGACCACTTCGTTCATTCTCTGCTCCTTCGGACTGCACCTCGTTGTGCCTACCCGGCGCCGCGACGGTGCGGCCCGGTGTGCGAATCCGCTCAGCTTTTCACTTGACGCGAGACGCCGCTGCTAGGAAGCCGCTGATTCTCGCTGGTCGAGCCTGTCAGGACTCCGCCGGACACCGCTGGTCGAGCTTGTCGAGACCCTGAATGGACCCGGCGAGCAGGGTTTCGACAAGCTCAACCAACGGATCTGGTCCTCAGCCGCGCCGGCTCTCCAGCCAGGTGTGCCAGTCAACCCCGGCGGTGGGGACCTCGGGACCGGGCAGCATCGACCCGCCGGCCATGCTCGTCGAGGCAGGTCCGGGCACAACGGTCAGATCCAAACCGTCATGCGCAGCCAACTCACGGACAAGGTCGACCAGCCGCTCAGTACGCGGCCCGGCAAGCTGGCGATCCGCCGAGCCGGGATCGGTGGCGATCTCGACGAGCGCCCGCGCCACCTCGGCGGAATCCACCGGCTGGGTCGGCACGTCCATGATCTCCACGGCCCCGGACGAGGCCCGTCCCGCCAGCGCCCGCTGCAGGACCTGACCGGGGAACTCGTGGAACTGGGTGGTGCGCAGCACCCGTGCGCCCGGGGCATGCTCGCGGATCGCCTGCTCATGGGCCAGCGTCGCGACGTACCAGTCGTAGTCCTGACCACGGTCCACGCCCACGATCGACAGCACCACCGTCCGGCGCACCCCGGCCTCTCGGCCAGCGGCACCCAGGTTCCGGGCCACTGTGGTGAAGAACTCCCTTGCAGACGCCAGGTCCATCCGGCTCGGACGGCTGACGTCCACCACGGCCTCGACACCCACCAGTGCCTTCGCGACGGCGTCCGGGTCGAGCAGGTCCACCCCGTCGGTGCGGCTCAACCGAACCACCTCGTGCCCCGCTTCGCCGGCCAGCCGGCACACCTGGGAGCCGATCAGTCCGCTGCTTCCCGCCACTGCGATGCGCATACCTTCAGCCTGTCACTCCACGCCA
>NZ_JAPUED010000036.1:1454-26194 GCF_027492755.1 Micropruina sp. | reverse complement strand
TCCTGGCTCGTGCCTCGTCCCGCTTGCCCACCCGCGGCCCCTTCGTAGGGCCCTCTCTAACTAGTTCCGCCCTCCCGTCGACGGGAGGGCAGAACTAGTTAGGGAGGGCTTTTCGGTGTCGGGTGACCAGTCTGCCACAACAGAGAGCAACGCTCTTGCATTTCCGAGAGCGGTGCTCTAACTTCTAAACAGAGAGCGGTGCTCTCGAATAGCGAAGGAGTGGACATGCGAAGCAAGACGAGGACGCAACGGGACCTGCTGGTTCCGCTCGGAACGACCGGAATCCTGATGGCGGTGTACCTGTTGGTGCGGCCCTACGGCGACATGACGTCGAGCGCGGCCGAGCAGGCGGCGGCGTTCGCGTCACCGTGGTGGGTGGTCGCCCATGTGGCCGGAGCGCTGGCCCTGGTCGGCTTCGGACGGCTCGCGCTGCGGCTGGCCGACCTGGAGCGCGACTGGTTCGTGACTCGGCTGGCCCGCTGGGCGGGGCTCGCCGGCGTGGTGCTGGTGCTGCCGTACTTCGGTGCCGAGACCTTCGCCCTGCACGTGATCGGACGCCACGCCGCCGCCGGCGATACCTGGCTGCTGGCGTTGGTCGACGAGATCCGCAATCAGCCGGTGGCGATCACCATGTTCGGCCTCGGCCTGCTGCTGCTCGCCGTGGCCGGCATCGCCTTCGCGCTGGCCTGGACGCGCTACACCGCCAGTCGGGCGGCGTGGCCACTGGGCATTCTGCTGGCCCTGGTGCTGCCGCAGTTCTACCTGCCGCCGGTCGGGCGGATGGCGTTCGGAGTGGCCTACCTGCTGGCTGCGGTTCTGTTGGCCGTGACGGTTCTGCGTCGCGATCCGGCCCCGGACGCCGGCGCTGTCACGACGTCCGCCGACCCCGCGTCCATGATCACGTCGAGCCGGTAGCCACGCTTCACCACCGTCGTGATCACCGGCACCACGAGGCTGCGTCGCAGCCGGCTCAGCGCCATCTCCAACGCGTGCTCGTCGGAACTGCTCACCGCGCGTAGCAGCTGCTCCCGCGAGACCACCGACCCCCCGGCGGAGATCAAGGTGCGCAGCAGGGTCAGCGGCACCGGGGTCAGCGGGACGCGGCACCCGTCCAGCTCGACCAGAGCTCCGCGGATCAGCAGCTCGCCGTGGAAGGTCTGCGCGCGGACCACCCGGAGTTCGGGCAGTCGTTCGCAGACCAGCCGGATCAGCGCACCCATCCGGAACCGCTCCGGTTGGATCGGTCGCAGCCCGGCCGCGGTGAGCGCCGCGGAGGTGACCGGTCCGACCGAGGCGGCCACCACCCCGCGCCGGAACGCGGACAGCAGCGCGTCCAGGGCGCCCAGACCCTCCGCGGCGGCGAACAGGGCGTCCACCGCCGGGGCGCTGGTGAAGGTGACGCAGTCGAGTTGGTCGGTGCAGATGGCGTCCACCAGACGCGGGATGCGTTCGTCGCCCTCGTCGAGAGAGCTCCAGCGGTACGGCGACACGGTCACCACCCGGTGTCCCGCGGCCTGCAATGGCGCCAGCACCGCGTCCTGCAGATAGCCGTGGGCCTGTACCGCGACCGTGAGGCCCGACCCGCGCTCGGCAAGCACTTTCGCCACCAGGGACGCGGTGGTCTCCTCCTCGCTCATCCCGGCGTCGTCCAGCCCGGCGGCCCGGATGCCGCCCCGGGCCTTCGGCCCGCGAACCAGGATCGCCGAGGCGGCCAGGGTGGCGAGCAACCGCTCGCCGAGGCCCGCGGCGTCCGCCACCTCGAGCCAGCGCCGGACGCCGAACGCGGTGGTGACCAGCACCACGTCCGGGCGGGCGTCGATGATGGCCTCGGTGTCGGCGATCACCCGCTCGTCGTTGGAGGCCGGCTCCATCCGCAGCGTCGGGGCGTGCAGCACCTGCGCACCGCGGCGTTCCAGGGCGTCGATCAGGTCGGCCGCGCGACGCTCGCTGGTGACGCCGATCCGGAAGCCCTCCAACTGGTCGCGGCGGAACGTGGGCACCGCTGTGTCGGTGGTGTTGGTCGCCGGCTCACTCATCGCCGCTCCTCCGCACCGGAAGCTGCGCGCCGGCCAGCAGCACCCGTCCATCCGCCAGTTCGGACGCCGTCGCGGGGCGTTGCTGACCCCGCTCCGCGACCCGCGGCGCCACTGTCGCCGCGTCCGCCGGTGCGTTGATGAAGCTGCGGAACCGCTTGAGCCGTTCCGGATCGCGCAAGGTCGCCGCCCACTCGTCCTCGTAGGTGTCCACATGCGCGGCCATCGCGGCCTCGAGTTCCGTCGCCAGCCCGAGCGAGTCTTCCACCACCACCTCCCGGACGTGGTCGAGGCCGCCCTCCAGCTCCTCCATCCAGCGGGCGGTGCGCTGCAGCCGATCCGCGGTGCGGATGTAGTACATCAAGTAGCGGTCGATGTAGCGGATCAGGGTGTCGTCGTCCAGGTCGCCGGCCAGCAGCTGTGCGTGACTGGGCTGGAAACCGCCGTTGCCGCCGACGTAGAGATTCCAGCCGGCGTCGGTGGCGATGATGCCGACGTCCTTGCCACGGGCCTCGGCGCACTCCCGGGCGCAACCGGACACCCCGAGCTTGATCTTGTGCGGCGCCCGCAGCCCGCGGTAGCGCAGCTCGAGCAGGATCGCCATGCCGACGGAGTCCTGGACGCCGAACCGGCACCAGGTCGAGCCGACGCAGCTCTTCACGGTGCGCAGCGACTTGCCGTAGGCGTGACCCGACTCGAATCCGGCCTCCACCAGCTGCTCCCAGATCGCCGGCAGTTGGTCGAGCCGGGCGCCGAACAGGTCGATCCGCTGGCCGCCGGTGATCTTGGTGTACAGCCCGAAATCGGACGCCACCCGCGCGATCACGGCCAGCTTCTCCGGGGTGATCTCGCCGCCGGGAATCCGCGGCACCACCGAGTAGCTGCCGTCGCGCTGCATATTGGCCAGCGCCCGGTCATTGGTGTCCTGCAGGGCGCCGCGGCCGTCGTCCAGGATGTAGCTGCCGTGCTGGCTGGCCAGGATCGAGGCCACCGCCGGCTTGCAGATGTCGCAGCCGCGACCGGTGCCGAACCGGGACAGCACCTCGTCCCAGGAGGTGATGCCGAGCACCCGGATCGACTCGAACAGCTCCTGGCGAGACTGCGCGAAGTGTTCGCACAAGGCCCGCGACACGCTCAGCCCGGCCTTGGCGAGTTCCTGTTCGAGGGTCTTCTTCAGCAGCGGCACGCACGAGCCGCACTGGGTGCCGGCCCGGGTGCAGGCCTTCAACGCGGGCACCGTGTGGCACTCCTCAGACCCGGTGATGGCAGCCCGGACCGCACCGACGCAGACGTTGTTGCAGGCACAGAGCAGGGCGTCATCGGGCAACTCGTCGGCACCGGAAGGCTGGGCTCCGGACGCCGACAGGTACGCCGCCGGCTCTGAGCCGAGCTCCCGGCCGAGCAGCGGCCGCAACGACAGGTAGGGGGAGGCATCGCCGACGAAGACGCCACCGAGCAGGGTGCGGGCATCGTCGGACACCACGACCTTCTGGTAGAGGCCACGGGCCGGATCGGCGTAGACCACTTCGAGAGCACTGTCGGCACGGGCGAAGGCGTCGCCGAAGCTGGCCACCTCGACCCCGGCCAGCTTCAGCTTGGTCGCATCGTCGATCGTGGTGAACGCCGCATCGCCGCCGAGCAGCCGGTCGGCGACCACCTCGGCCATCGCGTTGGCGGGCGCCACCAGCCCCACGCAGCGGCCGTGGACGTGGGCGACTTCGCCGACCGCCCACACCCGCGGGTCGGAGCTCCGGCAGGCCTCGTCGACGACGATGCCGCCGCGGGGTGCCACCGCAATACCGGCGGCCGCCGCCACCTCGTCGCGAGCGGCGATGCCGATGGCGAAGACGATCAGATCGGCGTCCAGGACGCGTCCATCGGTGAGCTCGACCCCGGTGACGGCGCCCCGGGTGGCCCGGATCGCCTGCGGACGCACGCCCAGGTGCATGGTGATGCCGCGGGCGCCGATCAGGCGTCCGAGCGAGGTTCCCGCGCCCTCGTCGAGCTGCGCCGACATCAACCATTTGCCGGAATGAACGATCGATGACTCAGCGCCCAGTTCAGCGAGCCCGCCGGCGGCCTCCAGGCCGAGCAGGCCGCCGCCGGCCACCACCGTCCGGGGTGGACGGCCCAGCGCGACCGCGAGCAGCCGCACCTCGGCGGCCAGGTCGTCGACGTCGCTGATCGTCCGGTACACCCGGGCATGTTCGGCGCCGGCGATGTCCGGGATGGGGGCGCGTGAACCGGTGGCGAAGACGACCTCGTCGTAGCCCAACGACCGTCCGGTGTCGGTGGTCACCGTCCGCGCCGTTCGGTCGAGGGCGATCACCCGCTCGCCGCGAAGCAGGGCGATCGCGTCGCCGTCCCAGATCGTCGGGTCGAGCGCGAGGTCGGCGCCGCCGATGAACCGGGTGCTGAGCGCGACCCGGTCGTAGGGCAGATGCTCCTCCTCGCCGATCACGGTCAGCCGGATGCTGCCCTCGGTGTCGCGGCGATGAATGGTGCTGGCAAGTCGGTGCGCGGCCGGGCCGGCACCGATCACGACCACCTGGCGTGGGGAAGTGCTGTCGGTCATTGGGGTGTGCCTTCCGTTGATGCTCTACGACGGTATGAAGCTGCGATTGCCCGACTGTTTCCCCGATGTAACGGACGCCTCACAGCCACCCCACCACGGCGTCCGGAGCGTGTGAGTAGAGCGTCACCGAAGAGAAACCGATGCCGTCATTCGACGAAACACCGGCTGCCTAGCGTCGGTGTTGCCGAGTGAAAGGACTCCCGATCATGACTCTCACCCTTCCCGACCGGAAGACGTCCGAGCCCGGACGCGACACCGAACCAGCGGCCGTCGCCTGGCACCGGGTGTGCCCGGTGGACGCGTTGGAGCCCACCTGGGGCGAGGCCGTGCTGATCGACGGACGGCAGATCGCGCTGGTGCTGGTCGAAGCCGGCGAGCTGTACGCCATCGACCACCGCGACCCGGTCACCTCGGCCTATGTGATGGCCCGGGGCATCGTCGGCAGCCGCGGTGACCGGGCCACCATCGCCTCCCCGCTGCTCAAGCAGGTGTACGACCTGCAGACCGGCGCCTGCCTCGACGATCCAGGGCTCGCGGTTGCGACCTACCGGACGCGGGTGGTGGCCGGCGAGGTCGAGGTGGAGGTCGCCGCGTGACGTCGGCCGCGACCCAGGTCCTGGCGCCGGATCTACTCGCCATCTCGCACGGCACCTCGTCGTCCGCCGGGCAGGCCGCGGTAGCGGCCCTGGTCGCCGCCGTCGCCGGCAGCCGTCCCGAGTTGGCTGTGCATGAGGGTTTCGTGGACGTCCAGCAGCCCGACGTGCCCACGGTTCTCGGGGCACTCGGCGAAGGCCGGCGGTCGGTGATCGTGCCGCTGTTGTTGTCGGCGGGCTACCACGTCCATGTCGATCTCGCCGAGGTGGCCCACGCCAGCGGCGCCACCGTCGCCGCCGCCCTCGGGCCGGACGAACGGCTGGTGCGACTGGTGGCCCGGCGCCTCGCCGAGGCCGGTCTGACCAGGGACGACATCGTGGTACTCGCCGCCGCTGGTTCCAGCGATGCCCGTGCGGTCGCCGACTGTGTCGAAACCGCCTCCCGGCTCGGTGGGCTGCTCGACCTGCCGGTGTCGGTGGGTTTCATCTCCGCCGCGCTGCCGCGACTGGCCGACGAGATCGCCACCGCGCGTGCCGCTCGCCCCGGACGCCGCGTGGTGGTCGCCAGCTACCTGCTGGCGCCCGGCTACTTCGCCGGCCTGGCCGCTCGCGCGGGCGGCGATGTCACGACGGCACCGCTGCTCACACCGGACGGCCCGGTGCCCGCCGAGCTGGTCGACATCGTCCTCGAACGCTACGCGGAGGCACATCGCTGAGCCCGATGATCGCCGGTTGTCGCGTGGGCGGAGAACCGTTGGTCGAGCTTGTCGAGACCTCTGTCGGTGGCTGCTGACAGAGGTCTCGACAAGCTCAACCCGCGGTGGTTGCGTTGCTCGGAGGGGGGCCAGGCGGCTTGCCCCGGGATCTGTCAGAGCCGGTTGGTAGGTTTCTCGCCGTGTCCGTGATCGAAGCCCGCGCCCTGGTGAAGAGCTACGGCGAACTGAACGCAGTCGACGGCATCGACTTCGACGTCGCGCCGGGGGAGTCGTTCGGCCTGCTCGGGCCCAACGGTGCCGGCAAGTCGACCACCATGCGAATGATCGGCGGCACCTCGCTGCGCACCTCCGGCACGCTCACCGTGCTCGGTCTCGATCCCGAGACCCACGGACCCGAGGTGCGCGCGAACCTGGGCGTCGTCCCGCAGCAGGACAATCTCGACACCGAGCTGCGCTGCCGCGAGAACCTGATCACCTACGGCCGCTACTTCGGCCTGCCACGGTCGTACCTGCGGGGTCGCGCCGACGATCTGCTGGCCTTCGCCCAGCTCACCGACAAGGCCGACGAGAAGGTCGACAATCTCTCCGGCGGCATGAAACGGCGCCTCACCATCGCTCGCGGGCTGATCAACGAACCTCGGATCCTGCTGCTCGACGAACCCACCACCGGGCTCGATCCGCAGGCCCGGCACATCCTGTGGGATCGGCTGTTCCGGCTCAAGGAAGAGGGCGTCACCCTGGTGGTGACGACCCACTTCATGGACGAGGCCGAGCAGCTCTGCGACCGGCTGGTGGTGATGGACCACGGCAAGATCGTCGCCGAGGGCTCGCCGGCTCAACTGATCCGGCGCTATTCGACCCGCGAGGTGCTCGAGGTGCGGTTCGGCTCCGACCGCAACGCCGCTGTCGTCGCCCAACTCGACGGGGTGGCCGAACGCATCGAGGTGCTGCCCGACCGGGTTCTGCTCTACTCCGCCGACGGCGAAGCCACCCTCGAGCAGGTCACCTCGCGCGGCCTTCAGCCGATCACTTCGCTGGTCCGGCGCTCCTCGCTCGAGGACGTCTTCCTGCGGCTCACCGGGAGGTCACTCATTGACTGACCGTGCCCCCGAACTGCTCGACTCCAACCGGCTCGCCTACGCCGGCGGCGCACTGCCGGCCGCTTCCCAGGCCCGTATCGGACGCCGCTGGGGCTGGTGGCTCTACGCCGAGTACCGGCTGACGTCGATGCGTGCCTACCTGCCGACCATCCTGATCCGCTCGATCGGGCTGCCCCTGCTGTACCTGTCGTCGATGGGCCTCGGCCTGGGTGCCCTGGTCGACTCGGGTGCGGGCCGGGTCGAAGGCGTCAGCTACCTGGTCTTCGTCGGCCCGGCGCTGCTGGTCTCGTCCATCGTGATGGAGTCCAGCGGCGAGTTCACCTACCCGGTGATGAGCGGCTTCAAATGGCAACGGCACTACTTCGCGGCGTCTGCGAGCCCGATCACGCCCGGTCAGGTGGCGGTGGGTGAAATAGTCGCCGTCGGGCTGCGGTTCATTCCCGAGGCGCTGCTGTTCTGGCTGGCGCTGGTCTGGTTCGGCGGAGTCACCGCGCCGGCGTCCGTGCTGATGGTGCTGATCGCACCCTTGGCGGCGCTCGCCTTCGGCGCGCCGCTGATGGCGTTCGCGGCCACCCAGACCGACGAGGGCTCGCAGTTCGCCTTCATCCAGCGGTTCGTGGTGATGCCGATGTTCCTGTTCGCCGGCACCTTCTTCCCGCTGAGTGCGATGCCGACCTATCTGCAGTGGATCGGCTGGATCTCACCGATGTGGCACGGCACCCAGCTGGCCCGCGTCGTTGGCTTCGGCATGACGAACCCGTGGTGGCTGACCTGGCTACATCTGCTGGTGTTGGTCGTCGCTGCCGGTGGCGGCATCGTGGCGAGTGCACGACTGTTCGAACGGAGGCTGACCCGATGAGCGCGCCGGCGTCCCGAACGCTGTCCGGGCTGTACGCGGGCAACGTCCGCGCCGTGCTCGAGCGCGGCTTCAAGGTGATCGGCAACCAGAACTGGACGATCGTCGTGTCGGGCTTCTTCGAACCGGTCTTCTACCTGCTGGCGATGGGCTACGGGTTGGGCGGACTGGTCGGCACGGTGACCGGTCCGGGTGGTGCCGAGATGTCGTACGTGGCATTCATCGCACCTGCGCTGCTGGCCACGTCCGCGATGAACGGCGCCATCTACGACTCCACCTGGAACGTCTTCTTCAAGATGCGATTCGGACGCATCTACGAGGCGATGCTCTCCACCTCGCTCGGCCCGCTGGACGTGGCCGCCGGCGAGATCGCGATGGCCCTGTTCAGGGGTCTGCTCTATGCCTGCGCCTTCCTCGGCGTGATGGGGGTGCTGGGCATCGCGACGTCGTGGTGGGCGCTGGCCATGGTGCCGGTGGCGGTGCTGATCGCTCTCGGTTTCGCCGCCGTCGGCATGGCGGTGACAAGCTGGTTCACCACTTTCCAGCAGATGGATCTGATCAACATCGTGCTGCTGCCGATGTTCCTGTTCAGCGCCACGCTGTTCCCGATCGGCGTCTACCCGCAGGCCGTCCAGTGGTTCATCCAGGCGCTGCCGCTGTGGCACGGCGTCGAACTGATGCGGCAGCTCTCGATCGGCGCCTTCACCGACGCCACCTGGCTGCATCTGGGCTACTTCGTGGTGATGTCGGTGGCCGGTGTCGCGTTCTGCACGCTGCGGCTACGCGCACTGTTCCTGCGCTGAAAGCCACATACGCACCGCTGATCGAGCTTGTCGAGATCCTTCCGAGGGGTCTCGACAAGCTCGACCAGCGGTGGTCTGGGTTTCGATGAAGCTCAACCAGTGGTGGCGTTCAGGCCGACTGGCCGATCTCCTTCGTGCCGACTCGGACGTGGTGGCCGTCGGGGTCGCTGACCTCGAAGTCCCGCGCCCACGGATGCTGTTCGACCGTGGCGCCGAACCGGTGGGCGACCTCGTCCACGTCGGGCACCCAGACGAAGATCAATGCCGGACCGACGTCGTCGGCGGGATTCTCGCTGAGAAAGATGTCCGCGCCATCGCGACGAATGCCCATGAATCGGTGGGTGGTGCCGCCGCCGTAACGGTGGGTGAAGTCATGGACGAAGCCGATCCGCGACCACCATGCGAGCGATTCATCCACGTCGGTGACACGAAGGATCGGAACCACTTGAGTCATCGCAACCCCTCTTCATCGATTGATCCCGTGCGTTCCATGATGCCGCGCCACGCTCGGCATCGGTCACGACCACGCCGGGCGACCGCGATCCCGCCCACTCACTCAACGCCCACCCCACCCCACTCAACGCTCGCCGAACTACTCAGGGCTCGCTGAACTCAGCGAGCCCTGAATAGTCCGCCGAGCGGCCGGGGTGGGCCCGCAGGGAACCGGCCTGTTTCGACACAGCGGGCTCACAGGCGTAACGTTGACCGGCTATGCACGATTTCCCACCGCGGATCGACGCCTACACGCGCGCCGAAACCGCCCGGCCGGACACCCGCAGCCCAGCGCGCTTTCTGCTCTGGACGCTGCTGGTGCAGTCCGACGTGCTCGCAGCCCTGGCGATCGCCGGACTGGCCTGGTTCCTGCCCAGCGCGCTCAGCCCGTACCTGCTCGGGCGGACGATCGACGCCGGCATTCTGAGGGGCGACTGGGCGGCGACCGCCGGCTGGGCGGGGCTGCTGGCGCTGGTGATCCTGGTGGGGGCCGCCAGCGGCATCGTGATGCACACGCTCGCCGTCCGGGGCTGGCTGATTTCGCTGTACGGCACGCAGAAGCTGGTCACCCGCAAATCGGTTCAGCTCGGGCATGTGCTGAACCGGCGGCTGCCGACCGGTGAGGTGCTGAGCATCTCGTCGTCCGACTCCGACATCTTCGGCGGCACCTTCGAGGTGGTCGCCCGGGCCCTGGGCGCGTTGGGTGCGTTCGTGCTGGTGGTCGTCATGATGATGAACACCTCGCCCCTGCTCGGCCTGGTGGTGCTGATCGCCGCCCCGCTGCTGGTGGTGGGTGCCGCGCCGGTGCTGCGTCCGTTGAACGCGGCGCAGACCGCCGAGCGGACGCAGAACGGTGAGCTGACCTCGATGGCCGCCGACATCGTGGCCGGGCTACGCATTCTGCGCGGCATCGGTGGCGAGAAGACGTTCGGTGACAACTACGAGACGCAGTCCCAGCGGGTGCGCCGGCTCGGGGTCACCGCCGGTACCTGGCAGGCCGTCGTGGAGACCCTGTCGGTGCTGCTCTCGGGGCTGCTGCTGGTCGTCCTGGTCTGGCTCGGCTCGCACGAGATGGTGGCCGGACGGCTCACCCTGGGGCAGCTGATCAGCTTCGTCGGCTACGCGATCTTCATGGTCTGGCCGCTGCAGACCATGTTCGAGATGGCCCAGAAGTGGGTCCGTGGACTGGTGTCGGCGCGCAAGACGATCGTGCTGCTGGGCTCCGAACTGCCCTGGACGGACGGCGTCCGCGAGATGCCGGCACGCCCTGCGCTGCACGACCTGGAATCGGGGGTGCGGGTCGAGCCGGGCGAGTTCCTGGTCGTGGTCAGCGCCGATCCGGACGCCTCGGCCGCACTCGCCGACCGGTTGGGCCGCTACCTGCCGACGGTCCAGGCCGGCAGCGACGAGGAGGCCGAGAGCGAGGACGAGTTGAAGGGACGCGCGGCCCGCCGGGCCCGCGCCGAGAAGGAACGCCGCCGGATCGAGGCCGCCCGCTCCGACGCCGAGGTGGCCGAGCGGCCCTGGGGCGTCACCGCGGACGGGGTCGACTACCAGCACTACACGATGGCGTCGTTGCGGGAGCGGATCCTGGTCTCCGACGCCGGCAGCCAGGTGTTCGCCGGCACCTTCCAGCAGGCCGTCGATCCGCTCGGCACCCATGGCCGCGAGCAGGCCGAACAGGTGCTGCGGACGGCGTCCGCCGAGGACGTGTTCGAGAGCCTGCCGCAGGGCTGGGCGAGCCGGATCGACGAGAAGGGTCGCGGCCTGTCAGGCGGCCAGCGGCAGCGCGTGGTGCTGGCCCGTGCGTTGCTCGCCGATCCCGAGGTCTTGATCCTGGTCGAACCCACCTCCGCGGTCGACGCGCACACCGAAGAGGCCATCGCCGGACGGCTCGCCGACCATCGCCGCGGCCGGACAACCGTGGTGATGACGGCGTCCCCGCTGTTGGTGCACAGCGCCGACCGGGTGTCCTTCCTGGTGGACGGACGCCAGGCCGCGGCCGGCAGTCACCCTCAGCTGGCCGCTGAGCACGCGGACTACCGCGCCGTGATGAACCGAGGAATGGAGGCCGACGATGAGCACTGATGTGCTGTCGGCGTCGGCCGAGACCTGGTCCGACGACCCGAACGCGTTCAGCCTGCCACCGGAGCTGGCCGCGCCGCCGAGGCAGGGCCCGTTCGTCTTCCTCACCCATCCGCGCAGCCAGCTCCGTGGACTGACGACCCGGTTCCGCATCCGCCAGCAGCGCGCCGAGTCGTTCTTCGCGGCGTCCCGGAACCCCGAGCGGGGCCTGCCGGTTGCGCACAACCACAAGGCGTTCCGGTTCATGGGTGAGCTGCTGGCGACCCGTCGCGGGCTGCTGATCGCCGTCGTCGTGTTCAACGTGCTGGCCGCGACCGCGGGCCTGATCGTGCCCCGCATGCTGGGCGATCTGGTCGACGAGGTCGCCGCCGGCAACACGCCGCTGGCCGCGGTCGACGCGATCATCGTCGGCGTCGCCGGGGTGGTCGTGGTGCAGGCGCTGCTGACCTTCGCGGCCCGCCGGACGTCCGCGGTGTTCGGCTACGACCTGCTGGCGGCCGCCCGTGAGGCGATCGTCCGCACCGTGCTGCGGCTGCCGTTGGGCCGGGTCGAATCGGCCAGCTCGGGCGACCTGCTGACCCGGATCACCTCCGACGTGTCGAAGATGAGCGAGTCGGTGCGCTGGGCGTTGCCGCAGTTCATGATCTCTGTGGTGACCGTGGTGGCGACCATCGTCGCGCTGCTGCTGAACTCGTGGTTCCTGGCGCTGCCGGTCTTCGTCACCCTGCTCGCCCTGTACCTGGCCACCCGGCACTACCTGGCGCACGCCATGCAGGGCTACATCACCGAGGGCGGCACCTACAGCCGGATCAACTCCACCATGACCGAGACCGTCGACGGAGCCCGGACCGTTGAGGCGCTGGGTCTCGCGAAGGGTCGCATCGAGGCGGTCGAGGAGGACATCGAGGAATCCAACCAGGCCGAGCGCTACACCATGAGCCTGCGGAACCTCTTCTTCATCTGGCTGGACGTCTCCTTCCAGTTCCCGCTGATCGCGGTCGTGCTGCTGGGCACCTGGGGCTACTCGCAGGGCTGGGTGACGATCGGCCAGATCACCGCCGCCGCGATCTACGCCCAGGGCCTGATCGAGCCGATGGACCGGCTGATCCAGGTCTTCGACCGGCTGCAGGTCGGCATGGCCGGCACCACCCGTCTGCTGGGGATCGCCGAGGTGCCGGACGACCGCACGCCCGGCACTTCGCGTCCGGAAGGGACCGACCTGACCGGGGAGGATCTGCGGTTCGCCTACCGCGAGGGCACCGACGTGCTGCACGGGGTCGACCTGGAGCTGCAGCCGGGGGAGCGGCTCGCGGTGGTGGGTCCGTCCGGGTCGGGGAAGTCGACGCTGGGACGCCTGCTGGCCGGCATCAACCGTCCGCGGACCGGCGAGGTCGACATCGGCGGGGTGGACGTGATGGGCCTGCCGCTGGACGTGCTGCGCACCGAGGTGGCGCTGGTCACCCAGGAGCACCACGTCTTCGTCGGCACCGTGCGGGACAACATCGTGCTGGCCCGTGACCAGCAACTCACCCCCGAGCAAGGGGATGCTGCGGTCGTCTCGGCGCTGCGGGCGGTGGACGCCCTGTCGTGGGTGGAGAAGCTGCCGAACGGATTGGACACGATGCTGGGCCACGGCCGTGCCCAGCTGACGCCGGCCCAGGCGCAGCAGGTGGCGCTGGCCCGGCTGGTGGTCGCCGACCCGCACACCTTGGTGCTCGACGAGGCGACGTCCCTGATCGACCCCCGCACCGCCCGGCACCTGGAAGGTTCGATGGCGGCCCTGCTGGAGGGCCGCACGGTGATCGCGATCGCGCACCGGCTGCACACCGCCCACGACGCCGACCGCATCGCCGTGGTGATCGACGGCCGGATCGCCGAGCTCGGTTCGCACCACGAACTGCTCGAGCAGGACGGCGAGTACGCCCGCCTCTGGCACACCTGGCGCTCCTGACCCCGAGTCACCGCCGGTGACTCACAGCCGGCCGACTTCCGCAGCTCAAACTTTGGGGGACGGTTCTTCCACCTTCGAATTTCGCACGCCCGGGGACGGTTCTTCGAGATGCGAAATTCGGATGCCGAAGAACCGTCCCCCAACGTGCGGTTTTCGAATGGACGAGAACCGTCCCCCGACCTGCGATTTTCGGATGAAAGAGAACCGTCCCCCGACGTGCGAGTTTCGAACGTGGAAGAACCGTCCCCGCGGTTACCAGGTGAGGATCAGCTTGCCGAGGGCGTCGCCGGAGGCCAGGTGGCGGTGGGCCTCGGCGGCGTCCTCTGCGGGGTAGCGGGTTTCGGTGGCGGGCTTGATCCGGCCCGACTCGATCAGCGGCCAGACCGTCCGGGCGACCTCGGCGCAGATCGCCGCCTTCTGATCCGCCGGACGGCCGCGCAGCCCGGTTGCGGTGACCGAAGCCCGCTTGGCAAGGAGTTTTCCCAGATCGAGGGTGCCGGTGCGGCCGCCCTGCAGCCCGATCACGACCAGGCGTCCGTCGAGGGCGAGGGCGTCCAGGTTGGACGGCAGGTACTTGGCGCCGATCACGTCCAGGATCACGTCGGCGCCGTGCCCGTCGGTCGCGCGGCGGAGGGCCGCCAGCCAATCGTCGTGGTAGTCGAACGCGTCCGTGGCGCCGAGTTCGCGGCACAGCGCCAGCTTGCGCGGACGTCCGGCGGTGGCGAACACCCGGGCGCCCAGCGCCGCGCCGTACTGGATCGCGAACGTGCCGATGCCACCGGTGCCACCGTGCACCAGCAGGGTCTCGCCGGCCCGCAGCCCGACCAACGTGAGGTTCGACACCACGGTCGCCGCCACCTCGATCAGCCCGGACGCCGTGACCAGGTCGATGCCCTGCGGCGGCCGCACCACCTGGCCGGCCGGCACCGCGACGTATTCGGCGTAGCCGCCGCCGGCCAGCAGGGCAACACACTTCTCGCCCACCGCCCAGTCCTGGACGCCGTCACTCACGGACGCGATCTCGCCGGACACCTCGAGGCCGAGAATCTCGCTGGCTCCCCGCGGCGGCGGGTAGCGGCCCTGCCGTTGCAGCAGGTCGGCCCGGTTCACCCCGGACGCCGCCACCCGGATCAGCACCTCGCCGGCACCCGGACGCGGCGTGGGCACCTCGGCGATCCGCAGCACTTCCGGCGGCCCGGACGTCTCAGCTACGACAGCTCGCATGTCCCCAGCCTGGCACGGTGGGCGCCGTCCGGCACCGGTTCGGGAAAGCTCAACGCCGTTGGTCGAGCTTGTCGAGACCTGGCTTCGACAAGCTCAACCAGCGGTGATCGAGAATGCGGTGAGGGCAGTCCCGCGGAGGCACTACGATGTGGCTTCCCGGGCGAGGTCGCATAGTGGACTAGTGCAGCCGCCTTGAAAGCGGCCGAGCGGAAACGCTCCGTGGGTTCGAATCCCACCCTCGCCGCGTGTCGTCGCGTACCCATGTGCTCACCCCGCCGTTGCCCCTGCGCGCGGTGGCGGTCGCGGCCGCCCTGGCCGTCGTCGGTGCCGTCCTGATCGTGCTGCCGGTGGCGCTGCGGCTACCGGTCGCCCTGGCGGTCGTCGGCTGGGTGCTGCTGATCGGCGCGCTCGCGCTGATGGTGGTCGCCGCGGTGAGCTGGCGGCGGATGCGCGTGGTGGTGGAGTTCACCGACAGTGGCTACCGGATCACCGGCCCCGTGGCGCACGAGGAAGGCGACTGGGCCGACGTCACGAAGGTGACCCAGGCGCCGACGTCCCTGACCATTCACCATGGACCGGAGCGCCGCGTCCGGCTGGTCAGCCAGCGCGGCGTCACCGCCGAGATGGTGCACCTCACCGGTGACCTGACCCGCCGCCTGGACGCCAGCCGCGGCTACCACGGCCAGCCGTAGCGCAGGCGCCTACTTGGCGGGGTGGTAGGCGCAGGAGTCGCTGAGATCCTCCGACTTTCCGGACGGCTTCTTCGTCGGCTTCTTGGTGGCGGAGGTGGTCGCAGTCGGTGAGCTGGAGGGCGAGGTGGTCTTCCCGCCCTCGGCCTGGTCGGTCTCCTGAAGGGCCTGCTGCACCCGGCGCTGGACGGCCGGCCACGGCGGATTCGCGCTCACCCAACCGGCGACGCCCGGCTGGAACACCACGCTGTGCAGGTTGGTGCCCTTCACCTTCAGCGCCAAGTCGATCATGTCCGGCAGCACACGCCGCGGAATGTCGGTCTCGATGGTGTTCGCCCCGGCCGAAGCGATCTTCTCGAAGTTGGTCAGCACCACCTGCGGCTGGGCTTGCTGCACCACTGCGTTGATCACGCACCGCTGCCGCTCCATCCGGCTGTAGTCGCCGGTGGTCAGGCCGTACCGGCCCCGCGCGTACCACAGCGCCAGCCGTCCGTTCAGGTGCTGATTCGGGCCCGGCTCGATATAGCCGCTCGGGGGCACCCCTTCGGTGGTCTTGCCGCCGATCGGAATGCGGTAGTTGACGTTCAGGGTGATGCCGCCGAGGGCGTTGATGAACGACTTGAAGCCGTCCATGTTGACGATCACGTAGTAGTCGAGCTTGCCCAGGCCGAGCGCCTCGCCGACACCGATCTTCATCACCTCGGCGCCCAGGTTCTTGACCTTGCCGAGCAGATCGTGCGGAATCCGCTCCGGAATGTTGTTGTACATGGCGTTCAGGAAGTACTCGTCGTTCCCGCCGTTGACGCCGTCGTAGAAGCCGTTGGGGTAGTACTTGTGCAGCGGCGAATCCTTCGGGAACGGGATCCGCGCGGTCTGCCGGGGCAGCGAGAACAGGGTCGAGGCGCCGGTGCGCAAGTTGATGGAGGCGACCATCACGCTGTCGGCGCGCAGGCCGAGCCGGACGTCGCGGTTCGTGCCCGAATCGGCCCCGATCACCAGCACGTTGATCCGGTCCTTGTCCCCGAACGGGTTGGACGGCGTTGGCGCCCCCGGTGTCACGGGTCCGCTGCCGGGGTCTTCGGTGAACACAGCGCCGAGGAACTGGGCGGTGGAGCGTGAGTACTGTGCGCCGATGGCGAGCGGCGCGGCGACGGCCAGCGAGAGGACTCCGACCAGCACGCCTCCGGCGACCCGTTGCGTGGCCGACGGGTGCGGCGGACGAAGCGCGAGATGGCTGGCGGCGATGACAACCACCCACGCGACCGCGAGAACCAGCAGGCCGACCGTCAGACCGTTCAGCACGTCGACATTGGTGGCCAGCGCGAGAATGCGGTCGCGTCCGGCGAAACCGAGATAGCCGAGGGTCAGCAGCAACGCCGCGAACAGGCCCATCGCGATCGAGCCGGCGACACGCCGTCCGCCATGCCACAAGCCTAGGCCCGGAATCAGGGCGCCCAGCGCCGTCCACACCATCGCCCACCGGAAATGACCAGGCTCTGCGGCCCGGCGGGGTTGGTCGGCCTCCGACTCGTCCGCGCCGTCCTCGGGATCAGGCAGTGCGCGCTGCGGTTCAGTCATTCGTTCCTCTTGCTCCGGTTCGGGACACGCCGATTGTAGTTGTTGACTTTGGCGTCCACGATCGCGTGGTTGAGGGTTTGCTCTCCGGGGGTGCTCCAGGGCGCTTTTGGTGTAGTCCGCGCGGCTGGAGTAGGCTCAGGCCTCGGCTGAGGAGGCGTCGCCTAGTCCGGTCTATGGCGCCCGCCTGCTAAGCGGGTTTGGGTTTATCGCCCATCGCGGGTTCAAATCCCGCCGCCTCCGCCACTGATCTGGAACGACGCTCTCGCTGCGGCGGGGGCGTCGTTTCGCGTCCGGGCGTTGCGTGCTGCAGGCGGACGCGCCAACCAACCAAAGAAGCAGGTTCGCGGACCCTTGCGCCCTCGCTACTCAGCGTTACTATGTACTGGTAGTCAGTCATATTGAGTAGAGGAGCTCCGGTGAGCAAGCTGATGACGGAGATGCTCAAGGGCACCTTGGAGGGCATCGTCCTGCAGTTGCTCGCCGGGCGTCCGACCCACGGCTACGAGATCACCGCCTGGCTGCGTGAACAGGGCTTCACCGACATCGCCGAGGGCACCGTCTATGCGCTGCTGGTCCGGGTCGAACAACGCGGGCTTGTTGACGTGCAGAAGGTGCCCTCCGAGAAGGGGCCGCTGCGCAAGGTGTATTCGCTCAATACGCAGGGCCGCGGCTATCTCGACGAGTTCTGGAGCACGTGGAGCTTCCTCACCCAACGACTGGAACAGCTTCATGAAGGAGACAGACGATGATGAACCTCCTGGAGAAGGTCGTCGGCGACTTCGGCGACAAGCGCCGGTGGGTCCGCTACACCGCGCGCGTCAAGGCACTGCCACCCAGCTATCGGACGGCGGCCCAGGCGCTGGAGCGCTACCTGCTGTATTTCGGTGCGACCGAGGGCGACCTGTGGCTGTCGGCCTTCGAAGATCTGGCCGATCTGTTCGAGCAGGCCGCGGCGGACGGCACGCCGGTCCGCGAGATCGTCGGCAACGACCCGGTGGACTTCGCCGAGACCTTCGCCGCGAACTACGGCGGAGCCGGCTGGATCAACAAGGAGCGGCGACGGCTCAACGAGGCCATCGACCGCGCCGAGCACGAGGAAGGCGGTGAGGACTCATGAGCGCGGTGGCGACGGCTGAACCGGCCATCCGGGTGAATGGCCTGGAGAAGTCCTACAAAGAACTGAGGGTGCTGCGCGGCGTCGATTTCGAGGTCGCCCCCGGCAGCATCTTCGCCCTGCTGGGCTCCAATGGGGCAGGCAAGACCACGGTCGTCAGAATCCTGGCGACGCTGTTGCGCGGCGACGCCGGCAGCTGCAGCGTCAGCGGTTTCGATGTCGTCGCACAGCCGGACGAGGTGCGCGAGTCGATCAGCCTGACCGGCCAGTTCGCCGCCGTCGACGAGATTCTGACCGGCCGGGAGAACCTGGTGCTGATCGCCAGGCTGCGCCATCAAGCCGATCCCGAGGTGATCGCCGACGACCTGCTGACCCGGTTCTCGCTGACCGAGGCCGGCACGCGCCGGGTGGCGACCTATTCGGGCGGCATGCGTCGCCGGCTCGACATCGCGATGAGCCTGATCGGCGATCCGGGCGTGGTCTTCCTCGACGAGCCGACCACCGGCCTTGACCCGCAGGCCCGCCTCGAGGTCTGGCAGACGGTGAAGACCCTGGCCGGACAAGGGGTGACGGTACTGCTCACCACGCAATACCTGGACGAGGCCGAACAACTCGCCGACCGGATCGCGATCCTGCACCAGGGCCGGATCATCGCCAACGGCACCCTGGCCGAACTGAAAGCGCTGATCCCGCCCGCCACCGTCGAATACGTGGAGAAGCAACCCAGCCTGGAAGAGGTCTTCCTGGCGATCATCGGCGACACCCCCGCAGCCGAGGCCTCCGCGGCATCCACCGACAAGGAGCCATCATGACCACCCATGTCCTGGGTGACACCCAGGTGCTGACCGGACGATCGCTGCGGCACATCCTGCGCAGCCCGGACACCATCATCACCACCGCGGTGATGCCGATCGCCATGCTGCTGATGTTCGTCTACGTGTTCGGCGGCGCCATCGACACCGGACCCGGCAGCGGCCCGTATGTGAACTACCTGCTGCCCGGCATCCTGCTGATCACCATCGCCTCGGGCATCTCCTACACCGCCTTCCGGCTGTTCCAGGACATGCAGGGCGGCATCGTCGAACGCTTCCGCTCAATGCCGATCGCCCGGTCGTCCGTGCTGTGGGCGCATGTGCTCACCTCGTTGGTCGCGAACCTGCTGTCGCTGGTGATCGTGCTCGGCGTGGCGGTGCTGATGGGCTTCCGCGCCGAGGTGGGAGTGCTGCCCTGGCTCGCGGTCGCCGGCATCCTGATCCTGTTCACCCTCGCTCTGACCTGGATCGCGGTGATTCCGGGCCTGACCGCGAAGTCGGTGGACGGCGCGAGCGCGTTCTCCTACCCGTTGATCTTCCTGCCCTTCCTCAGTTCGGCCTTCGTCCCCACCGCGACCATGCCCGGACCACTGCGCTGGTTCGCCGAACACCAGCCGGTGACGTCCATCGTCAACACGATCCGCAGCCTGCTCGCCGGGCAGCCGGTCGGTACCGACATCTGGATCGCCCTCGCCTGGTGCGTCGGCATCCTGATCGTCGCCTACCTGGTCGCCGCCGCGATCTATCGCCGGAAAGCGAGCTAGCGGACGCCCTTGGGAAAGGTGCTACCATTCCGGTCATGTTCGCCGGACGAGTCGTATCCGCCACCGCGGTCCTTGTCTGTGGGCGAATGTGTTGTTGCTGTCACTGACCGACCCGACAACGCGACCCTGGGCGCCGCAGCCACGGTCAGCCATCGAGTTCACTCGGCTCCGCGCAGGAGCGTGTCGGGCGCAGTCCTCACCCGAACCCATCACGACTGAATAACCACGAAGCAATTGGGAGGAACGCACAGATGGCCTACTTCAAGAACGCGACCGAGCTGATCGGCCGCACGCCACTGGTTCAGATCAACCGACTCTACGGCGACAGCCAGGCGACCGTGCTGGCCAAGCTGGAGTACTACAACCCGGCCAACTCGGTGAAGGACCGCATCGGCGTGGCGATCATCGACGCCGCCGAGGCGGACGGCTCGCTGCAGCCCGGCGGCACCATCGTCGAGGCCACTTCGGGCAACACCGGGATCGCGCTCAGCTGGGTCGGCGCGGCCCGCGGCTACAAGGTGATCATCCTGATGCCCGACACGTTCTCGAAGGAGCGCCGGGCGGTGCTGCGGGCGCTGGGTGCTGAGCTGGTGCTCACCCCGGGTGCCGAGGGCGTCCCTGGTGCCAATGCTCGCGCCGCCGAGCTTGCCGCCAGCATTCCGGGCGCGATCCTGGCCCGTCAGTTCGACAATCAGGCCAATGTCGAGATCCATCGCAAGACCACCGCGGAGGAGATCTGGGCTGACACCGAGGGCGCCGTCGACATCGTGGTCTCCGGTGTGGGCACCGGCGGCACCATCACCGGTGTCGGCCAGGTGTTGAAGGAGCGTAAGCCGAGCGTCCAGGTGTATGCCGTGGAGGCTGCCGAGTCGGCGGTGTTGTCGGGCGAGCCGAAGGGTCCGCACAAGATCCAGGGCATCAGTGCCGGCTTCGTGCCGTCCATCCTGGACCGTGGCGTGATCGACGGCATCATCAAGGTGACCTCCGACGACGCGATCGAATGGGCCAAGCGGGTCGCGAAGGAAGAGGGCCTGCTGCTGGGCATCTCCTCCGGTGCGGCACTGCGGGCGGCTGCCGATCTGGCCGCCGATCCGGCCAACGCCGGCAAGACCATCGTGGTGGTGACCCCCGACTGGGGCGAGCGCTACCTGAGCACCCCGCTGTACGCGGACCTGCTCGACTGAGCACCAGGCCGGCCGTTCCCGTCATCCCGACCGGGGTGACGGGTACGGCGGCGCCCAAGCCGCGGCGCTGACCCGTTCCGTTGCCGCGACGCTAGGGGGGGCTGCCGGGGCCGCGAGGCCATTCGGACGACCCACGGGAGCGACGATGGCGGCTTCGACAAGCTCAACCCAAGCGACAAGCTCGGTTTCGACAAGCTCAACCGGCGGGGATCGCCATCTGGCCGACAGCCATGATCTGATCCGGGTGCAGGGCGCCCGGGAGAACAACCTCAAGGACGTCAGCGTCGAGATCCCCAAGCGGCGGCTCAGCGTCTTCACCGGGGTGTCCGGATCGGGCAAGAGTTCGCTGGTCTTCGGCACCATCGCGGCCGAGAGCCAGCGGCTGATCAACGAGACCTACAGCGCCTTCGTGCAGGGCTTCATGCCGACCCTGGCTCGCCCGGAGGTCGACCTGCTCGACGGTCTGACTACGGCGATCATCGTCGATCAGGAACGGATCGGCGCGAATCCGCGCTCCACGGTGGGCACCGTGACCGATGCCAACGCGCTGCTGCGCATCCTGTTCAGCCGCGTCGGCCAGCCGCACATCGGGCCGCCCAACGCGTTCTCGTTCAACGTGCCCTCGGCGTCCGGTGGTGGGTCGGTCACGGTCAAGCGCGGCGAGAAGACCATCGCCGAGAAGGCGTCGTTCAACATTCTGGGCGGCATGTGCCCGCGCTGCGAGGGGCGTGGCAACGTCACCGATTTCGACCGCACCGCCCTCTACGACGAGAACAAGTCGCTCAACGAGGGCGCGCTGCTGGTGCCCGGCTACTCGATGGAGGGCTGGTACGGGCGGATTTACCGGAGTTGCGGCTTCTTCGACCCGGACAAGCCGATCAAGAACTTCACCCAGCGGCAGTTGCACGACCTGCTCTTTAAGGAGGCCACCCGGATCAAGGTGGAAGGCATCAACGTCACCTACGAGGGGCTGATCCCGAAGATCCAGAAGTCGATGCTGGCCAAGGACGTCGACGCCATGCAGCCGCACATCCGGGCCTTCGTCGAGCGGGCGGTCACCTTCACCGACTGCCCCGACTGCGGGGGCACCCGGCTGGCGCCGGAGGCGCGCTCGTCCAAGATCACCGGCATCAACATCGCCGACGCCTGCGCGATGCAGATCACCGACCTGGCCGAATGGGTCCGCGGGCTGAATGAGCCGTCGGTGGCGCCGTTGTTGGGTGCGCTGCGGGACAGCCTCGACTCGTTCGTCGAGATCGGCCTGGGCTACCTGTCGTTGAGCCGTCCGTCGGGGACGCTGTCCGGCGGTGAGGCGCAGCGGACCAAGATGATCCGGCACCTGGGGTCGTCGCTGACCGACGTCACCTACGTCTTCGACGAGCCGACCGCCGGGCTGCACCCGCATGACGTGGCGCGGATGAACGACCTGCTGCTGCAACTGCGTGACAAGGGCAACACGGTGCTGGTGGTCGAGCATGAGCCCGAGACGATCGCGATCGCCGACCACATCGTCGACCTCGGCCCGGGTGCCGGCTCGAAGGGCGGGCGGATCTGTTACGAGGGCACTGTCGAGGGGCTATGGTCCAGCGACACCGTCACCGGACGCCACCTCGGCGACAAGGTGGGCGTCAAGGAATCGGTGCGGACGCCGTCCGGTGCGTTGAGCATTCGGGGCGCCACCGCCAACAACCTGCGGAACGTGGACGTCGACATTCCGCTCGGCGTGCTGGTGGTGATCACCGGTGTGGCCGGCTCGGGCAAGAGCTCACTGGTGCATTCGTCCATTCCGCTCACCGCCGGCGTGGTCTCGGTCGACCAGAGCCCGATCCGCGGCTCGCGGCGCAGCAACCCGGCCACCTACACCGGGCTGCTCGACTCGATCCGCAAGGCGTTCGCGACCGCGAACAAGGTGAAGCCCGCACTGTTCAGCGCCAACTCCGAGGGCGCCTGCCCGGCCTGCAACGGCGCCGGGGTGATCTTCACCGATCTGTCGGTGATGGCGACCGTGTCGACCACCTGCGAGGCGTGCGAGGGCAAGCGCTTCCAGCCGGCGGTGCTCGACTACACCTTCGGCGGTCGCAACATCGCCGAAGTGCTGGCCATGCCGGCCTCCGAGGCGGCCGAGTTCTTCGGCGCCGGCGACTCCCGGGTGCCTGCGGCGCACACCATCACCAACCGGTTGACCGACGTCGGGCTCGGCTACCTGAGCCTCGGTCAGCCGCTGACCACCTTGTCGGGCGGTGAACGGCAGCGGCTCAAGCTGGCCACCCACATGTCCACCAAGGGCGGCACCTACGTGCTGGACGAGCCCACCACCGGCCTGCACCTGGCCGATGTGGAGAACCTGCTCGGCCTGCTCGACCGCCTTGTCGACTCAGGCAAATCGGTGATCGTGGTCGAGCACAACCAGGCCGTGATGGCGCACGCCGACTGGATCATCGACCTCGGCCCGGGCGCGGGCCACGACGGTGGCCGGATCGTCTTCGAGGGGACGCCGTCCGACCTGGCGGAAGCGGAGACACTCACCGGCCGGCACCTGGCCACCTACCTGAACGGCTGACCAATGACTGGGCGGGACCTGGCGGTTCCCTCATTCCGGCGAACGGCGCTTCTCTAAGCTGACCGGCATGTCCGACCCGCAGACCCGAGACGTCGAGCGCTGGTTCATGCGTCGCGGCTTCACGGCGCTGCTGGAGGGCACGTCGATGCGGCGGCGTCGGGCGGCCCGGCTGGCTCGGACGCTGGCCGTGGTGTTCGTCGCCGTGATGGTGATCGAGGTGCCGCGCTACGGCAGCAACGTGGGGGTGACGCTGGCGGTCTCGGTGGCGGTGGTGGTGCTGACCTGGGTGGCCGGCAATCTGCTCAGGCGTCGTCCGCCGTTCGCGCTGCCCGATCGGGTGACCGGCCTCGACCGGGCGGTGTTCCTGCTCTTCCCCGGCCTGGTGGTGCTGGCGACTCCGCACGATGCGTTGCGGGCCGAGGACTTCGAGCTCTCCGGGCTGGGTGCCGGAGTGCTGATTGCTGTCGGCATGGTGTTCGGTCAATTGGTGCTGATGGGGGTGTTCACCCTGCTCGCCTACAGCGGGGTGATCGCGCTGGGTCCGTGGCTGTGGCGGCGGTTGGTGTCGTCGTTCCTGGCCGGCGGGACGGCGATCGGCCGCACCCTGCCGCTGCTGCTCGGGGTCGTCGGCTTCCTGTTCTTCACCGGTGAGCTGTGGCAGGCGGTCGGCGGCCTGTCGCCGTTCGCGTACCTGCTGGCGGTGCTGCTCTTCGTGTCGCTGAGCTGGCTGTTCCTGCACAGTCGTGGGCTCGACCTCGATGCGCTGGCCCACTTCGAGCAACCCGGAGAGATCGCGGAACAGGTGGCCGGCACGCCCCTGGCCGGCGGCGAGGTGCCCACCCCTGTCGTCTGTCCGCTGACCGTCGAGCAGCGCAAGAACCTGCGGCTGGTCGGGGTGATCTCGAAGCTGACCATCGCCACGGTCGTCGGACTCGCCGTCTTCGTGTTCTTCGTCTTGCTCGGCCTGATCACGGTGAACGCCGAGGTGGCCCGAGCCTGGACGCAGGCGCCACCCGAGGTGCTGCTGCAGTGGACGACCGAAAAGCACAGCTACGCGTTGACCCTGCAACACCTGCGGGTCTGCGGGTTCCTGGCGGTGTTCTCGGGCTTCTACTTCGCGGTGGTCTCAGCCACCGACCCGGTCCTGCGCGAGGGGTTGCGGGACGGCGTGGAGGACGACGTCCGTCAGGCCTGCGCCGCTCGGCTGGTGGCGCTGCAGCGATTCCCGGAACCTGGGCCGGTCGAGCCCGGCAAGAAGCCGGACGCCCCTGATGTCGAGGTGATCCCAGTCGCCCCGGACGCCGCCGCAGCGGCCCGGCCGGCGGTGGGCCTGGAACCAGCGCGGCACGACGCTCCGGACGCCCCCGTCATCCCGGCGGACGCCGGGATCTCCAGGCGGGACCGACGAGCCCAGGACGGAGATCCCGGATCAAGCCCCGGATGACGTGTGAGCCGGCTCGGGCGATCGTCGCTCGAGCTTGTCCAGACCTTCAATAACATTGTGTTGACAAGGGGTTTCGGCAAGCTCAACCAACGGATTTCGACAAGCTCAGCCGACGGATTTCGACAAGCTCAGCCGACGGTGGATGCGTTGATCAAACGGCAGGAGCC
>NZ_JAPUED010000036.1:0-1354 GCF_027492755.1 Micropruina sp. | reverse complement strand
ACGGATTTCGACAAGCTCAGCCGACGGTGGATGCGTTGATCAAACGGCAGGAGCCTCAGTCGCCGTCGCGAACCATCTGCCAGGTGAGTCCGTCGGCCTTGAGGGTGAGTTCGTTGCCGTTGCAGACGGCCGAACCCTTGCCTTGCGGGGCAAGGATCTCGGCCACTTCGCGCATCGGGAACGAGCGGGTGGCGCCGTTCTGCTTGATCTTCGCGGTGCCGCTGGTGCTGCCGCGAGTGAACGTCAGGGCGTCCGCGTCGCCGCTGTAGCTGCCGCGGATCTCGCCGTCGATCCGCACCTTCTGGGTGCTCTTGCCAACCGTCAGGTTGACCGGATGATCATCGTCGAAGTCGAAGGTGTACTGCCCGTTGCGGAACTCGGCATCGATGTCGGTGACTTTGACCCTGCTCGTCGCACTGAGTGCTGTCGCGACGAACGAGGTCGCCTTGTATTCGCCGGCCGGGCAGGACGCGGACGTCGTGGCCGGCGTCGTCGCAGGTGCGCTGGTGGCCGCGGTCGACACCGGGGTGGGGTTGGCACTGATCGCCGGCGGTGGCGTCGCGGACGGCGTGCCGGCGGGTGCCGCTGAGCTGCACCCGACCAGCAGTGCGGGCAGAGCGGCGAGCAGGATCAACGGGCGACGCGGCGACGACATGGCGGGCAGCCTACCCGGGCAGGATGAGAGGTTCGGGCAGGTAGGCCGCCGGCCGCTCGCACCTACCTGCCCGGTGGAGGCTCTTAGGACGCCTCCGCGATCCGGCGGCGCAGCGCCTCGAGTTCCTCGGTGAGCGCGGTGGGAAGCCGCTCGCCGAACTGCGCGAAGTACTCCTCGGTGAGGTCGGCCTCCGCGGCCCAGGCCGCGGGGTCGAGGGCGAACAGTTCGTCCAGTTGTTCGTCGGTCAGGTCGAGGCCGTCCAGGTTCAGGTCTTCGCGGCGCGGCAGCCGTCCGTTCAAGGAGTCAACGGCGTCCAGCTCGCCGTTCACCCTTCTCAGCGCCCACTCGATGGCGCGGGCGTTGTCGCCGAAACCGGGCCACAGGAAGTGGCCGTCGTCGTCCTTGCGGAACCAGTTGACCTGGAAGACGCGCGGCGCGTGCTCGCCCAGGGTTTCGCCGACCCGCAGCCAGTGCGCCCAGTAGTCGGCCATGTTGTAACCGCAGAACGGCAGCATCGCGAACGGATCGCGGCGCAGCGAACCGACCGCTCCCTCGGCGGCCGCGGTCTGCTCCGAGCTGACGGTGGCACCGACGAACACGCCCTGGCGCCAGTCGTAGGTCTCGGTGATCAGCGGCACGTTGTGCGCGCGGCGTCCGCCGAACAGGATGACGTCGATCGGGACGCCGGCCGGATCCTCC
>NZ_JAPUED010000035.1 GCF_027492755.1 Micropruina sp. | reverse complement strand
GGATCAGGTTCGACTTGGTGACCAGACCCTCCTCGCGCGACCAGCGCAGCACCTCGAGCGAACGGTCGTAGGTGAAGCCGGGACGGATCCGGCGGAAGATCCGCGGCACCGTCTCGACGTTGTGCGCGAACACCTCGGGCTTGGTGTCGAACAGCTGCTGCAGCAGGTGGCGGTGACCGGAGAAGTCGGGGGCCAGCATCTCGACGCCCACCCCCGGGTTCACCGTGTGGATCTGCCGGATGGTCTCGGCGTACAGCCAGGCGCCCTCGTCCTCGAGGTCGTCACGGCAGACGCCGGTCACGGTGGCGTAGCGCAGGCCCATGGTCTGCACCGACTCGGCGACCCGCAACGGTTCGCCCTTGTCGTAGCCGGACGGCTTGCGCGACTCGATCTGGCAGAAGTCACAGCGCCGGGTGCAGGAGTCGCCGCCGATCAGGAAGGTGGCCTCGCGGTCCTCCCAGCATTCGAAGATGTTGGGGCAGCCGGCCTCCTGGCAGACCGTGTGCAGGCCCTCGTCCTTCACCAGTTTGGTCAGCTGGCGGTACTCGGGGCCCATCCGCGCGGTGGTCTTGATCCACGGCGGTTTGCGCTCGATCGGGGTTTGCGAGTTGCGCACCTCGAGCCGCAACAACCGCCGGCCCGCGGGCGGGGTTGTCGGCGGCGGGCTGACGGCATCGTCTGCAAGGGTCACCGCGTCATCTTATCCCGACCGGCCGGGACGGGAGCGGGGCTCAGCCGTGAGCGGACGCCGTGGGTTCAGCGGCCGGTGGCGACGGCGTCCGGAAGAACGAATTCGGCGGCTCTGGTGTACGGCTGCAGCGCCAGCAACTCGGTCAGATGCGGCTCGATCGCCTGTGCGACCTCGACCAGGGACGGCGGCGGCCCGTCGATCTCGGCGGCGATCGAGGTCACCCCGGCGTCGCTGATGCCGCAGGGCACGATGTTGTCGAAGCCACCCAGGCCGCTGGTCACGTTGAGGGCGAACCCGTGCATCGTGGTCTGCTTCGACACCCGGATGCCGATGGCGGCGATCTTGCGTTCCGGACGGCTGTCGGTGGCGGCCAGCCAGACGCCGGTGCGGCCGTCCACCCGTCCGGTCGCCAGGCCGTAGTCGGCCAGCACCCGGATCAGTGCCTCCTCGACCCGGCGGACGTAGTCGACGACGCCGATGCCGCGGGGCAGGAAGACGATCGGGTAACCGACCAGCTGGCCGGGGCCGTGCCAGGTGATCTTGCCGCCGCGATCGACGTCGACCACCGGCGTACCGTCGAACGGGCGTTCCTGCGGTTCGGTGCGGCGTCCGGCGGTGTAGACCGGAGGATGCTCGACGAACAACACCTGCGGCGGCAGCTCGCCCGAAGCCACCTGGGCGTGCACCTCGCGCTGATACTCCCAGGTCGGGACGTACTCGCTCAGCCGCGGCGGATCCTCGGTCAGCCCCAGGTACTGGAAGACGACCGGACGTGGATCGGCGATGCTGCGCGTGGACACCCGAGCAGTCTACGACCGGAGTTCACAGGGGCCGGCGCCGGTCGAACCAGGTGCCGCTCAGCGTCCGGCGACGGAGTCGATGATGTCGTCCGCGCCGAGCTTGGCCGCAGCCCCGGTCGTCGCCGAGATCCGGTAGAGCCGGCCCAACGGACCCTCGGAGTAGTCACCGCCCCCACCGATCACCAGATCGTCGTTCGTCGCGCCGCTGTTGCGGACGAAAGCCAGCAGGTCGCCGATGGTCCGGTATCCGGGCTTGCCGGGCAGCCCGTGCCCCTCGTAGATCTGCGTGGCCGCGCAGCCCTTGACCGTGCGCAACGGGATGAGCCAGGCCGACCCGTCGAAAATCGCGTGGTCCTTGGCGATCGCCTCGCCCGGACCGCCGACCAGGACCGTCGGAACGCCCTTGCAGGTGGTGCCGATCGCCAGTTTATTGCCGAACAGGTCGAGTCGCTCGGCCTTGCCCGGAATGCCGGCACTGCTCTGGGTGATCCGCTTGACCGGCTTGATGATGCCCTTGCTGCTGAGCGTGAAGATCTGGATCGAGCCGGTGCGCTTCACCTTGTCGACATTGTCGCCGGGTGTGCCCACCACCAGGTAGCCGTCGCGCGCCACCACCGCGCGACCGAAGTAGTCGTACTTGTCGACCGCGCCGGTCACCGACTTGGTCGCCTGGGTGATCGTCCTCATCGACTTCACGCCGGCCGAATCGAGGGTTACGGCGAGAACCGCGCCGGCCTGGGCCTTGCCGTTCACCTTCGCGTCCGGGGCGCCGACGAAGAGCTGGCTGCCCCAGGCGTCCATGGACCGGCCGAGATCGCCGCGCTTGAAGGTGGCGGGCACCTTGCCCTTCCCGGGCACCAGCGCGATCGCGCTGCCGGTCGGCACCCCGGCGCTGGTGAGCTTGTAGAGCCGCACCTCTTCCTCGCTGTGCGCCTCCTTGCTGGTCTCCACGTACGTCGAGAGACTCACGGCCAGGCGTGGCGTCGGTGATTCCACGAGCGCCAGCGACTTGACGCGCGTGCCTGGCTTGCCGAGAACCAGCAGAGAGCGCCGGTTCGCCGGCTGGAGTCCGTTGGCCGACCCCGGAACGACCAGCACCGAGGCCCCGGAGGTGTTGCTGGTGGCGGCGACCAGGTCGGTGTAGCCGTCGCCGTTGAGATCTCTCGCCAGGAGTGCCGAGCCGAGACTGTCCTCGGCAGCCGACACGTCGGCCGGGCGGATGTCGGCGACGCGTCCGGAGCCGTACCAGATCCGCAGGAATCCCACCTCCGCATCGTCGACGGTGCTGACTGCCACGTCGGCCTTGCCGTCGCCGTCATAGTCAGGGGTAGCCGCAGGGATCGGGGCGAAGGCCTCGGCTTGCGGAATCGGTGAGGCCAGCAGCGCCATGGCTGCGAGCGTGAGGACGACAGGCACCTGGCGTAGCTTCATGTCACACCTACGCATCAGCGGCAGGAATCGTGGCAGCGGATCGAACAGGACGTTCACCGTCGTGCGCATTGCCCGTGCCCAGTGCGATTGCCCCACGTGCGGGTGCCTCAAGCGCGTATGTCTCGGTACGTCGATCTCGACAACGCTCGCCGATGGAGGGAACCTCGCCGATCTCACGTCCTCACTCGAAATCGCAGAGCTTTGTCCGTATCGGCGGGCGATGTCGAGATCGCCGGAACGGTGGGGGACGACGTTCGGGTGCCGGATCGCCGGGACGGTGGGAGCAGACACAACGGTGCCCGCCACCCCAACGGGGTGACGGGCACCGTCACGTCTCAGCTCAGCTGATCAGAGGCCGACCTCGGCGGCGAAGTCACCGGCTTCCAGGCGGTGCTTGACCGCGGAGAGGAAGCGGGCGGCGTCCGCGCCGTCGACCAGGCGGTGGTCGTAGCTGAGCGACAGGTACATCATGTCGCGCACCGCGATCACCTCGCCGAGCATCGGATCCTTGACCACCATCGGACGCTTCACCAGCGCGCCGGTGCCCAGGATCGCGGCCTGCGGCTGGTTGATGATCGGGGTGTCGAACAGGGTGCCGGCCGACCCGTAGTTGGTGATGGTGAACGTGCCGCCGGACATCTCGTCGGGACCGAGCTGGTTGCTACGGGCCCGCTTGGCCAGATCGCCGATCTTCCGGGCGATGCCGGCGAGGCTGAGGTCACCGGCGTCCTTGATCACCGGAACCAGCAGGCCGCGATCGGTGTCCACCGCGATGCTCAGGTGCTCGGCATCGTGGTAGGTGATCGTGCCGGCGTCGAGGTCCATCGATGCGTTGATCTTGTCGAACTGCTTGAGCGACTCGCAGACCGCCTTGCAGATGAACGGCAGGTACGACAGCGACGCACCCTCGCGCTGACGGAAGTCGACCTTGGCCTGGCTGCGCAGCCGGCTGATGTTGGTGAAGTCCACCTCGACCGTGCCGGTGAGCTGGGCGGCCACCTGCAACGATTCGACCATCCGCTTGGCGATGACCGAACGCATCCGGCTGATCTTCTCGGTGGTGCCGCGCTTGGAAGCCGCCGGAGGTGCGGCGGGAGCGGACGCCGGTGCGGCGGCGGGGGCTGCGGGAGCCGGGGCGGCTGCTGCGGCGGCAGCGGCCTCGGCTGCCTTCTTGGCGGCTTCGGCGGCAGCCAGGACGTCCTGCTTGCGGATGCGTCCACCGACTCCCGTGCCGCTCACCTCGGACAGCTTCAACCCGTGCTGAGCCGCGAGCTTGCGGACCAGCGGAGTGACGTAGCCGACGTCTTCGGACTCGGCCGGCGCAGGCTTGGCGGCCGCGGGAGCCGGAGGTGCCGCAGGAGCGGGCGGAGCCGGAGGTGCGGGAGGCGCCGGGGGAGCAGGCGGTGCGGCCGGGCTGGGAGCCGGAGCAGCAGGGGCGGACGCCGCCGGTGCCGCCGGAGCGGGTGGGGCCTCCGCAGGTGCGGCACCTGCTTCGCCGATCACGGCGATCACCGCGCCGACCGCTGCGGTCTCATCTTCGTTCACCCGGATCTCGAGGAGGGTGCCGCCGGTGGGTGCCGGAATCTCGGTGTCGACCTTGTCGGTGGAGACCTCGACCAGCGGCTCATCGGGCTCGACGGTGTCGCCGACCTGCTTGAGCCAGCGCGAGATGGTGCCTTCGCTGACCGACTCGCCGAGTTGTGGCAGCTTCACCTCGGTGCCGGACGCCGCACCACCGGCGGCCGGTGCGGCCGGCGCGGGGGGTTCGGCGGCCGGGGCAGGAGCCTCGGCGGCGGGTTCAGGTGCCTCGGCTGCGGGAGCCGACTCGGCCGGAGCCGGCTCGGCGGGGGCGGATCCACCGGCCTCGCTGGCGTCACCGATCAGCGCGAGTACCGAGCCGACGGCGGCGGTCTCGTCTTCGGCGACCTTGATCTCCAGGATCACGCCGGCAGCCGGCGAGGGGATTTCCGTGTCGACCTTGTCGGTGGAGACCTCGACGATGGGCTCGTCCACCTCGACGGTGTCGCCGACCTGCTTGAGCCAGCGCGAAACCGTGCCCTCGGTGACGCTTTCACCCAGGGCGGGCAAAGGAACGGGCGTTGACATGAGTTGGTCTCCTTCGACGGACTGTCAGAACCAGACCACACCCTATCCGGTCGCCGCCACGTTGAGCAGGTAATGGCCGCCCGCATTCCTCATGCCGATCAGGGGCGATGCGCGCGGATGCACCCGATGGCTACGAGCGACCGTGCACAATGGCTGCGTGTCATTCAGATGGGGCTTCGGGCGCCGCAGGAGTTCCGCGCCGCCCATCGACCGCGCCACCATCGCGCACCTGGACGAGTTCGCGAGCAGCCGCCGCGGGGTCGAGGCCTTCCTCGAACCGCAGACCACGATGGCCCGTACCAGCCTGCTGCTGGTGGCGTCCGACGGCGAATGGACGCGGCGCTCCATCGAGTCGCCGGCCTGGGCCCGCCAATTCGCCGGCCGCCACGGACTGCCGCTCTACGACGCGGCGGTGGTCGGCTACCCGCAGCGGATGCGGGACTTCAATGCCCGCCAGAAGGGACGCCGGGTCACCGAATAGGGGTCAGGCCAGGGCCTCGTCGATCCGGTCCAGCTGGTCGGACAGGTCGATGATGCCGCGAAATGCCTCCACCAGGGCCGCCGCGAGGGCGGCGCCGTCACCGGGCTGGGCACCACCGAAGCAGGTGGCGGCGGCGCCGCCGCAGGCCCACAGCCCGGGTACCGGCGTCCCGTCGGTACGCAGCACCCGGGAGCGTTCGTCGATCACCAGGCCGCCCGCGGTACCGGCGTCGCCGGGGTAGACCCGGACGCCCCAGAACGGCTGCCGGTCGACGGCACCCAGGCACGGATTGCGGCGCAGCAACGGGTCGCCGAAGTGCTTGTCCCAGGCGCTGTCGCCGCGGCGGAAGTCGGTGTCGCGGCCACGCTTGGCCAACTGGTTGAACGCCACCGCGCTGCCCAGCAGACCGGCTCGGTCCACCGACAGTCCCTCGGCGAGCTCCTGCAGCGTCGCCGCCCGCACCAGCTCACCCGCCTCGATCGCGGCTTTCGGCGAGGAGCCGGCCGGCCACGGCCCGAGGTCGTGCTGCTTGCGGTGTCGCTTGTCCATCACCAGGAACGACGGCACCGACCGCTGGCCCCGGTTGTGCTCGTACATCCGCTGGCCCGCCCAGACGCCCGGCTCGGCCTCGTTGAAGTAGCGATCGCCGGCGATGTCGACGATCATCCCGTGCGGAGCCACTCGGGCCACGTCGACCCGGTGCGCCGAGCCGTCGGCGAGCAGCACCGGCGTCCACCAGGCCCGGTCGAGCTCGGCGAGCGCCGCGTCCACCTGGGCCCCGGCCCGCAGTGCCGCACCGTCGTTGTCGCCGCCGACCGACCACGACACCGAGGTCGGGCCCGGCAGATGCTGCTTCCTCAGTTCGGCGTCGGCCTCGAAGCCGCCGCAGGCGAGCAGCACGCCGCGCTCGGCGTGCACCTCGACGTCGCCCTCCTCCCGATCCACCCGGACGCCGGTGACGGCGCCGTCGGCGACCAGCAGTTCGGTCATCGGCGATTCCAGCCAGATCTCGACACCACTGCCGAGTGCCCGGCGCAACAGTTCGCTGACCAGAGCACCGCCGGCGCTGAGGGCGGCACCGTCACGGAAACCCCGCCGCAGCCGGGTCAGCAGACCGGGGCTTTCGGCGTCTCGTGAGGTGCGCAGCCGTCCGGCCCAGTCGTCGTCGAGTCGTGCCGTCGGTGCCTTGGCGCGCAGCGTCCGGCCCTGCGACTTGGCGCCGTCCGAGGCGGGCCGGCAGTCGGGCAGCCCCTTGACCACCTCGAGGCCGATCCGCGACGACACCAACCAACGGCCCACCACGGCGGCGGTACGGGTGAAAGCGGCTCG
Source organism: Micropruina sp. (assembly GCF_027492755.1). GTDB lineage: Bacteria > Actinomycetota > Actinomycetes > Propionibacteriales > Propionibacteriaceae > Micropruina. The sequence goes on along the minus strand of NZ_JAPUED010000035.1, from coordinate 19,463 downwards.
TCGGGCCGCCATCATCTCGTCGGCCGGGGCGGTCAGGCCGTTCAGGTAACCGAGAGCCTCGTCGGCCGAGTCGGACGGCGTCCCGCCCCTGCCCATCAGGTCGTTGCCGGGCATCCACAGGTGGCCGTCGGAGTCTGCGGTCACCGAGCCGACGGACGCGGTGCGTTCGACGACCAGCACCTCATGACCCAGCCGCCGGGCGGCGACGGCGGCCAGCAGACCGGCTGCTCCGGCGCCGACGATCACCACATCGGTGCGCACGGGCTCAGTCCTGCAGGGACTGCGCGAGCGCCACCAGGGTGCGCACCGCGACGCCGGTGCCGCCGGTCGGTACGTAGTCGTAGGGGCCCTCGTCGTTGAACGCCGGGCCGGCGATGTCCAGGTGCGCCCACGGGGTCTGGGCGGGCACGAAGTGGTGCAGGAAAGCGGCGGCGGTCAGCGCACCGCCGTAGCGGTTGCCACCCGAGCGGATGTCGGCCACCTTCGAGTCCAGCTTCTTGCGGGTGCCGTCCGGGATCGGCAGCTGCCAGAACGCCTCACCGGCGGACTCGGCGGCGTCGAGGACATGGTCGGCGGCCTCGTCGTCGCTGGCCATCAGGCCCGCGACCCGCTCGCCGAGGGCCACCATGCAGGCGCCGGTCAGGGTCGCGACGTCGATGATCAGGTCGGGGGAGTCCTCACTCGCCCGGGCCAGCGCGTCGGCCATCACCAGCCGTCCCTCGGCGTCGGAGTTGACGTTCTCGACCGTCGTGCCGCCGTACATGGTGAGCACGTCGGAGGGCCGGTAGGCGGTGCCTGACGGCATGTTCTCGGCCATCGCCGCATAGGCGGTGACCCGCACCTTCAAGCCCAGCTGCGCGATCGCCCGGGTGGCGGCCAGCACGGCGGCGGCGCCGGCCATGTCGCACTTCATCGTGTACATGCCGTCGGCCGGCTTGAGGTTCAGGCCGCCGGTGTCGAAGGTGATGCCCTTGCCGACCAGCGCCAGGTGCGCCTTGGCTCCGCGCGGCGCGTAGTCGAGCCGGACCAGCCGTGGGCCGCGCGAGGAGCCGCCGCCGACCGCGGTGAGTCCGCCGTAGCCGTCGCGCTCGAGCGCCTTCTCGTCGAGGATCTCGACGTCGATCCGGGTGCCCTTGACGGCGTCCCTGGCCGACTCGGCGAAGGTTTCCGGGTAGAGCGTGTTGGCGGGGGTGTTGACCCAGTCGCGGGCCAGGCAGACCGCCGCAGCCAGCGTCCTGGCGGCCTCGACCGCGCGCCGGGCCTCCGGCTTGGCCGAGCTGCTGACCACGGTGATCGAGCCGATCGCGTCCTTGGGCTCCTGGCCGCTCAGTTTCACGAACCGGTAGGCGCCGAGCAGTGCACCCTCGGCCGCACCACGGACCACCTCGGGCTCGACGGCGTCCAGGCAGACGGCGACCCGCAGGGCGCGATCGCCGGCCAGCCCGGACGCGACCCGGACGCCGTTGCCGGCGGCCCGCCGGATCTGTTCGGGGGTCACATCGGTCTCGCCCAGCCCGACCGCGACCAGCCGGACGCCGCCGGTGCCGGTCAGGGTCACCGTGCTGCCGGGCTTGGCCTCGACACCCAGATCGCGGGCAACGGCCAGCAGCGGACGGCCGTACAGCTTCGCCGTCCGGCGCTCGATCTCGTCGGGGATGCCGACCAGGACCGGCTTGCCGGCACTCTCGGCAACTCCGAAGATCACCACGTCGGCGTCCCGGGGGCAGGAGGTCGCCAAGGTCAGGGCGGGAAGGCTGAACGAGGTCACTGGGTGTCCTATCGGTGCCGGGGAGGAATCACCCGTCACCTTAGTCGCAGCCGTCCGCCTGCGAGCCCGCCGTCAGGCATGCGATCCTTTGCCGATGACCAGTTTCGCCTTCGCCACCGCTGCCCGGATCGCGTTCGGTCCGGGATCATCCGCTCAGCTACCGGACGCCGTCGCCGAACTGGGCGCCCGGCCGTTCGTCTGCACGGGGGCAACCCCGGACCGGTTCGCCACCCTGCTGAACGGCCTGGACGGCGCCCGCGCCTGGCCGATCACCGGAGAGCCGACGCTGGACGACATCCGCGCCGGGGTGGCCGCCGCCCGTGAGCACGGTGCGGACGTCGTGGTCGGCCTCGGCGGCGGTGCGGTGCTGGACGCCGCGAAGATCATCGCCGCACTGACGCCCAACGACGGCGACGTCCTCGACTACGTGGAGGTGATCGGTGCCGGACGCGCGATGACGCAGCGGCCGCTGCCGTTCGTGGCGGTGCCGACCACGGCCGGTACCGGCTCGGAGGTCACCATGAACGGCGTGGTGACCTCGCCCGAGCACGGCGTGAAGGTCAGCATGCGGCATCCGACGATGCTGGCCCGGGTCGCCCTGGTCGATCCGGAACTGACGCTCGGCTGCCCGCCCGCGGTGACCGCGTCGTCCGGCCTGGACGCACTCACCCACTGCCTGGAGTCGTTCGTCTCGCCGATGGCGAACCCGCTCACCGACGGCTTCAGCTCCGAGGGACTGCGCCGGGCCGGCCGCAGCCAGCGCCGCGCCTACACCCACGGCGACGACCTGGACGCTCGCACCGACATGGCGCTGTGCGCGCTGCTCGGCGGCCTCGCCCTGGCCAACGCGAAGCTCGGTGCGGTGCACGGCCTGGCCGGCGTGGTCGGCGGACTGACCGGGGCGCCGCACGGCCTCACCTGCGCCACCCTGCTGGTCGAATGCTGCCGCGGCAACGTGGCCGCCCTGCGCGACCGGGCTCCCGAGGACCCGGCGCTGGCCCGCTACGCCGAGGCCGGCGAGCTGCTGTCGGGTACCGCGGGCGTGGACGCCCTGCTGGACTGGCTGGCTGAGACCGTCCGGGTGCTCGAGGTGCCCACCATCGGCCAGCTCGGCGTGACGCCGGAGCAGTACTCGCAGATCTGCACGCAGGCGGCCGCCTCGTCGTCGATGAAGGGCAACCCGATCATGTTGTCGGCGGACGAACTGGAAGAGATCCTGCGCCGCTCCGCCTGATCGGGGCTCGTCACGCGAGATCCCGCCGTGCGCCGGGATGACGAGATGACGGGATGGTCGTCCCGGGCTTGACTGGGGCGTCATCCCGGGCTTGACCCGGGATCTCGGTTCCGCTGGGACGACGCCGAGTCCGCTCGTGACCGACGTTCCGTAAGCTCGCACCCGTGCACGACGACCAGCCGAGGGTTCGCCTGCTCGGCCCGGTGCAGATCGCGGGCCGGGACGGACGCCTCGTCGACCCGCCCGGCGCACGGCTGAAGGCCCTGGTGGCAGCGCTGGCCCTGCAGCCCGGCCAGCCGCACAGCGTGCAGACGCTCACCGACCAGCTCTGGGCGGACGAACCGCCGCGGGCACCTCGGGCCGCGATCCAGACCCTGGTGTCGCGGCTGCGCGCTGTCGCCGCCGACGGCTTGGTGTCCTTCGGTGCCGCCGGCTACAGCATCGCCGTCGCCGCTGAACAGATCGACCTGGGGCGAGCGCGGGCCCACCTCGCAACAGCGCGGACGTCCACCGACCCGGCGGCCGCGCTCGCCGAACTGAACTGCGCCCTGGCCCTGTGGTGCGGCGAACCCGGCGCCGATCAGGGTGACGCGCCGGTCCAGGAACTGCTCCGCGCGCAGGCCGACGCGCTCCGGCTCGACCTGATCGCCGAACGGGCCCGACGCGGCGCGGAGGCCGGCGACGTCGTCCAGGCCTCCGCCGATCTGGGCCAGCTGGTTGAGGCGCGTCCGTTCGACGAGGCCGCGTTGGCGTCCTATCTGGAGAGCCTGGCCGCTCAGGGCCGGATCCCGGAGGCACTGGCCGGGTTCGCCGCGCACCGCGAGCGGCTGGCCGACGAGCTGGGCAGTTCGCCCGGTGCCGCGCTGATCGAGCTGAACACCCGGCTGCTGCGCGCGGCCGAACCGGACCCGCAGCCCAGGCGGCGGATCGGCGTCCGGGCGGCGCCGAACGAGCTGATCGGACGCGACGACGACCTGCAGCGGGTCGAGGCGCTGCTGCGGCATTCCCGGCTGGTCACCGTCCTCGGCACCGGCGGCCTGGGCAAGACCCGGCTCGCCCAGGCCCTGGCCGAACGGTCCCGCCAGCCGGTGGTGGTCGTCGTCGAACTGGCCGGCGTCCGCAGCGATGAGGACGTCACGCTCGCGCTGGCGTCCACCCTGGGAATCCGCGAGAGCACCACCGGCCAACGCCTCGGCGAGGCACTGCCGCGCGCCGACGTGCGGTCCCGGATCATCGGCCAGCTGGCGGAGCGACGCACCCTGCTGGTGATGGACAACTGCGAACACCTGGTCGAGGGCGCCGCGGCGTGGGTGGCCGAGATCCTCGCAGCGGCACCCGAGCTGCGGGTGCTGGCCACCAGCCGCAGCCCGTTGGCGATCGGTGCCGAGGCGGTCTACCCGTTGGAACCGCTGGCGGCGAGCGTCGACGGTCCCGCGGTGCGGCTGTTCGTGGAGCGGGCCCGCGCCGTCCGTCCCGGCGCGAACCTGCCGCTGCCCGCGGTGCAGCGACTCTGCGGTCACCTCGACGGGTTGCCGCTGGCGATCGAGCTGGCCGCGGCCCGCGTCCGGTCGATGACCGTCGAGCAGATCGAGGCCCGGCTGGGGAACCGGTTCGCGCTGCTCGCCGGCGGCGACCGCAGCGCACCCGAGCGGCACCGCACTCTGCAGGCAGTGATCGAGTGGAGCTGGCGGCTGCTCAGCGTCGACGAGCAGAACGCCCTGCGTCTGCTCAGCGTCTTCCCGGACGGCTTCTCGGCCGAGGCCGCGGCGGCGGTGACCGCCAGTGACTGGGCCGATGACCTGCTGGACGGGCTGATCGGCCAGTCGCTGCTCACCGTCGCCGAGGAGCCACTGACTTCCGGCCTGCGCTACCGGATGCTGGAGACCGTCCGCGAGTTCGGCCAGGCGGAGCTCGCCGCCGCCGGCCAGCAGGACGTCGCCCGTGAGGCGCTGTTCCGCTGGGCGCACGACTTCGCCGGCGGGAACCTCCCCCGGCTGCCGGATCTGACGGTCGTCCGGGCGATCACCCTGGAGCAGGACAACCTGGTCACAGTGCTGCGGCTGGCCATCGCCGGCGACCGTCCCGGCGTGGTGGTCACGGTGTTCGCGCTACTCAGCTACTACTGGACAATTCGCGGCGCGCACAGCGAGGTGTATGCGTTCTCCACCGAGGTGCTCGAAGCCGTCCGGCACTACGAGCCCGACGAGCCGCATGTGGACGCGGCGGTGCTCAGCTACGGGCTGCTCACCGTGACGACCCTGGCCGAACAGAACGAGGCATGGGCGCGGGCCTATGCGCGGCTGCGATGGCTGGTCCGGCGACATCCGGTGACCGCCCCCGATCTGGCCGCGATCGCCGAGTTCCTCGCCGCGGGCCCTGACCGGGAGCGGGCGTCGGCGGTGGTGGCCCGGATGCGTGAGTCCGACGACGTCAGCACCGCGCTGTTCGGGGAACTTTTCACCTCCCAGGAGGCGGAGAACGCCGGGCGTCCGGATGAGGCGTCAACCGCCGCGCGTCGGGCCTGGCAGCTGGCCGGCCGGGCCGGCGACCTGTGGCGCGGCCCGATGGCTGCGATGATCCTGGCCGGCTTGGCCACCCAGCGCGCCGACTCGGTGGAGGCGCTGTACTGGGCTGCTCAGGCCGAGGGCGGGTTGCGCGAGTTGCAGGCCGACGACGACCTGCGTCAGCTCGACTGGAGCCGGGCCGGCGCGTTGATCGGTCTCGGACGGGTGGACGAGGCGCGGGTCCTGCTGGAGCGGCTGCAGATTTCGGGACCGCCGGATGCCGCCCGGGTCGAGTACGCGGCGATGGCGGAATGCGGGCTCGGCGAGTTGGCTCGGCTGGAGGGCGATCCGCAGCGCGGAATCGAGCACTACCGGCGGGCGCTGGAGTCCTTCCGCGACCCCGCCCAACGCGGTTCGCCGTGGCACGGCATGGTGCTCGCGGCGCTGCTGTCGGCAGGCATCGCCGACGGTTCCCTGAACACCGAGGAGCAGGCCGAGTACGCCCGGCGACTGAGGTTCCGGGCACTGGTGATGAACCGCGTCCGGCCGGCGGGAATCGACGACCGGCCGGTGCTGGGGGCCCAGGCGCTGGGCCTCTCGGCGTGGCTGATCACCCACCCGGAGCTGCGGGCGCGCGGCCTGGAGTTGCTGGCTCTGGCCGAGCAACTGCACGGCCGGCAGGATCTGCCGTCGCTGCATTGGGGGCCGCATCGTGCGGCGGCGGAGGCCGTCGCCGGCCCGGACGCGGTCGCAGAGGCCCGGCGGGCGGCGTCCGAACTCTCGCTGGACGCCGCCGCCGACCGGGCCCGCGAACTCATTGCCCTCGCCCTTGGTTGAGCGGGCTCCCCGGCGCTCACAAGGGGCTTCGTCATCCCGGGCTCGCCCCGGGATCTCCGTTCGGCGAGTGTCGGCCGGACGAGATCCCGGCGTTCGCCGGGATGACGGGGCCAGGCCGGGATGACGAGGCTTCGGACGTCACGCCTTCCGCATGTACGCCCGGACGGTCAGCGGGGCGAAGATCGCCACGATCACCGCCGCGCCGAACAGGGAGAGCAGCACGTCGCCGCCCATCGCGCCGTTGTTGGCCAGTTCGCGCACCGCGGTGACCAGGTGCGAGATCGGGTTGGCATTGGCGAACCACTTCAGCCAGTCCGGCAAGGTGTCCACCGGCACGTAGGCGTTGGACAGGAAGGTCAGCGGGAACAGGATCAGCATCGAAATGCCCTGCACGCTGGACGCCGTCCGGGCGATCACGCCGAAGAAGGCGAAGATCCAGCTGATCGCCCACGAGCAGGCGATCACCAGCAGCCCGGCCAACGCCACGTTCCCCAGCCCACCAGCCGGGTGGTATCCCATCACGTACCCCATCACGAAGGTGAGCGTGGTGGCGATGGCATACCGGACGGTGTCGGCGAGCAGTGCGCCGGCCAGCGGTGCGATGCGGGCGATCGGCAGCGACCGGAACCGGTCGAAGACCCCCTTGTCCATGTCCTCGCGCAACTGGGTGCCGGTCACCACCGAGGTGGTGATCACGGTCTGTACCAGGATGCCGGGGATCAGCGCGGGCAGGTAGTCCTGCACATTGCCGGCGATCGCGCCGCCGAACAGGTAGGCGAACATCAGCGTGAACAGGATCGGCTGCAGGGTGACGTCGATCAGCTGTTCTGGTGTGCGGCGGATCTTGATCAGTCCGCGGGCGGCCATGGTCAGTGAGTTCTCGATGGTCTGGCCGATGCTGACCCGGTTCTTCAGCACCCGGTCGATGCCGGGTGTGATCGTGGTGTCGAGTGTTGCCGTGGTCATGCGGTGGCTCCTTCCAGGACGGGCTCGCCGGCTTCGTCGGCGTCCTCGCTCACGGCGCCGTGCCCGGTCAGGGCCAGGAACACCTCGTCGAGGGTGGGTTTCTGCACGCTGAGTTCGGCCAGGTGGATGCCGCCGGCGCGCAGCGTGATCAGCAGGTCGGTGACCCGGTCGGCGTCGTGCATCGGCGCGGTGACCCGTCCGTGCTCGGCCGAGACGATGGGGGTGACGCCGAGCACCCGCTCGATGGCGACCCGCAGGTCGTCCAGGTCGCGCGGATCGACCAGCCGTAGCTGCAGGCTGGAGGTGCCGACGGACGCCTTCAACTCGTCGCCGGTGCCTTCGGCCACCACGGTGCCGCGGTCGATCACCGCGATCCGGTCCGCCAACTGGTCGGCCTCGTCCAGGTACTGGGTGGTCAGCAGCACCGTCGAACCGGTGGCCACCAGGCGCCGGATGGTGTCCCACATCTGGGCGCGGGTGCGCGGATCGAGGCCGGTGGTGGGTTCGTCCAGGAAGATCAACGGCGGTTGCGCGATCAGGCTGGCGGCCAGGTCGAGCCGGCGACGCATGCCGCCGGAGAAGTTCTTCAACGGACGCCGGGCGGCCTCGGTCAGGCCGAATTCCTCCAGCAGCGCGGCCGACTTGGCCTTCGCCTCGGCCCGGCTGAGGCCGAGCAGGCGGCTGAACAGCACCAGGTTCTCGGTGGCCGACAGGGTCTCGTCGACCGACGCGTACTGACCGGTGACGCCGATCAACTGACGGACGATCTGCGGCTCGCGCTGCACGTCGTGGCCGAAGATCCGGCCGGTGCCGCCGTCCGGACGCAGCAGGGTGGCGAGCATCGCGATGGTGGTGGTCTTGCCGGCCCCGTTGGGGCCGAGGACGCCGTAGATGGAGCCGGTCGGCACGCGCAGGTCGACGCCGTCCACGGCCCGGTTGGTGCCGAAGACCTTCACCAGGCCGTCGGCTTCGACCGCCCAATCGGAGCGAGCTTCGAAAGCGCTCATGGCGGGTTCCTTTCAATGGACTGGGTAACGAACGTGACCAGTCTGGAAGGCTCCACTTGCAGCGCGCCCGCAGCGCACTGTCAGTCACTGACAGCGCTTTCAGGGAAGCCCGATCAACGTGCCCACCGCTGGTTGAGCTTGTCGAAACCCTGCCAGCGCCGAGCGCCTGGTCTCGTCATCCCGGGCTTGCCCCTTTCGTCTTCTTCGTCATCCCGGGCTTGCCCCGGGATCTCCTCCCCGGTGTGCGGACGTGAGACGCCACAGAGAGATCCCGGCGTGCGCCGGGATGATGTGCACCGGAGGACGTGTTGCGGTCTCTTCGTGGGTGATCTCCGACCTGGCTCGGCGGCCGGGCCACTAGGCTGACGCCGAGATTCCCGGGAATGGAGAACCGATGCCGGAGTTGAAGAAGTCCCCGCTGCACGATCGCCACCAGGCGCTCGGCGCCAAATTCGCCGAATTCGGCGGGTGGTCGATGCCGCTGCAGTACGCCGGGATCGTCTCCGAGCACAAGGCGGTCCGCGACGCGGTGGGCATCTTCGACGTCAGCCACCTCGGCAAGGCCCGGATCACCGGGCCGGGCGCCGTCGGCTTCCTGAACGGCTGCATCACCAACGACGTACACAAGATCGGTGTCGGCCAGGCCCAGTACACGCTGCTCTGCAACGACGCCGGCGGTGTCGTCGACGACCTGATCTGGTACTGGCTGGCCGACGACGAGATCTTCCTGATCCCCAACGCCGCCAACACCGCCGAGGTGGTGGCACTGCTCGCAGCCGCCGCGCCCGACGGCATCACCGTCGTCAACGAGCACGACGATCACGCCGTCCTGGCCGTGCAGGGGCCGTCCTCGGACGAGACCCTCGCCGCGCTCGGGCTGCCGGTCGGTCACGACTACATGCGGTTCGCCCCCGGCACCCTGGACGGCGTCGAACTGACCGTGTGCCGCACCGGCTACACCGGCGAGCGCGGCTACGAGCTGGTCGTGCCGGCCGCCGATGCCGGAAAGGTCTGGGACGCGGTGCTCGCCGCCGGCGAGCAGTATGGGATCGCGCCGGCCGGCCTGGGTGCCCGCGACACGCTGCGTACCGAGATGGGTTACCCGCTGCATGGCCAGGACCTGCGGCCCGACCTGTCGGCGGGGCAGTGCGGCGTCGGCTGGGCGATCGGCTGGAAGAAGGACGCCTTCTGGGGTGCCGAAGCCCTACGCGCCGAGAAGGCCGCGGGGCCGGAACGCCGGCTGACCGGGCTGCTGGCGCAGGGTCGCGGCATTCCGCGTCCGCACATGGAAGTGGTGCACGACGGTGCGGTGGTCGGCGAGGTCACCTCGGGCACGTTCTCGCCGACCCTGGGCAAGGGCATCGCGCTGGCGCTGTTGCCGCCCGCGCTGGTGCCGGGCACCGCGGTGAGCGTCCGCGTCCGCAACCGGGAGGAGCCGTTCGAGGTGGTCAAGCCGCCGTTCGTCACCCCCGGAGTGCGTGCATGAACGGACGCGGTTGGCGCCAGTGGGCGCACCTGGCGCTGGCCGCGGCCGGCCTGGTGGCGGTGCTGTGGGCGGTGGCGCTCAGTGCCAATCCGACGATCTGGTGTCGCGATCAGGTGATGCGGCCGGGCGGTGTGTGCCACAACGCCGAGGGCACCAAGATCCAGACCTATGAGGAACGTGCTAGCGCCGCGCAATGGGCGCGGCCGGTGGTCGGGGTGGTCGGTGCCGGGGTGACGGCCTTCGGTCTCGTGCTCTGGCGGGGCGAGCGCCGCAAGGCAGCAGTCTGAGCCACTCCGTTGGTCGAGCTTGTCGAGACCCCTGCCGCCCTTAGAGATGCGCTGATCAAGGCCTCTCCATAGTCATCCCGGACTTGATCCGGGATCTCCCGCCTGAGATCCCGGGATGACATAGATGATCAGCGCTTCCTTAGCTACTCCGCTTCCAGACTCATCGGCCCGTAGACGAGCCGATCCTCCTCGTAGAGCGAAACCTCTGCGACGCCCGCGTCCGCGAGATCAAGGAAGTGGGCACCGAGCCAGGCTTCAGCGTCGGCCTGGGAGTCGAACGGCTCGCTGAATTCAAGACCGTCGGCGTCCGAGGGCGGGGGATCGTTGCGCCACCGCCACGACATCAGAAGGTGTCGCCGCGCTTCAGCACCGGACGGGGCACCCGCAGCCGGCGCACCGACAGCGAACGGTTGAAGCCGTAGTAGAGCAGGCCCTTGAGCGGTTCGCGAGGAATCCGCTCAGCGGCCAGCTTCTTGAAGCCGCGCCACATCCGGGTGATGTCGATGCCGATCAGCACCATGAAACCCCAGGTGGCATACGTCGCGGGCTCGACCAGCGTCGGGAAGACTGGGGCGAGCACCAGCACGAAGAGCAGCATCGTCATCAGGATCGGCATCGACAGCTCGGCGAGGTTGAACCGGGTGTCGACCCAGTTGCGCATCAGCAGCTTGCCCGGCGCGTTGTCGATCGCCGCCATCTCCTTGCGGCGCTCGGCGCTCGCCTGTTCGCGCGACCTGCGCTTGGCCTCCTTGGGGCTGAGCTGCGGATTGAGCCGCTGGCGGCGCGCGGCCTCGGCGTCCCGGCGTTTCGGGGTGGGCACGGACTTCGCCCGCGGCCCGGCGCCTGGAGTCTCAGGCGTCGCTGCCGGCTCCGGGGCGGCTTCCTTGTCCTTATTGGTGGAGAACAATCCCACGTCGAACCTCGATGTCGGTGGATCAGATGACCCCTCATCCTACCCCGGACGCCGCCCGCGCCGGACCGTTGGACGCGGCCCGGCGACGCCTGGCGGCCGGCCGCCGTCCGGCGAGTTCGACGGCCGGATAGGCTGGTCCCCGATCGCGCACGTCAACGGAAGGCGACCCCCCATGGCTGGGCTTTTCCAACGGATGAAAGCCATCTTCTCCGCCAAGGCCGACAAGGCTCTCGACAAACTCGAAGACCCGCGCGAGACGCTGGACTACTCCTACAGCAAGCAACTCGAGCTGCTGCAGCAGGTGCGTCGCGGCGTGGCCGAGGTGGCGACCAGCCGCAAGCGGGTCGAACTGCAGGCCGGGCAACTCAACCAGCAGATGGACAAGCTGACCGTCGCCGCCACCCGTGCTCTGGAGGCCGGCCGTGAGGATCTCGCCCGTGAGGCTCTGACCCGCAAGTCGGGCCTGCAGCAGCAGCTCACCGAGCTGCAGACCCAGCATGCGGCGCTGCAGTCCGAAGAGGAGCGACTGGTCCGGGCCAGCCAGCAGTTGCAGGCCAAGGTGGACGCCTTCCGGACCCGCAAGGAGACCATCAAGGCCACCTATACGGCGGCCGAGGCGCAGACCAGGATCAGTGAGGCGTTCAGCGGCCTCGGCAAGGAACTCGGCGACGTCGGTCAGGCCATCCAGCGCGCCGAGGACAAGACCACGCAGCTGCAGGCCCGGGCCGCCGCCGTCGACGAACTGCTGGCCAGCGGTGCGCTCGACGACCCGTCCGGCCTGGCCCAGGACGACATCACCCGCGAACTGGACGCGCTGGCGTCCGGTGCCCAGGTGGACAACGAACTGGCGGCACTGAAGGCGTCGCTGTCCGGCGGTGCACAGCCGGGGCAGCTGGACGGCGGAGCGCCCGAGCAGCCTGCCGGTGAGCTGCCGGGCCGTACGTTCGAACAACCCCCGGCGCCCGGGACGGTGCCGGAGTCGGGCTCCACCGAGAACCTGCGGTGAGCTCCGGTCTCGATGGCTGAGCGCCGCCCGCGGGTACTGGTGGCCGGCGGGCCGGTGCGGGACCTATCTGCTCGGGCCGCCGCGGTGGCGCTGGCCACTGGTTTCGCCGATTCCGCCGAGGTGGCCGCTGTCGGCCTGGCAGAGGGCGGACGTGCCCTCGGCCAGGCGCTGGTCGAGCCCGAGGGTGAGCTGGAGTCGCTGCGCACCGGCTGGCTGGCCCGGCGTCCGGGACTGGTCGCGGTGGGTGTCGACCCGGTCGCGCCTGAGGATCCGCTGACCGGCAGCAGTGCCGCGCTGGGACGCCTGGTCGGCTATTCCCTGCAGACCGACGGCTCTTCGCGGGGCGGGCGGACGGCGTCCGTGGCGATCGACCTGACCGCGCTCGACGTGCACGACGCCGGGGCCGGGTTCCTGGGTGCGCTCGGTGCGTCGGCCGATGTGGCGTTGGATGCCGGTCCCGAGCCGTTGGCGGGGCTCACCCGGCTCGAACTGGACGTCGTCCGCGCCCGATTCGCCGGCTGTGAACTGGTCGGCCTGGTGTCACCGGGTGCGTTGGACGACCAACTGCTGGGCCTGCGCGGCGTCACCTCCCGGCGCGGACGCGGGCTGGGCACGCCCGCGGAACGGATGCTGGCGGTGGACGCGGCGCTGGAGCGGTTCGCCGAACTCGCCGACGCCGGTCACGCCCGTGTCGCTGGTGCCGGCGCGGCCGGTGGTGTCGGCTTCGCGATTCTCGCCCTCGGCGGGCGGCTGAGTACCGGTCCGGCGTTCTGTAGTGAACGGATCGGGCTCGACCGTGGCCTGGCGGCGGCCGACCTGGTCGTTGCCGCCTGCGACTCGTTCGACTTCGGACGCCGCGGCGGCGGGGTGGTGACCGAACTCGCCGGATGGTGCGAGACCGCCGAGACCCCGCTGGTGGTGGTGTCGCCGACGATCGAGATGTCTGAGCGCGAGATGCGGGTGATGGGGGTGGAATCCGGCCACCTGCTCGAGCCGGGCACCGACACCGCGGCGGCGCTGACGGCGACCGGGCGCCGGCTCGCCGCCGGCTGGGCGGCGCGGTGGTGACCGGCGTTCACCACGTCCGGTACGAGCGATTACACTGATCCCGGAATACCCGCTCGCCGCGGAGGCGTTGCTCCGGGCGAGTATCCCCGAGAAACCGGAGTCACCATGTCCCTGGACCAGCAGCTCGACATCGACGGCATCATCCTCACCGAAGCCGCAGCGACCAAGGTGAAGGACCTGGTGTCGCAGCAGACCGAAGTGGACCTTTTCCTCCGTATCTCCGTGGCGCCGGGCGGCTGTTCCGGCCTGCGCTACCAGCTCTCCCTCGACGATCGGGAGCTGGACGGCGACGTCACCAAGGAGTGGTTCGGTGTCCCGGTGGTCACCGACCGGATGTCGGCCCCCTACCTGATCGGCGCTACCATCGATTTCGTGGACAGCATCGAGGCGCAGGGCTTCACCATCGACAACCCGAACGCGCAGGGCTCCTGCGCCTGCGGCGACAGCTTCCACTGAGCCCGGCCGCCCGCTGCGGGCGGGACTACGGGTAACAATCCCAGATTCAGCAATATCGGGGCGCCCCAGAGGGGCGTCCCGATGTGCTTTTGGGCTAGGGTGAGCCACCTAGGAATCTGACGATTCGGAGGCTTGCCGGGGCGACCATGCCGTCGGGAGGCGTCCGTCGTGGGAAGGCGGAACGTCCGTGGTGAAGAACCGCACACGCCCCGGCCGCGTCGCGGCGCTGGGGGGCGGAGCGCTGTTGGCGCTTGCGCTGTCCGGCTGCAGTCAGGACACGATCGACCAATGGGGCCGCTGGGGCATGCTTCCGGCGGCCAGTGAGCAGGCTCCGTGGATCGGCAACCTGTGGAACGGCGCCTGGATCGCCTCCATGGTGATCGGTGTGTTCGTCTGGGGCCTGATGGCCTGGGTCGCCATCCGTTATCGCCGTAGGAGCGAGTCCGAGGTGCCCCGGCAGACCCGGTACAACCTGCCGATGGAGATCCTCTACACGATGGTGCCGTTCCTGATCATCGGCGTGCTGTTCTTCTTCACCGTGCAGAGCCAGGACAACGTGCTGGCCAAGGTGAACGACCGTCCGGTCCACACTGTGAACGTGATCGGGCAGAAATGGTCCTGGTCTTTCAACTACATGGAGCAGCAGAACCCCGCGGTCAACGCCGTCGTCTATGACACCGGCACCGTGGAGCGGCTGCCCGACCTGTACCTGCCGGTCAACGAGCCGGTGCGGTTCAACCTGACCTCGGCCGACGTCATCCATTCGTTCTGGGTTCCTGAGTTCTACTTCAAGCTCGACGTCATCCCCGGCCATCCCAACTCCTTCGATGTCACGCCCAGTCGGACGGGTACGTTCCTGGGCAAGTGCGCCGAACTGTGCGGTACCTACCACTCGGCGATGCTGTTCAACGTGCACGTGGTGACCGTCGAGGAGTACAACGCGCATCTGAAGGACCTGGCGGCCAAGGGCCAGACCGGAGAGCTGAAGCCGCCCGCCTGGGTCAACACTGTTCCGTCGGCACCGGCAGATGAGGAGCATCAACGATGAGCGTTGCACGAGTGAGCCTCGGTTCGACGGAGCGCCGGGCGGTCCGTCGGGCGAACTGGGGCAGTAGGGCGATCACGCTGTTGACGTCGACCGACCACAAGGTCATCGCCAACATGTACTTCATCACGGCTTTCGCCTTCTTCGGGTTCGGCGGCCTGCTGGCACTCGCCATCCGGGCCGAGCTCGCCTTCCCGGGTCTGCAGTACCTGCACTACGAGACCTTCAACCAGTTCTTCACCATGCACGGCACGATCATGCTGCTGATGTTCGCGACACCGATGTTCGCGGCCTTCGCCAACGCGATCATGCCGCTGCAGATCGGCGCCCCCGACGTCGCCTTCCCGCGGATGAACATGTTCAGCTACTGGCTGTACCTGTTCGGCTCGGTCACCGCATGCTCGGGCTTCCTGTCGCCGCAGGGTGCGGCGGCTTTCGGCTGGTTCGCCTACGCCCCGCTGTCGGACGCGATCAACTCGCCCGGCGTCGGTGGCGACCTGTGGCTGATGGGCCTGTACGTGATGGGCCTGTCGACGATCCTCGGTGCGGTCAACTTCGTCACCACCATCGTCTGCATGCGGGCGCCGGGCATGACCATGTTCCGGATGCCGATCTTCACCTGGAACATCTTCGTCACCTCGCTGCTGGTGCTGCTGGTGTTCCCGGTGCTGGCCGCCGGCCTGCTGGTCCTCGAGGCTGATCGCCGGCTCGGCACCCACGTCCTCGACCCCGCGGTCGGTGGCGCGGTGCTGTGGCAGCACCTGTTCTGGTTCTTCGGGCACCCCGAGGTCTACATCATCGCGATCCCGTTCTTCGGCATCATCACCGAGATCCTGCCGGTGTTCAGCCGCAAGCCGATCTTCGGTTACGTCGGCCTCGTCGCCGCGACGATGGCGATCGGCGGCCTGAGCGTGGCGGTGTGGGCGCACCACATGTTCGTCACCGGAGCGGTGAACCTGCCGTTCTTCTCGTTCATGACCTTCATGATCGCGGTACCCACCGGGGTGAAGTTCTTCAACTGGATCGGCACCCTATGGGGCGGGTCGATCAGTTTCGAAACACCGATGATGTGGGCGATGGGCTTCCTCACCACCTTCCTGTTCGGTGGCCTGACCGGCGTCATCCTGGCCAGCCCGCCGCTGGACTTCCACGTCTCCGATACCTACTTCGTCGTCGCGCACTTCCACTACGTGCTGTTCGGCACAGTGGTGTTCGCGATGTTCGGCGGCTTCTACTACTGGTGGCCCAAGTTCACCGGCCGGATGCTCAACGAGCGCTGGGGCAAGGTGCACTTCTGGATGCTGTTCTTCGGCTTCCACCTGACCTTCCTGGTGCAGCACTGGCTGGGCATCGAGGGCATGCAGCGACGGATCGCCGACTACCTGCCGACCGAGGGCTTCGAGTTCCTCAACCAGGTCTCCACCGTCGGTGCCTTCCTGCTCGGCATCTCGATGCTGCCGTTCTTCTGGAACATCTGGATCAGCCGCAACTCACCGCTGGTCAACACCGACGATCCGTGGGGCTGGGGTCGCTCGCTGGAGTGGGCGACGTCCTGCCCGCCGCCGCGGCACAACTTCAGCAAGCTGCCGCGGATCCGTTCCGAGTCGCCCGCCTTCGATCTGCACCATCCCGAGATCCACGGTGTGGATCGCACCGAGGAGATGGACGTCCTGCTCACCGGCGTCGGTACGGCGTCCTCCATCGAGAACCCCAAGGGGGAGTGAACCTATGAAGGTCGAAGGCTGGATGTTCGCCGCGATCGCGATCTTCGTCGCGATCGTGACGCCGATCTACTGGTTCATGTCCCACGAGATCATCGGCACCGTCGCGCTGATCATGACGGTGCTGCTGTTCACGATGGTCGCGTTCTACGTGTTCAACCTGTCCCGCAAGATGGACGCCCGGTTGGAGGACCGCAAGGACGCCGAGATCGCCGAAGGCGCCGGCGCACTGGGCTTCTTCCCGCCGAAGAGCATCTGGCCCTTCTGGGTCGCGCTCACCGTGCAACTGCTCGCACTCGGCCCGGTCTTCGGCTGGTGGATCAGCATTCTCGCCGTCTGCCTCGGCATCTGGGCCCTCAGCGGTTGGGTCTTCGAGTACTACCGCGGCGACTACCAGCACTGAGCCTGGAGGGTTTCCCCGTCCGGGAGTCACACCCGCCACCTAAAGCCCTGCCTAACTAGTTCTGCCCTCCCACATGCGGGAGGGCAGAACTAGTTAGGCAGGGCTTTAGGGCGCTTGTCGGCTCACTCAACAGGAACTTATCCACAGGCCGGAGCCGTTGATGAACGATCCGGGCTGTTGGTGTCCAAGGTGAGGACATGACCGTCTACACCACCAAGTCGTGGATGCACGACCAATCGTGTGACCGTAAGGGAATGGATTCCGCCTTGCGGGCAGGGCAGCTGGTGAGGTTGCGGCGCGGCGTCGTGATGCCGACCGAGAACCTCGCGCCCTGGGAGCTGCATCGTCGCAGAGTGGACGCCGCGGCACTGGCGATTAACCACGGCACCTACTTCGCGTTTCAGTCGGCGGCGATCCTGCACGGACTGCTCGTGCGAATCGCGGACGCGCTGCCGGTGCAGGTGGTCCGGACGATGGGCGGTCGGCACACCCGGAATCGGCTGTGTCGGTGCCGCTCGAACTCTGGTCGGTTTTGCCGGTCGAAAAGTGAACGGTTGTGGGCAGCTTTAGCCCTGGTTGTGGCCGGTGGTTGTTGTGATGCTGGGGAGGCTGTCGATGCCTCGGTTGCGAAGCCGGTAGCTGGCTCCCTTGAGCGTCAGCACGTCGGCGTGGTGGACGATCCGGTCAATCATCGCGGCAGCGACGACCTGGTCGCCGAAGACGCCTCCCCAACCACTGAATGGCAGGTTCGAGGTGAGGATCAGCGAGGCATGCTCGTAGCGGCTCGAGACGAGCTGGAAGAACAGGTTCGCGGCGTCTTGTTCGAAGGGGAGGTAGCCGACCTCGTCGACGATGATCAGTCCGTAGCGGCGCAACCGGGTGAGTTCGGCGGGCAGGCGTCCGGCGCGGTGGGCGTCGGTGAGGCGGGTGACCCAGTCGGTCGCGGTGGCGAACAGGACCCGGTGGCCGTAGTGGGCGGCCTTCACACCGAGCCCGATGGCGAGGTGGGTCTTGCCGGTGCCGGGTGGTCCGAGCAGGACGACGTTGCGGGCCTCGGCCAGGAAGCCGCCGGAGGCGAGCGCGGCGACCTGCTGGCGTGCCGCGGGTTGGGCGTCGAAGTCGAAGTCGTCCAACGTCTTGCGGGCCCCGAACCCGGCGGCCCGGATCCGCATGTCGGCGCCGGAGGCGTTCCGGGCTGACACCTCACGCTCCAGCACCGCGGCCAGGTAGTCCTCGAACGTCCAGCCGGCATCCCTGGCCTGGTCGGCCAGCCGGGTGGCGGATTCCAGGATCCGGGGTGCCTTGAGGGCGCCGGCCAGCCAAGTCAGCTGCTTGGTGGTCTCGCTGGTCTTGGTGGTCATCGGGCACCTGCCTGGGTGTTGATTCCGAATGCCTTGTCGTAGTCGGCCAGGTCACGGACGAGCTCGTCGGGGCCGGGCCGTGGGCGGGGTTGTTGGAACTCGCGGCGTAGCCGGGCGGCGGTCTCCACGTGGGCGGTATCGGTGACGGTCAGGCCTCGGGCCCACAGTCAGGGATGGTCGGCGACCAGCCTGCCGTCCAGGTGCACCTGGACCCGGTCGAGGTCGGCGCGGGCCTGAACCGTGCGGCCGATCGCGGTCGGGTCGACCGAGTAGTCGTTGCTGGCGACCCGCACGTAGTAGTCACGGCCCAGCCGGACCTGGCTGCGCCAGCCGACCACAGGTGGCACCGGCGGCAGGCCGAGCATCGCCTGCTTGTCGACCTCGAGCCGATCGCAGGGCTTGGCCTGGATCGTGCGCACCATCCGGGTGTTCGCAGTGGCCAACCAGTCGGTGAACTGCTCGTTGAAATCCTGCGGTGAGGCGAAGCTGCGGCCGGGCATGAACGAGGTCTCGAACCAGCCGTTGCGTCGTTCCACGACCCCCTTCGACTCGGGATCCCGCGGTGGGAGCAGCACCAGCCGGGTCGCCAGGGTGCCCATGAACGCCGGCACGCCCTCTGAGCGGGTCCGGCCACGGCCGATACCCCGCTCGTTGTCCCAAATCAGCCGGCGGGGAACCCGGCCGAGCTGCTGCAGCAACAGCCAGCTGCCCAACAGCAGATCCTCGGTGGTCTTGGTCGGGATCATCCGGCCCAGCACGAACCGGGAATACGCCAACGTGATCACCAGCACCGGCAACAAGCTGGCCGTGCCGTTCTCCAGCTGGATCTTCCGCGGCGGGAACCACAGATCACACTGAGCCGCATCGCCGGCCTCCCACACGATCCGGTCGGCCGGGTCCTGCGGCTGGTACTCCGGACGGATCCGGGCCACATTGTCGCGGAACCACGACGACGAACCCGTCCAGCCCACCCGCTCCGCGATCACCGTCGCCGGCATATCCGGGGTGTCGGCCAACAAGCCGCGCACCCTGGCCTCGACCGCCACGAACGACGTCACAGCCGGCGTCCGCTCGTACTTCGGTGGCCCGTCCGACTTCACCGCCTTGATCACCGTCGTCCGCGAGATGCCCAACCTTCGCGCGATCGCCGCGTGCGGCACCTCCTCCGCGGCAAGCCTCCTGATCAGTGCCCAGTCCTCCATGGTGATCACCCTTCCGATGGTGTCGGGGTGTTCACTTTTCACCGGCGTAACTGTTCAGTTTTCGAGCGGCGTCGACAGGCTGCTCCAGGCCGCTCCGGCGATCCTGGACGACGATGACACGGACTTGATTGACGGACTTCCGAGCACCAGCCTGCGCCGAACGGTCACCGATCTGGCGAGGCGGCTGTCCTTCCCCGAC
>NZ_JAPUED010000034.1 GCF_027492755.1 Micropruina sp. | reverse complement strand
TGCCCGCTGCAGAACCAGGCGATGAGCGCCGGACGCGGCGAGTCCCGCTACGAGGGCGTGAAGCGGACCTTCCCGAAGCCGGTCAGCATCTCGGCGCAGATCCTGCTCGACCGCGAGCGCTGCATCCTCTGCGCCCGCTGCACCCGGTTCTCCGAGCAGATCTCCGGCGACCCGTTCATCACTCTGGTCGAGCGCGGCGCGCTGCAGCAGGTGGGCTTCTACGAGGACCATCCGTACAACTCCTACTTCTCCGGCAACGTCATCCAGATCTGCCCGGTCGGTGCCCTGACGAGCGCCGACTACCGGTTCCAGAGCCGTCCGTTCGACCTGGTCAGCACGCCCACCACCTGTGAGCACTGCGCGGGCGGCTGCCAGTTGCGCACCGACCACCGGCACTTCCAGGTGAAGCGGCGGCTGGCCGGCGACGCTCCCGAGATCAACGAGGAGTGGAACTGCGACCGGGGCCGGTTCGCGTTCAAGTCCGGACGCGGCGCCGACCGGCTGACCCGTCCGCTGATCCGCGAGGACGGCGAACTGCGGGTGGCGTCCTGGCCCGAGGCGATCGACGCCGCCGTGGCCGGGCTGCGCAGGGCCGGCTCCCGGATCGGTGTGCTGACCGGCGGTCGGCTCACCGTCGAAGACGCCTATGGCTACGCCAAATTCGCCCGGACGGTGCTGGGCACCAACAACATCGACTTCCGGTCCCGTCCGCACAGCGCCGAAGAGGCCGCCTTCCTGGCCAACCGGGTGGCCGGCCAGCCGCTGGATTCGGAACGGCTCAGCTACACGGCGCTGCAGGCCGCCAAGCAGGTCGTGCTGGTCGCCTTCGAACCCGAGGACGAGGCCGCGATGGTCTTCCTGCGGCTGCGCAAGGCGGTCCGCAAGCACGGCACCAAGGTGGTCACCCTGGCGCCGTTCGTCTCCGAGGGTTCCCGCAAGCTGAGCGCCGAGGTGATCCCGACCGTGCCGGGCACCGAGGCCGAGGTGCTGGCCGGCCTGCAGGCGGACGCCGACACCATCGTGCTGGTGGGTGACCGGGCGGCGACCGTGCCGGGCCTGCTCACCGCCGTCGCCGAGTTCGCCGACCGCACCGGGGCCCGGCTGGGTTGGATGCCGCGCCGGGCCGGTGACCGGGGCGCGATCGAGGCCGGCTGCCTGCCGAACCTGCTGCCGGGTGGTCGTCCGGCCGCCGAGGTGCGGGCCCGGGTCGACGTCCAGGCCGCCTGGGGTGTCGACAGCTTGCCCGGTGCTCCCGGACTGGACGCCGACGCGCAACTCGCCGCGGCCCGCAACGGCGGTCTGGCCTTGCTGGTCAGCGGCCTGGAGCCGTCCGACTTCACCCATGCCGACGAGGCCCGGCAGGGCATCGAAGAGGCGTCGTTCGTGATCAGCCTGGAACAGCGGCTCAGCGAGGTCACCGAGCGCGCCGACGTGGTGTTCCCGATCGCGCTGATCGAGGAGCGTCCCGGTCACTTCCTGAACTGGGAGCATCGCCGGGGCCGGGTGAACACCGTCATCAAGCAGCCGAACCAGCCGATGACCGACCTGCGGGTGCTCGCCGCGCTGGCGGATGCGCTCGGCCGTCCGCTGGGCATCCGGACGGCCAAGCAGGCGCTCACCGAACTCGACGAACTGGGCGGCTGGGAAGGCGAGCGCGCCCCGCTGACCCGGACCCGCGCGATGAGCGGCCCGGCCGAGGGCGAGCTGGCGCTGGCCACCTGGCGCGAGATGATCGACGGTTCCCGCTCCAACGACAACGAGCCGGCGCTGCAGGCGACCGCCCGTCCGGTGGTGGCCCGCACCTCGCCCGAGGTGGCCGCGGAGCACGGCCTGACCGACGCGGTGACCATCGCCGGCGGCGACGGGTGGCTCACCCTGCCGCTGGAGGTCACCGCCGGGATGGCTCTCGACACGGTCTGGGTACCCACCCATGCGCCCGGGACTCCGTTGTCGGAGCTCGGCCTGGTGCACGGAGCCGGCGTCACTGTGGCCCGACCGGAGGACGCGCTCAGCGAAGGAGGTGCGGCATGATCCCGCTCGACCTTTCCCTGTTCGGCACCGACCCGTGGTGGCTGGTGCTGCTCAAGGTGGTGGTGCTGTTCGTGGTGCTGCTGGTCTGGACCATCTTCAACGTCTGGTACGAGCGCCGGCTGGTCGGCAAGATGCAGCATCGGCTCGGCCCGATCATGAACGGACCGTTCGGCCTGCTGCAGGCGGTCGCCGACGGCAGCAAGCTGATCATGAAGGAAGACTTCCGGCCCAAGTCGGCCGACCGGGTGCTGTTCACCCTGGCGCCGCTGATCGCCGGCACCGCCGCCTTCACCGCCTGGTCGGTGATCCCGTTCGGCGGCGAGGTCGAGATCTTCGGCGTCCGGACCCGGTTGCAGCTGACCGACCTGCCGATCTCGGTGCTGGTCATCCTCGCGGTGGCCTCGGTCGGCATCTACGGTTTCGTGCTGGCCGGCTGGTCGTCCAACTCGCCGTACTCGCTGCTGGGTGCGCTGCGCAGCTCGGCGCAGATGATCTCCTACGAGCTCAGCATGGGGCTGGCGCTGGTGGCGGTGTTCCTGCACGCCAGCTCGATGTCGACCGCCGAGATCGTCGACGTGCAGGGTCAGCCGTTCAGCTTCTTCGGGTTGAACCTGGGGTTGCAGAACTGGTTCTTCCTGCAACTCTTCCCGTCGTTCGTGATCTATCTGATCTCGATGGTCGGCGAGACCAACCGAGCACCGTTCGACCTGCCCGAATGTGAGTCCGAGCTGGTCTCTGGCTATCTGACCGAATACTCCGGCTTCCGCTACGCCACCTACTTCCTCGCCGAGTACATCAACATGGCGACGGTGTCGGCGGTGGCCACCACGCTGTTCCTGGGCGGCTTCCACGCCCCGTGGCCGATCAACGCGTTGATCCCGGCGATGGATCAGGGCTGGTGGGGTCCGCTCTGGTTCATGCTCAAGGTGCAGCTGCTGATCTCGGTGTTCGTCTGGCTGCGCGGCACGCTGCCACGGTTCCGCTACGACCAGTTCATGACGCTGGGCTGGAAGTGGCTGATCCCGATCTCGCTGGTCTGGGTGATGCTGATCTCGACCGTCCGGATCGCCCGGGCGCAGAACTGGCTGGCCAACCCGCTGGTGATCGGCGGCCTCGTGGTCGTGGTGCTGGCGCTGTTCGCCCTGTGGTGGTGGCTCGATCGACAACCCGAACCCGAGCTGGCCGAGCCGACACCGTTCGACCCGTTCGCGGGCGGCTACCCGGTGCCGCCGATGCCCGGTCAGCGGCTGCCTGAGCAGGCCGACGTGGTTCATGCCGAAGCGGAAAGGACGGACGCCTGATGGCGACCTTCGCAGAACAGTGGGCCGGTTTCGGCGTCACCTTTCGGACGATGTTCCGCAAGACGTTCACCCAGGGCTACCCGGAGAAGGGCAAGGTCAAGGTCACCGCGCCCCGGTTCCACGGACGCCACCAGCTGAACCGCTGGCCGGACGG
>NZ_JAPUED010000033.1 GCF_027492755.1 Micropruina sp. | reverse complement strand
GCGGCGTCCGAGCTGTCCGACGTCGGCGCCCGGATCGCCTACCGGCCGCGTCAGGCTGGGGCTCACGTGCTTCCAATCCCGTAGTCTGCGCTGGCTGCCCGACATGGCCCGAATCGCCAGCCGAAGGAAAGGTGCGGCAGGTGTGAAGGTATTCGTCGAAAGGTACCGCCTGCTGCAAGAGTCCAGTAGCGTCGTCTCTGCAGAGCAGTGGAAGGCAGACATCATGACACCCGTGGCAGGCCGCCCGTCGCGCCGGCTGCGGGGCCGCGATGAAATGGTCCTAGTGGATGTGACGTGCGTCTGCGCGACACGCTACGACGTGCCGCTGGAGTTCATCGACGTCGCAATCTGCCCAAGCTGTGGAGTCTCGACACTAACTGTTCCGCCGGCAGATGACGATGACCGAGAGTAACACCCTGTAGTGTGCTCACATCGTTGAAGCGGTGAAGGATTTCGGAGCGAGGCTGCAGGTAGTTGGGATACTTCCCACCCTGCTTGCCACTTTTGTTGTAGTCTTCTTCGTTGTTTCGGGCGCGCCAGTCGCGCCGCTGGACGCAATAGCCCTAAAGACCGGCGCTGAAGCGATTGGCTTGGCTGGCGCCGTCTGGATCACAGTCGGGGCCGTCGCCCTCGCCGTCACCCTTCAGCCGCTCCAGTTTCGCCTCGTTCAACTCCTGGAGGGGTACTGGCCGGGCGGGATCGTGGCTCCCGTCCGAGCACTGGGAATCGCATGGCAGCGCAGGAAATACCTTCGCGCTGTCGCAAGGCTTGCAATTGTCAAAGGGTCCAAGGGTAAGTTGAGGCAGCTTGTCGCCGCGTCGCTCCGCGAAGCCGCCGCCCATCAAATCCGCGCACGATTTCCGGACGAGAGTCGCCTTCTGCCCACTGCTCTTGGTAACACCCTGCGGTGTACTGAGGACAAGGTCGGTCGACGCTACGGGATACAAGTCGTGACCCTCTGGCCAAGGCTTCATTTGGTACTTCCGCCCGCCTTGCGAGATGAGTTGGATGACGAGGTTAATCAACTGGACGTCTCGTGCCGGCTGAGCGTCACCTGGCTTCTCGCGGCTGTTATTTGTACCAGTTTCCTGGCATCAAACCTAAGCGCGACAATCCTGAACTGGGGGTGGGCCCTCATCGCCGCTTCGCTTTGGGCTCTCTCCGCTTTGGCCTACCGATCCGCGATCGAGGCCGCCGAGGCACACGGCCAAGACATTGAGGTGACTCTTGACCTTCACCGGCATCTACTCATAGAAGCCATGCGCCTTCCCGCTACCCGAACCCTCTCGGAGGATAGGAGGGTCTTTCCGTTGCTCAGCAAGCTCTTCACTACCTACAGCTCACAACATGACCTGCAACTCGAGTACAGGGAGTCAAGCAAACAGTTTGGAACTGGACGCTGACTAGAGTCCCAGGGAACCCACCCTGAAAGCTGACTCGTTCCGTTGTCGTCGGGCAACGACCTCGATCTAGCCTGCCAGTTGACTCGAGACGTTGATGCAGCCTTCAACCACGCGAGCGAGGCGAGTTCGGGTTCCATGGCAGCCCCACAGACAGGCCCGGTGGGTGGCTAGGTGTGATGTTCAGGGACGTTGTTTCGGCGACACGGGTTTGAGGTGCTGAAGGGCGAAGGCCTCCGGTCGTGAAGTGGCGCTGTCGAGGAACTGCTTCACTCCCGAGGAGGCCCTCGTGTCCCACGCTAATGCCGCACTGACCCCGCGCGCTCGTCTTCGGCTTGCGCTCCTGATCGCGGACGACCACTGGCCGGTGTCAGCCGCGGCGAGGATGTTCATGGTCTGCCCGGTCACGGCCCGCAAGTGGGCGGCGCGCTCTTGAAGCGTCCCAGGTTTGATGCCGCGTCCGTTTGAGTTGGAAGGATGCTTTCACGCCGAAGAAGATCGATCCGGAGCTGAGGGCCCGGGCTGTGCGTTTGGTGACCGAGCACCAGCAGGAATAGTCGATGATGAATGCTGCGGCTGGGGCGGTGGCCAAGCAGTTGGGCCTGGGTCAGGAGACGGTGCGCCGCTGGGTTGTCCAGTCTCAGGTTGATGCCGGTGATCGGGAGGGTCGTAGCAGTGGGGAGTTGGCTGAGATCAAGGCGTTGAAGGCGAAGGTTCGCCGGCCCGAGGAAGACAACGCGATCCTGAAAGCAGCAACAGTTTTCTTCGCGGGGGTCATGTGCTGCGCAGGGGTTCGGTGGGCGGTTCTGAGGCGGTCCGGAGTGTGGGGTACGACCGACGACGGAGCCGATGAGCAGCGAGTAAGGCCAGGTCGAATCCCACTGAAGCCCAGGTCAGTACGACGGCCCGGCCTTGCGTGGTGACGAAGACGTTGGTGACGAGCACGCCCAGGATCAGGCCTGTGATGCCGCCGACGACATCAACCTCGGCACCACCTGTCCGCCCTGTGTCCCTGGCGCGACGAAGATCTGCTTGCGCGGTGCCTAATCGGTCTTCCCGCACCACCCGCGGGCCTCTCAGTGTTCGCTGCTGAAGAACCGTAGCAACAGTGGGCCGATGGTCTGTGGGTCGACGACGTGATCCGGCCCGTCGAGGGTCTCCCGTTGAGCGTGGGGTAGTAGGTCTGCAAGCTCGTCGGCTGCGCGGTCGAAGAAGTCCGAGGGTAGGCCTGCCATGTAGGGGACCGTGATCGGTCCTCCGGTGGTGACCAGGACCGGTTGGGTGACCGTTGCCAGTCGATCGGTCGGCAATTGGTAGCGGTCGTGGAAGATGCTGTCGTGGACCAGCGTGGGCGCGAGGGCGACCGAATCCGCCCAATGCGACGTCTGCTTGCCTGCCGCTTTCCTGGCCGCGATGTTGTCGTCGGAAGCGCCGGACAGGCGCATGAACAGTTCGAGAACCTCCTCGTCTCGCCCGGCGTCGAAGGCGCGTCGGGTGTCCGCGATGTACTCCTCGAATCGCGGGCGTATGTCGTCCCCGACCGCGTAGGGCACCTCCCACACGGCGATCGTGTCGATGGCTGACCCGGCCGCGGCGGCTTCCAGCGCCAGCGCGCCACCAGAGGACGCCCCGAACAGGTGTGCCGAGCCGCCTGCCTCCGCGATCAACGCATCCAGGTCCTCGATCTCCCTTTCCACGGCGTAGGGCTCGGTGAAGCCGCTCGCGCCGCGTCCCCGACGGGCGTAGTTGTAGACCGTGAAGTGCTCGGCGAGAGCAGGCACCAAGGAAGCGTTCTCGGCTCCGTCGTCCAGTGCGCCGCCTACCAGGACGACAACCGGGCCGCTTCCCTTCCGGTCGTAGGCGATGGTGGTGCCATCGTTTGATGTCACGCGAAAGGCCATCTCGTTCATCTCACATCTCCGTTCGAGAGGTTTGTCTCATCGTCTGAGCAGCGTGCCGACGACGGCCTCGGTGCGCGACCACCGCGCCCTTGCGATCACGGCCGCCACGACGAGAAGGGCGAGCGCCAGCCAAGGGCTCTGATCGAGCACGAATTGATCCGTGATGACAGCACCGGTCAGCAATGCCGCCAAACCGAGACTGGCCAGGCCCGCCAGAGCCGGGATCAGAACTCCAACCCCTCCCGAGACCTCCAGTGCTCCGACCAGGTACCGGAGCCACTGGCCAGCCCCGATGTCGGCGAACATGTCCACCATGACCGGGTCGCCGGCGAGCTTCGAGATTCCGCCGCCGGCGACTATTGCCGCCAGCACGACTTGCAGAATCCAGACCCCGATGTTGCTCGCCCGCCCGGGCCTGTGCGCAACGGTTTCCGACTTGTTCTTGGGGATGGTGCTCATTCGGCTCTCCTTGTCGTGTCCGGGCCTGGTACCGGTGATGCGTTGGCCGAGTGGGCCGGGTTGTCGGAGCTGATTTCAACCAAGTGCTCGCGGTAGCGGCATCTACTTCTTGTTGCGGTAGAGGACCATGGTGATGGGGCCGAAGACCGCGACGAGAAGCACGGACGAGACGAGCACCCAGCCGATTTCCCCGGCGGGCACCGAGCCGTGCATCAGGCCGCGTACCACGGTCACCAGGTGGGTGATCGGGTTGACCTCGACGACTGTCTGCATCCATCCGGGCATCGTCTTCGGGTCCACGAAGATGTTGCTCACGAACGTCAGCGGGAACATCACCATCATGCTGACCCCCGCCACCGAGTTTGGCGTGCGCAGAATCAGGCTGAGCATCGTCCACAGCCACGACAGGCAGAACGAGAACACCAGCAGCAGCGCGACCGACAGCACCACGCCGACGACGCCACCCTCCGGCCGGACCCCTAGGACCAGTCCGAGCGCGATCACGACCGCCGACCCGATCGAGTAGCGCATCACATCGCCGAGCAGTGCGCCGACCAGCGGCGACGGTCGCCACACCGGAAGTGACCTGAACCGGTCGAAGACCCCATTCTGGATGTCGGTGTTCAGCGTGATGCCGGTGTTCATGGTGATCATGACGTTCGCCTGCACCAGGATGCCCGGCAGCAGGAACTGCAGGTACTCCTGTGTCGACCCGGCGAGCGCGCCGCCGAACAGGTAGGTGAACATCAGTGTGAACATGATTGGGAACATGGTCACGTCGACGAGCTGCTCGGGCACGTGTTTGATCTTCAGCAAAGCGCGCCAGCCGAACGTCAGTGAGGTGAGCACCGGGCCGGGGCGAGACGGCCGCTCGCCGGCCACCAGCACACTGCGCAGCGCGTCCTCGGTGAATGGCGCCGACGCCTGTTTCGCGGTCGTGGCATTCATGCGGCATCCTCCTCGGGTGTCTCCTCGGCGGCGTGTCCGGTCAGGGTGAGGAACACCTCGTCCAGGCTCGGCTGACCGAGCGCGAACTCGGTGGCGTCGATGCCGCTGCGGGACAGCTCGGCCAGGGCGCGGGCGACTCGCTCGGGGTCGGAGATCCTTGCGGACAGCGCGACCGGGTCGGTGGACGGCTCGGCAGGCACCTCGAGGACGCCGGCGAGGACCCGTTCGGCTTCGGCCCGCTGCTCGGGCGCACGTAGCCGTACGTGCAGCGAGCCGGCGCCGAACGATGCTTTGAGCTGGCTGCTTGAGCCCTCGGCGATCACTTTTCCGTGGTCGATCACCGCTATCCGGTCGGCCAGTTGGTCGGCCTCGTCGAGGTACTGGGTGGTCAGCAACACGGTGGTGCCCTCGGCGACCATGCCCCTGACGATCTCCCAGACCTGGTTCCTGCTGCGCGGGTCGAGCCCGGTCGTGGGCTCGTCGAGGAAGATCAGTTCGGGGGTGACGACCAGGCACGCTGCGATGTCGATGCGCCGGCGCATCCCGCCGGAGTACTTCTTCACCTGCCGGTCGGCCGCCTCGGCAAGACCGAACGCGTCGAGCAGGTCGCCCGCTCGCCGCCTGGCCTGCGGGCGCGAGTAGCCGAGCAGCCTGGCGAGCAGCAACAGGTTCTCCACCCCGGTGAGGTCCTCGTCGACCGACGCGAACTGCCCGGTAAGGCTCACCCTGCTCTGCACCGCCCGGGCGTCACGCACGACGTCGTAGCCGAGCACTCGCGCCTCTCCGGCATCGGGGTGCAGGAGCGTGGCCAGCATGCGGATCGTGGTGGTCTTGCCCGCCCCGTTCGGACCGAGCACGCCGTACACGCCCCCGGCGCTCACGGCCAGGTCCACACCGGAGACCGCGTGGGTCTTGCCGAAGCTCTTCTTCAACCCTCTCGTCTCGATCGCGAGCTTTCCCATGGTTTCGATTCCTTCTCTCGGTGTTGCGAACGGATTGGGCTGCACTAGTCAAATTTGACTACATGGCCAAAGTACGCGAGGAGGAGACATCTAGTCAAGGTTGATTAGAAGCGCATATTGAGGGGATCGGGGACCGTTCGCCACGAACCCGGATCATCGGCCATGGTGTACGCGCCCTCAGACAGTCGTTTGCTCAGGCTCTTCGCCCACTCCAGTTCGGTGCGTGCGTGTCCCACCCACAGTTCAGCCTGATCACGGACGTGTTCGGGAATGTCGGGGTTCGGGTTCTCCCACCCCTTGGCCTGTCCTACGAGCTCCGCTTCCAGGCGGGCGACCCGCTCGTTAACGTGCGCGATGGCATCTGTCCTGGTCAGCATGGGCAACATGGCGATGGACGCGTCGAGCATGGTGGGGTCATGGGTGCGCCGCAGGCCGTCGCGGACCAGTTCGACTATCTCGTCACGTCCCCGAGCCGTCACGCGGTACAAAACGCGCTCCGGCCCGGAATTGCCCGGCTCGGCGTGCTCGGTGAGGAGGCCATCAGCCGCCGCCTTCTTCAGCGCGTGATAAATCGAGCCGGGCTTGATCTTGGCCCAAATCTCCGCACCCCAGCTCTGCAGTTCGGACCGCACCTGGTATCCATGCGCGCCGCCGGAGAGGTGCACGATACCGAGCACCAGGAGCTTCGTCGCCGACATGCGCTCCCTCCGCTCAATCTGCTCGGACTCGCTCCAATTGCGCGCCCGCCAGGGTGGTGTCAACTCCCACCAATACTAGGGTGCCCTCCTGGTCCGGGCGGTGTCAGCACTGACCTACAAACGGGGCTGGTGGAGACCCAAAGCCACTCCTCGGAACTCCTGGTCGTACTTCTTCCGCTTCTCTGACATCGCCACTCCTCATAGCTGATGCCTCTACGACTCGGGGGGACTCAGTAGCCTGGAGAAACTGCTTGAGCTGCTGCATCCGTACGTGACCCGGGGCCGCCGCGCCGGTGGCCGACAGCGTCGCGCTTAGGCGGTGCGCCTCGCGACAACCGCGAGTGGCTCTCGGTCAAGTCCGTCGGGGTGGTGTACGAGGTTGATCCCTCGGTTGGGCGTGTCGGTCAGGCTGTGAGGGCTTGTAGTTCGAGGTTGGTACTCACCTCCTCGGTGTGCTGAGTGTCGACGGTTTGGGCGTGCGCCAGGACGTCGAGTCCGAGGTAGCGGCGGCCTTCGGTCCACTCGTCGTGCTGTTCGGCGAGCACGGCGCCGGCGAGCCGGATGATGCTGGCTCGGTCGGGGAAGATCCCGACCACGTCGGTGCGGCGACGGATCTCGCGGTTGAGGCGTTCGTTGGGGTTGTTCGACCAGATCTGCCGCCAGACCTCCTTGGGGAACGGCGTGAACGCCAGGATGTCAGCGCGGGCTTCTTCGAGGTGCGTGGCGACGACGGGGAGCTTGTCGGTGAGGGCGTCGACGACGCGGTCGAACTGGGCGTGCACGGCGTCGGCGTCGGGCTGGTCGTAGATCGAGTGCGGCAGCGCCTTGACCCACGGCCACGACGATTTCGGCGTCGTCGACATCAGGTTCGCTGCGTAATGCGTCCTGCAGCGCTGCCAGGCCGCGCCGGGCAGGGTCGCGGCGATCGCGTTGACGAGGCCGGCGTGCGCGTCGCTGGTGACGAGTTTGACCCCGGACAGGCCGCGGGCCGGCAGGTCACGGAAGAACGCGAGCCAGCCGGCGCCGTCCTCGCTGGTGGTGACCTGAACGCCGAGGACCTCGCGGTGCCCATCGGCGTTGACGCCGGTCGCAACGAGGACGTGCACGGGCACCACGCGGCCGCCTTCTCGGACCTTGAGCACGAGCGCGTCAGCAGCGGCGAACGTGAACGGGCCGGCGTCGGTGAGCCGTCGAGTGCGGAACTCTTCGACCTGCTCATCGAGCTCCTTGGCCATCACCCAGACCTGGCTCTTGGACAGGCCGGTGATCCCAAGAGTCTGCACCAGCTCGTCCATCCGCCGGGTCGAGACGCCGAGCAGGTAGCAGGTCGCCACCACGCTCGTGAGCGCCCGCTCGGCCCGCTTCCTGCGTTCGAGCAGCCACTCCGGATACAACGACCCGGTCCGCAACTTCGGGACGGCAATGTCGAGAGTGCCGACGCGAGTATCGAGGTCGCGGTGGCGGTAGCCGTTGCGGGAGTTGACCCGCTCCGGGCTCCGCTCGCCGAAGCTCGCACCACACACCGCGTCGGCCTGCGCGGAGAGCAACGCGTTCACGAACGTGGTCAGCAGGTCCCGCATCAGGTCAGGGCTCGCCTGGGACAGCTGCTCGTCAAGGAAACGGGCAGGGTCGAGCTGGTTGATACTGGGCACAGCGGTCATCAAGGTGTCCTTCTTCGAGTCGGTTGTGAGAGATCACTCGAAGGATCCACCTGGTGGCCGCGCCTACGTTGGAGGCACGCACTCACTCAGGTCCGTCGTACACCACTCTGCTGGACTCCATTGCCGAACAGCACACCAGAGGTACCCGCTCGTTGCAGGTGCTGCGGGTGCTGCAGGACGAGGTGGTCTCGGGCCGTTGGCCCGAGGGCAGCCAGATCCCGGTGGAGGCGGAACTCAGCGAGTGGCTCTCGGTGAGCCGTTCCACCGTGCGCGAGGCGGTGAGCACGCTGGTCCATCTGGGCATGCTGGAACCCCGGCCGTCCCAGGGCACCTTCGTCCGGGCCCGCACTGCGCTACCGGTGGCGTTGTCGGAGTTCACCGTCGGTTACCAGGTCGACGAGATCCGCCTGCTGCTGCGGTCGCTGGAACTCGAGGCGGCGCCGGGCGCCGCGCGGAATCGCAGCGAGCACGATCTCGACGAACTCCGTGCGCTGGAACAACGCGGCATGGACGGCGACCGCGTCGCTGTGGGGGCCTTCCACGACGTGCTGTTCCGTCTCGCCGGGAACAGCCTGCTGTCCGATCTCCGGCAGGGCCTCGAAAGCCGGATCCGGATCGATGTCGCCTCCGGCGCAGTCTGCGCGGCCGCCCATGGCGCGCTGGCGGAGGCTATCGCCGCCAACGACGCCGACGCCGCACGCGCTGCGGCGTGCGCACACGTGGACCTACGGCTGTCGTCGGTTTAGGCAAGCGCTGATCATTCACGTCCTCGCGGGCTCCGGCCGGGCTCTCAAACCGGGAGCTCAGGCGGGGAGAGATCCCGGATCAAGTCCGGGATGACGATGGAGGGCTTTGATCGGCGGATGCTTCGGGAGCGCTCGACCGACGATTCAGCGCTTGCTGCCGAATCCCGAATCGCCGACGTCGGCCAGTCGCGAGAGTGCCGCGTCGAGGGTCTCGACGAGCGTGCCTTCGGCACTCCAGGCGGAGCGATCCAGCCGGAGGGTGACCCGGAGCCGCCCCGCGTAGCTCAGTGCGGCGACGACCACGCCGACGTTGCCCAGGGTGGGGCTGATCGGCGTCAGCGAACGCACCTCGGCGCCCAGCACGGTCAGCGGCGTGCCGGGGCCGCGCATGTTGGTGACCAGGCTGGTGATGGCCCGCTGGCGTTCGAGCAGCGGCCGGTACCAGCCCATCCGGGCCGCTGCGACCAGGGCTGCCGAGAGGGCCGTCGAGTCGGACGAGGCGCGGGCGAGCCGCTTGCGGCGACGAGTCCGTGCGGCAAGGCGTCCGAGCAGGTCGGCGTCGGTCTCGTCGCCGCGCCGCTCGGGTACCGAGACCAGGAAGCCGCCGACCCGGTTGCGGCTGGGTTCGCCGTCCGAGGGGCCGGGGGTGGTGGGCACGCTGATCACGACTCGGCGCAGCTGCTCGCCGCGCTGGCGAGCGGCGGCGCGCAGCGACTCGGCCACCGCGAGCAACAACAGGTCGTTGATGGTGGCGCCGGCGCGGTGAGCGGCCTCGCGTAGCGCCTCCAGGTCCACTTCGATCGTGACGATCCGGAATCCCGAGGTCAGCGGTGTCAGCAGTGAGGTCGCGGAGGACCCTCGGGTGAGCGCCGCCAACACGCTCGCCGGGGCCAGCCATCGTCGGCGCGGCCGGGGAGCCGTCGGCTCTGGCGGCTCGCCGCCGAACAAGGTGCTGACTACGGCAATGGCTGTCGCGCCGTCGAGCAGGACGTGGTGCGTCACGAACAGCAGATGGGCGGCGTCAGCGGAGCGCAGGATCAGCAGGCGCCACATCGGGATGGTTTCCGGCAGCCCGGCCACCAGCACAGCGATCGCGGTGCCGGTCGGATCATCGGTCGTGAGTTCGAGCACGTGTTGGGCCGGGTCGATGGTGACCTGCTCCCAGCGGGCCGCCCGGGGATTCGCTCCGCGCCGGACGATGCGGTGCGCGAGCAGTGGGAATCCAGCCGCCCGCTCGGCGACCGCCGCTCGCAGGTCGTCGGTGGCGACGGTGCCATCCAGTTCGGCGAGCACGCCGATCAGCCGTGGGTCGGGACCGATATCGCCCGCCAGTTCGGCGGCGTCCCCGATGGTGAACCGCAGCATGCCACCCCCGTTCGCTACGAGTTTCGCGCATCGGCCCGCGCTAGCTCGCCGGATCATGAGAACCGTCCCCAGTGTCCAGGAGAGCCGTCCCCGGTGCCGAAAGAACCGTCCCCGGAAGTTCGGGAGTTCGGCGGCACGCGGCACCGATTGGGCAAAATACCCCAGGGGGTATATATTCTCTCACTGAAGGAGTGATGAGTGATGCGAATCGTGGTCGTCGGGGGAGTTGCGGGCGGAATGAGCTGCGCGGCCCGGGCGCGCCGGCTGGACGAGTCGGCGCAGATCATCGTGCTGGAGCGCGGTGAGCAGGTGTCGTTCGCCAACTGCGGCCTGCCGTACCACGTGGGCGGTGAGATCGACGAGGCCGATCGCCTGCTGCTGCAGACGCCCGAGTCGCTGCGCGCCGCGCTCGACCTCGACGTCCGGACGCGGCATGAGGTGACCGGGCTCGACGCCGCCGCCAAGACGATCGAGGTGCGGACGCCGTCCGGCAAGACGACGCTGAGCTACGACGCACTGGTGCTGGCGCCGGGTGCCCGCGCCGTGCGTCCACCGATCTCCGGACTGGATTCGCCGCGGGTGCGCACCTTGCGCACCGTTCCGGACGCCGTCGCGCTACGTTCCCAGGTGGACGCCGGCGCGGGTCGCGCGGTCGTGCTGGGCGCCGGGTTCATCGGGCTGGAAGCGGCCGAGGCGCTCGCACTGCGCGGCCTGAAGGTCACCGTGGTCGAGTTGGCCGGGCACGTGCTGCCGCCGCTGGAGGCGGAACTCGCCCACCTGGTGACCGACGAGTTGCGCCGGCTCGGCATCGAGGTGCGGGCCGGTATCGCCGCCTCGTCGGTCGAGCACGGTGTGAGGCAGGACACCGTGACGCTCGCCGACGGCAGCCGGATCGCGGCCGACCTGATCGTGCTGTCGGCCGGCGTCCGTCCCGACACCGAGATCTTCGAGGCGGCAGGGGTGGCCTGCGTCAACGGCGCCCTCGTGGTCGACGAGCACGGCCGGACGTCGCTGCCCGGGGTCTGGGCGGTCGGCGACGCCACCGCAGCCACCGACCCAGTCACCGGCGTGGTCCGTCCGGTGCCGCTGGCCGGACCGGCGAACCGGGCCGGGCGGCTGGTCGCCGACGCGATCGTCC
Source organism: Micropruina sp. (assembly GCF_027492755.1). Classification (GTDB taxonomy): domain Bacteria; phylum Actinomycetota; class Actinomycetes; order Propionibacteriales; family Propionibacteriaceae; genus Micropruina. Next base: position 15,784 of record NZ_JAPUED010000033.1, on the reverse strand, counting down.
GGCCCGAATCGGCTCGGCCGATCCCGCAGCCGCTGGGCACCGCCATCGTCCGGGTCGGCGCGTTGACCGCGGCCCTGACCGGCGCCAACCGGGCCGCCCTGGACGCCGCCGGCATCGACTACCGCACGCTGCATCTGCACCCCAACCAGCACGCGGGCTACTTCCCCGGCGCCAGCCAACTGCACCTGATGCTGCACGTCGGCGCTGCCGACGGCCGCCTTCTCGGTGCGCAGGCGGTCGGCGCAGACGGGGTCGACAAGCGCATCGACGTGCTCGCCAGCGCCCTCCGCGGCGGGCTGAGCGTGGCCGACCTGATCGATCTCGACCTGGCCTACGCGCCGCCTTACGGGCAGGCCAAGGACGCGGTGAACCTGGCCGGCATGGTCGGTGCCAACGTGCTCGACGGCACTCTGCGGCTCTGGTACGCCGGCGACCTGGATCGGATCGAGGACCAGGTTCTGCTGCTCGACGTCCGCAGCCGCGCCGAATGCGCGACCGGTCAGCTGCCGGGGTCGCTGAACATTCCGCACACCGAGTTGCGCGACCGGCTCGACGAGGTGCGGGGCGCCGCCCAGGGACGTCCGGTGCGGGTGCTGTGCGCGTCCGGCGTCCGCTCGGCGATCGCACACCGGGTACTTACCCAGGCGGGCTTCGACTCCGCCTCGCTGTCCGGCGGCATGCTCACCCTCCGCGCCGTGCTCGGTGACCGTGCCGACGAGGTGCTGGTGCTGCCCGAGCCCGCCCACGCCTGACCTGCCCCCACCGACGAGAGGAACCGCCATGGCACCCGCCGATCCCACCGCCCAGCGCCGCATCCTGAACCGGCTGCGCCGCGCCCGCGGTCAACTGGACGCCGTCATCGCCGCCGTCGAGGGCGGCGGCAAATGCCGCGACGTGGTCACCCAGCTGGCCGCCGTCTCGAGCGCCCTGGACCGGGCCGGCTTCACCATCATCGCCACCGCGATGAAGGACTGCCTGGCCGACCCGGACGGTAGCGAGCGCACCGACGACATCACCACCGAAGAGCTCGAGAAGCTCTTCCTCGCCCTCGCCTGAACCCTGAACGACAAGGAGAAACATCATGTGCCGTGCAGTCACCTGCAAACAATGCGGAAAGACCACCTGGGCCGGCTGCGGCCAGCACATCGACGCGGTGAAGCGCACCGTTCCCGCCGCTCAGTGGTGCGGTGGACATGCCACGTCGGCCGCGCCCGCACCCGGTCTGTTCGGACGGCTGTTCGGCCGCTGAGCCGCGTCGCCGGTTGAGCTTGTCGTGACTTCTCGCGAAGGGTCTCGACAGGCTCGACCAACGGTGCTGCTCAGGGCTGTAGTCGATAGCCGAGGCCGGGCTCGTTGATCAGATGCCGGGGGGCGGCCGGATCGGGTTCGATCTTGCGGCGGATCTGGTTGGCGAAGACCCGCAAGTAGTGGTGTTCGCGGCCGTAGCCGGGACCCCAGACGGCACGCAGCAGGTCCTCGTGCGGCACCAGCCGGCCCTGGTGGCGGGCCAGTTCGGCCAGCAGCCGCCACTCGGTCGGGGTGAGATGGATCGTCTCCGAACCGCGGGTGGCCAGGTGGGCGCCGAAGTCGAGGGTCAGGCCGGGGGCGGTGAACGTCTCCGGAGCCTCCGCCGCGACAGACGTCCGACGCACCGCCGCCCGCACCCGGGCCATCAGTTCGTTCACGTCGAAGGGTTTGCTGACGTAGTCGTCGGCACCTTCGTCGAGAGCCTCGATCTTGTCGTCGGCCTGCTGCCGGGCCGACAACACGATCACCGGCACGGCCGAGTGCTGCCGAATCCGGCGCAGCACTTCGACGCCGTCCAGGTCGGGCAGGCCGAGGTCGAGGATCACCAACTCGGGATCGTCGGCCACGAAACTGGCGAGCGCCTGCCGTCCGGACGAGGCCAGCAGCACCTCGTGGCCGCGGGCTCGCAGGTTGATCCGCAGCGTGCGCTGCAGCATGGAATCGTCGTCGACCACCAGGATCCGGGTCACGATGCACCTCCGGGTTCAGCCGGGATCTCCTGACCCGGCCGGGTGGGCAGGGCGATCACCAGGGTCAGTCCACCACCGGGCGTCGGCTCGGCGCCGACCCGTCCGCCCATCGCCTCGGCCAGGCCACGGGCCACCGCCAGCCCGAGACCGATGCCGGTCCCGGCGGAGTCACCTTGGCGTTGGAAGGGCTGGAAGATCCGCTCCAGCTCGTCGGGCGGGACACCCGGCCCGTTGTCGGTGACCCGCACCTCGACCCGGTCGGCGACCCGGCTGGCCCGCACCGTGATCGGGGTGTCGGCGCTCTGATAGCGCAGCGCGTTCTCGGCGATGTTGCCCAGCACCCGGTCGAGCAGGCCGGCGTCGGTGTGTGCCATCCGTGCCTCCGGATCGATCTCCCAGTGGGCGCGAGCGGGGTCGGGCAACGCCGCGAGAGTGGCCGGGATCACCTCGCCGAGATCGGTGGGCGCCGGATGGGCGATCAGCGCACCGGTCTGCAGCCGGGACAGGTCGAGCAGGTTGCCGATCAGCGCCTCCAGCCGGTCCGCGGATTCCTCGATGACGGCCATCAACTCCGCCTCGTCGGCGGCCGACCATTCCACCTCGTCGGAGCGCAGGCTGCCGATCGCCGCCTTGATCCCGGCCAACGGCGTCCGCAGGTCGTGCGAGACGGCGGACAGCAGCGCCGTGCGGGCCTGGTTGTCCCGGGCCAACTGCGCGGCCGACCTGGCCGAACGCTGCAGCTCCCGGCGTTGCAGGATTGCGCCCGCGTGGGCGGCGAAGGCGTCGAACAGCCGGCGCTGGCCGGCGGCCAGGCCTGGTGGCTGCAGCACCAGCTGGTGGTCGCCGGCGTCCTCGTGGTCGGCGGGTGCGGCGGGGTCGTAGCTACCGGCCGCGGCCACGATTTCGGCAGGGCCGTCCGCGGGCCGGCGCACGATCGCGGCAGCCCGGACGCCGAACATGTCCATCGCCCGCTGCAGCAGCAGCGGCAGCTGGTCGGGGGCACCGAGCAGCGAATGGGAGAGCTCGGCCAGCGCGGCGGACTCCCGCTGCGCCGCCTGGGCTTCTTCGGTGCGCCGGGCGTTGCGGTGCACGATCAGCGCCACCAGCACGCCGACTCCGACGAACACCATCAGCGCCAGGGTGTTCTCCGGATCGGCGACCCTCAGCGTGCCGGTCGGTTGCACGAAGAACCAGTTCAGCAGCACCGACGACAGCACCGCGGCCACCACGGCCGGAACCAGCCCGCCGAGCACCGCGACCAGCACGGTGGCCAGCAGGAAGATCGGAATGTCCAGCGGCAGATCGGAGGTGTACGGGTCGGCGTGCAGCAGCACGGTGAGCAGCAGCGGCAGGACGACCGCGGCGACCAGCCCGGCCACCACCCGCTGCCGGGACAGGCCGCGGTGCCGGGTGAAGCCGCGTCCGGGCCTTGGATGGCCGACGACATGGACGTCGATGTCACCGGCGTCGGCGATGATCCGTTCGGCCAGGCTGGGGCTGAGCCCGCGCCGCCAGGGCGGCAGGGGAGACCCGCCGACCAGGATCTGGGTGGCGTTCACCCCGCGGGCGAAATCCAGCACGGCCTGCGCGGCGTCGTCGCCGGTGATGCTGTGGAACTCGCCGCCCAGCTCCTCGGTGAGCCGGCGCAGCTCGGCGACCTGGCTGAGCGGAGCGTTGGCCAGGCCGTCGCTGCGGCTGACGAAGGCGCCCAGCAGTTGGCCGCCGGCCAGCCGGGAGGCGATCCGGGCGCCGCGGCGCAGCAATGCCCGCCCTTCGGGTCCGCCGGTCAGGGCGACCACCACCCGCTCCCGCGCCGGCCACGATTCGGTGATGCCGTGCTGGTTGCGGTAGCCCTCCAGGGCGGCATCCACCTTCTCGGCCAGCCAGAGCAGCGCCAGCTCGCGCAGCGCGGCCAGGTTCCCGACCCGGAAGTAGTTGGCCAGCGCGGCGTCCACCTTCTCCGGACGGTAGATGTTGCCGTGGGCCATCCGCCGGCGCAGCGCCTCCGGCGACATGTCCACCAGGTCGATCTGGTCGGCGGCCCGCACCACCTCGTCCGGCACCGTCTCGCGCTGCACGATGCCGGTGATCGAGGTGACGGCGTCGTTCAACGACTCCAGATGCTGAATGTTGACCGTGGAGATCACGTCGATGCCGGCGTCCAGCAGTTCGTCGATGTCCTGCCAGCGCTTCTCGTTGCGCGAGCCCGGTACGTTGCTGTGGGCGAGTTCGTCGATCAGCGCCACCTGCGGACGGCGGGCCAGCACCGCGTCCAGGTCCAGCTCGGAGAAGGCGACCCCTTGATACTCGATCGTGCGGCGCGGGACGATCTCCAGCCCTTCCAGCTGGGTCTGCGTCTGCTGCCGGCCGTGCGTTTCGCACAGCCCGACCACTACGTCGGTGCCTCGAGAGGCGCGGCGATGACCTTCGGCCAGCATGCTCACCGTCTTGCCCACCCCGGGGGCCGCCCCGAGGTAGATCCGCAGCCGGCCGCGTCCCATGGCCCTATTCTCGTCCGGACAGCGCCAGGTTCAGCCGGGTCACGTTGACGCCGTCCTGGCCGAGGTAGCCCAGTGCGGCCGGCTCGGTCGCCGCGGCGATCATCGCCTCCAGTTCGGCGGCCGGGACGCCGCGGGCGGCGGCCACCCGGGGCACCTGCCAGCGGGCGTAGGCCACCGAGATGTCGGGATCCAGCCCGGACGCCGACGCGGTCAGCGCGTCCTCGGGCACCGGGCCGACAGCGTCCGGGTTGGCCTGCCGTAGCGCGTCCAGCCGTTGCCGGCGGGCCTGCTGCTGGTCGGCGGAGACCGGGGAGAGGTTGCTGCCGCCGGAGGTCTGCCCCGAGTAGTCGGACGCCGAGGGCCGTGGCTGGAACCATTGTGGTCCCGCGAAGGACTGTCCGAGCAGCGCCGAACCGACCACCCGGCCGTCGGCAGCGACCAGTTGGGAGCCGTGCGCCTGCGTCGGGAAGGTCTGGGCGGCCAGGGTGACCACCGCCGGATAGCCGATGCCCAGCACCACCGTCATCACCAGCAGCATCCTCAGCCCGGCGAGAGCCTGACGAAACACGGACATGACTACCCCAATCCCGGGATGAGAGCGACGAGAAGATCGATCAGCTTGATGCCCACGAAGGGCGCCACGATGCCGCCCAGCCCGTAGATCAGCAGGTTGCGGGTGAGCATCGCTGAGGCGCTGAGCGGCCGGTAGGCGACCCCGCGCAGGGCCAGCGGCACCAGGCCGAGAATGATCAGCGCGTTGAAGATCACCGCGGACAGCATCGCCGAAGCCGGTGAGTGCAGGGCCATGATGTTCAACGCCTGCAGGCCGGGGAAGACGCCGACGAACATCGCCGGAATGATCGCGAAGTACTTGGCCACGTCGTTGGCGATAGAGAAGGTGGTCAGCGCACCGCGGGTGATCAGCAGCTGCTTGCCGATGCCGACGATGTCGATCAGCTTGGTCGGGTCCGAATCGAGGTCGACCATGTTGCCGGCCTCCTTGGCCGCCGAGGTGCCGGTGTTCATCGCCACCCCGACGTCGGCCTGGGCGAGTGCCGGGGCGTCGTTGGTGCCGTCCCCGGTCATCGCGACCAGCCGTCCGTCGGCCTGTTCGGCCTTGATCAGCGCCATCTTGTCCTCGGGGGTGGCCTCGGCGAGGAAGTCGTCCACCCCGGCCTCGGCGGCGATCGCCTTGGCGGTCAGCGGGTTGTCGCCGGTGATCATCACCGTTCGGATGCCCATCGCCCGCAGTTGCGCGAACCGCTGCGTCATGCCCGGCTTCACCACGTCCTTGAGCTCGACCACGCCCAGGGTGCGCGGCGGCGAGCCGGGTTGCCGGCTGGCCACCACCAGCGGAGTGGCGCCACGTCCGGAGATCTCGTCGACGATCGGCTGCAGCCGGGTGGCGAACCGGCCGCCTCCGCCGGCCACCCAGGCGGCGACCGCCGAACCGGCGCCCTTGCGGATCTGGGTGCCGTCCGGCAGGTCGACCCCGGACATCCGGGTCTGCGCGGTGAACGGCACGAAGCTGGCCCCGGCCCGGATCAACGCGTCATCGCTCAACTCGTGGACGCCGGACGCCCCGGTCGGCCGGTCGGCGAGCGCGAACTCGACGATGGAGCGCCCCTCCGGGGTCTGGTCGGCCAGCGAGGACGCGTGCGCGGCGTCCAGCAGCTCGCCGCGCTCCACTCCGGGCAACGGCCGGACGTCGCTGGCCCGCCGGTTGCCGAAGGTGATGGTGCCGGTCTTGTCCAGCAGCAGGGTGCTGACGTCGCCGGCCGCCTCGACGGCGCGTCCGGACATGGCCAGCACGTTGCGCTGCACCAGCCGGTCCATGCCGGCGATGCCGATCGCCGACAGCAGGGCGCCGATGGTGGTCGGGATCAGGCAGACCAGCAGGGCGACCAGCACCACCAGCGGCAGCCGTCCGCCGGAGTAGATCGCCTGCGGCTGCAGGGCGATCACCGCCAGCAGGAAGATGATGGTCAGGGTGATCAGCAGAATGCCCAGGGCGATCTCGTTCGGGGTCTTCTGCCGGGCCGCGCCCTCGACCAGGGCGATCATCTTGTCGATGAACGTCTCGCCCGGCTTGGCGGTGATCTTCACCACGATCCGGTCGCTGAGCACGGTGGTGCCGCCGGTCACCGCGCACCTGTCGCCGCCGGCCTCGCGGATCACCGGCGCCGACTCGCCGGTGATCGCCGACTCGTCGATGCTGGCCACGCCGTCCACCACGTCGCCGTCGCCGGGGATCACCTGGCCGGCCTCGACCACCACCCGGTCACCGATCCGCAACTCGACGCCGGCCACCTGCTCCTCGGTGTCGTCGGCGCGCAGCCGCCGAGCCATGGTCCGGGTCCGGGTGGCTCGCAGCGTGTCGGCCTGCGCTTTGCCGCGTCCCTCGGCGATCGCCTCGGCGAGGTTGGCGAAGACGATGGTCGCCCACAGCCACAGCGTGACCGCGATGGTGAACACCGACGGCTGCAGCACCGACAGCACGGTGGTCAGCACTGATCCGACCCAGACCACGAAGATCACCGGGCTGCCGATCAGATGCCGCGGGTCCAGCTTCGCCAGCGCCTGGGGGAGGGACTGCCAGGCGGTGACGGCCAGCGACGGATGCGCCGGGCGGGGATGCCTGCTCATCACAGCCTCCTCCTCATGACGGCGTGGTACGCCGGGGACGGTTCTTTTCGTCCCACTCCGCTGGGGACGCTTCCTCTCACGACGATGCCCTTCCTCATGACAGTGCCTCCGCGATCGGGCCGAGAGCCAGGGACGGGAAGTAGGTGAGGCCGGCGACGACCAGGATGATCGCCAGCAGGAATCCGGCGAAGCTCGCCGAGTGGGTGGGCATCGTCCCGGCGGTCACCGGACGGCGTCCCTGCCGGCTCAGCCCTCCGGCCAGCGCCAGCATCGCCACGATCGGGACGAACCGGCCGAACAGCATGCAGGCCGCCAGCGCCAGGTTCAGGAACGGCTGGTCGGCGGACAGCCCGGCGAAGGCCGAGCCGTTGTTGTTGGCCGCCGACGTGAACGCGTACAGCATTTCGCTCAGCCCGTGCGGTCCGGACGCCAGCATCGCGTGTCTCGAGGTGGGCACGAGCAGCGCCGTCCCGGTGCCGAGCAGCACCAGCGTCGGAGTGATCAGCATGGCCAGCGCGGCCAGGGTGATCTCCCGCCGTCCGATCGACTTGCCGAGCAGTTCCGGCGTCCGGCCCACCATCAGCCCGGCCACGAAGACCGCCAGCACCACCATCACCAGCATCGAGTACAGCCCGGTGCCGACCCCGCCCGGGGACAACTCGCCGAGCATCATGTTCAGCAACGCAACGCCACCCGACAAGGGCTGCAGCGACTCGTGCATGGCGTTCACCGCACCGGTGGAGGTGCTGGTGGTGGCCGAGGCGAAGATCGCCGACCACGCGGTGCCGAAGCGCTGCTCCTTGCCCTCCAGGCTGCCTCCGGCCACCTCCAGCGCGGTCAGCGCCGCCATCGCGCCGAAACCGAGCACGGCCATCACGGCGGCGATCGTGGCGCCCTGCCGGCGGTCCTTGACCATCAGGCCGTAGCTGTAGGGCAGCGCGGACGGGATGGCCAGCATCAGCACGATCTCGATGAGATTCGATACCCCGTTGGGGTTCTCGAACGGGTAGGCGGAGTTGGCGTTGAAGAAGCCGCCGCCGTTGGTGCCCAACTCCTTGATGGCCTCCTGGGACGCCACCAAGCCGCCCTGCAGCACCTGGGTACCGCCGCCGATGGTGGTGATCGTGACCGGTTCGTCCAGGTTCTGGATGACGCCGCAGGCCACCAGCGCGATCGCGGCGATCACCGACAGCGGCAGCAGGACGCGCAGCGTGCCGCGGGTCAGGTCGACCCAGAAGTTGCCCAGCCGGTCGGTGTGTTCCCGGGTCAGCCCTCGGACGACGGCGATCGCCACGGCCAGGCCGACCGCTGCGGAGACGAAGTTCTGCACGGTCAGTCCGAGCGCCTGCAGCAGGTAGCCGGCCCCGGCCTCACCGGCGTAGGACTGCCAGTTGGTGTTGGTGACGAACGAGACCGCCGTGTTCAACGCCGTGTCGACGTTCATCGAACGCCCTTGCGAGAACGGCAGTAGTGGCTGGGCCAGGATCAGCCCCCACAACAGCAGGATCGACACTCCCGAGAACGCCAGCACCGACACGGCATAGACGCCCCAACGCTGCTCGGCGTCCGGATCGACGCCGGTCAGCCGGTAGATCAGCCGCTCCACGCGGGTGTGGGTGGGCGAGGTGAATACCCGGTGGATCCAGCTGCCGAGCGGCACATGGATGACGGCCAGGATCACGACAACGGTGAGCACGGCCAGCACGGCGGCGAGCGTCGGAGGCATGGTGCTCAGAACCGTTCCGGGTGCGCCAGGGCGAAGCCCAGATAGATGAGCAATGCCAAGCCGAGCAGCGCGGCCAACAGGTCCTCGATCACACTTCGATCGTGTGCCCGCCCGGGGCGGTCGTCCGCGCTGTTGACCGAGCTCTGACGAGTCTTGACGGTTCCTTGATGCGCCGACCTGCCGGCGGTCGTCGCTCACTACACTGAGCCGTCCGGGGCAGAGCCGCCTTGGAAACCTGACTGAGGAGGTACCCGATGCTGATCGGGCTGCGCGACGCACTCGACTTCGCCGAAAGCAGGAACTGCGGCATCGCCGCGATCAACACCCCGACGCTGGAGTTGTTGCTGTCGGCGATCAAGGTGGCCGAGCGGTACGAGGTGCCGCTGATCGTGCAGCACGCCCAGGTGCACGAACCGGTGAATGCGATCGAGGACATCGGCCCGGTCATGGTCGAGTTGGCCCGCCGCTCCAGCACCGGACTGGTGGTGCACGTCGACCACGGCGAGACCATCGACTACGTCGAGCGCGGTTTCGCGGTCGGCTTCAACTCGGCGATGTTCGACGGCTCGCGGCTGTCCTACGACGACAACGTCGCACAGACCCGCGCGGTGGTGGAGTTGGCGAACTCGCGCGGTTACGGCGTCGAGGGTGAACTGGGTGTCATGCCCGGACGCGAGGACGGCGTCGAATCCAAGGGTGTGGCCGACGAGACCCTGTACACCAGCCCCGAGGACGCCGCGGCGTTCGTCGCCGCCACCGGCGTCACCGCGCTGGCCTGCTCATTCGGCACCGTGCACGGCCTGTACAAGGCCGATCCGAAGATCAACTTCGGGCTGATCGGTGAACTGCGCCGGGCCGGTGGAGTCCCGATCGTGATGCACGGCGGATCTGGGCTGAGTTGCGAGGAGTACCGCGCCGCGATCGAGGCCGGCGTCCGCAAGATCAACTACTACACCTACGCCGACAAGGCCGGCCTCGAAGCAGCCCGGCAGCTGCTCGACGACCAGCCCGACACCCACGTCTTCTGCGACCTCACGGTGGCCGCAACCAAGGCCATCGAGGCCAACCTGGACGAGCTCGTCCGCTGCCTCTATCGGGTGGTCTGACAGCACGCAACGGCACGGACCCAGTCGGGGTCTCGACAAGCTCGACCAGCGTGGAACGAAAAGAACCGTCCCCAGCGTTCCGTCATCCAGGCGAACGCCGGGATCTCCGGCCGGTTCGGCACCACCGAGATTCCGGATCAGGTCCGGGATGACGGGACCGCAGTAGGGCCTCGACAAGCTCGACCAACGGTGGTTGGCCGCGCCTACTTGCTGCTGCAGTCGGCGCAGGTGCCGAAGAACTCGACCTCGTGGTCGATCTCGGCGAAGCCGTACTGGCCGGCGATCTTGCGGGTCTGCTCCTCGAGGCCGGGCAGGCTGATCTCGACGGTGCGTCCGCAGGAACGGCAGACCAGGTGATGGTGATGCCCGGGGGTGCAGGTGCGGTAGGCGATCTGGCCGTCCGGGGTGCGGATGCTGTCCACCTCGCCGCTGGCGGCCATCGCCTGCAGCGCCCGGTAGACAGTGGCCAAGCCGACGGTCGAGCCGTCGTGGCGCATCCGGTCGTGAATCTCCTGGCTGGTGGCGAACGAGTTGCTGGCCTCGACGGCATCGCGGATCTCTGTGCGCTGCCTCGTGCGGCGTGGTGTTCGTTCAGTGCTCGTCATAGTGACCCTCATGCGCGGCGTGCCGGTGACCATCGTGAATGTAGTCGACATGTCCAGCGTGGGGCACCGCCGGATGCCCGCAGGTTGCGGAATGCACGTGTGGATGCTCCTCGGTCAACTCGTGCGAACGGGGCGGCTGGTCATCGGTCAGCTCGACAAACGGGGCGTAGCGGCGGGCCAGCAGCAGCGAGGCCGGCCAGCTGAGCGCGAACACACCGATCGCGATCACCACGATCAGGGCGCCGGGTGCGGTGTCGAACTGGTAGGAGCCGATCGTGCCGCTCACCGCGGCCAGCACGCCCAGGCCCATCGCCACCAGCATCGACCGGCGGAAGCCGATCACCAGATGGTTGGCGGTCGCCACCGGCACCACCATCAGGGCACTGACCAGCAGCAGGCCGACGGTCCGCATCGAGACCGTGACGGTGACGGCCGCGAGCGCCACGATCAGGATGTTGTAGACCCGGACGGGCAGCCCGATCGTCCGGGCGAACGGCTCGTCGGCACTCACCGCGAAAAGCTGCGGCAGCAGGCCGAGGCAGACGACCAGCACGACCGCGCCGAGCCCGGCGATGATCCACAGCTCGGTGGCGTTGATGGTGAGCAGCGATCCGAACAGGAACGCCGACAGGGTGCCGGTGCCTTGGCCGGCCAGGCTGGCCAGGAGCAGCCCGCCGGACAGCCCGCCGTAGAACAGGATCGCGAGGCCGACATCGCCGCTGGTGCGGCCCAGTTCACGGAGCAGTTCGATGGCGATCGCGCCCACCACGCACACCACCACCGCGACCGGCAGCGGTGCGGTGCCGGTCAGGAAGGCCAGGCCGACACCCGCGACGGCCAGATGGCCCAGGCCGTCGCCGAGCAGGCTGAGCCGGCGTTGCACCAGGTAGGTGCCGATCGCGGGGGCGGTCAGGCCGGTGATGACGGCGGCGAGCAGCGCCCGCTGCATGAACTCCAGCGCGAGCCATTCCATCTCAGATCACCTCGAGTCCGGTCTCGTGGAAGTGGCTGTGCGGCAGTTCGTGCACTTCGTGCCCGCCCAGTGCCGGCTGGAACGGTCCGTCGGCGACCACCCGTCCGTCGGCCAGGGTGATCGCCCGGTCGATCAGTGGTTCGAACGGGCCGGGTTCGTGCAGCACCATCACCACTGTCGTGCCCGCCTCACGCAACTCGGCCAGGATCTCGGCGAGCACGCCCTGGGTGGTCTGATCGACCCCGGCCAGTGGCTCGTCCCAGACCATCAGGTCCGCGGTGCCGGCCAGCGCGCGGGCGATCAGCACCCGCTGCTGCTGGCCGCCGGAGAGCCGGACAAACGGCGCCTGCGCGCGATCGGCCATGCCGACCCGGACCAGGGCGTCCGTCACCGCCTGGCGATCGGCCGCGCTCGCCGGCCACAGCGGACGCCGCAACCCGAGACGTCCGGAAGCCACCACCTCACGGGCGGTGGCCTGTTGCACCAGGATGGTGCTGCGCTGCGGGACGTAGCCGATGCGGTGCCAGTCACGGAATCTGCTCAGCTCGGTGCCGAACAACTCCACGGTGCCCCGGTGCGGCACCAAGCCGAGCAAGGCCCGCATCAGCGTGGTCTTGCCCGACCCGTTGTTGCCGGTCACCGCCACCGTCTGGCCGACACCGATCTCGAAGCCGGCATGCCGGACGATGGGGACGCCCGACAGCACCACGTCGACCTGATGTGCGGAGATGGCCGGGGCTGAGGGCCGCGGCTCGGCCGTCATGAACAGCCGTTCGCCTTCTGCAGCGAAGTGAGATTGGATTTCATGACCTCAATGTAGTCCGACCCGCGGGACTCCGGCGTCAGCCCCTCCAGCGGATCGAGCACGTCGGTGGTCAGCTTCAGGTCACCGGCGATCGACTTGGCCACCGCGGGCGAGGCCAGGGTCTCGAAGAAGATCGTGGTGACGCCGTTCGCCTTCGCCACCTTCTGCACCTCGGCTATCCGCGCGGCGGTCGGCTCGGTGTCGGGTTCGATGCCGCTGATGCCGACCTGCTCCAGGCCGTAGCGGTGGGCCAGGTAGCCGAAGGCCTCGTGCGAGGTGATGAACACCTTGCGCTGGCACGAGCTGAGGCCGGTCTTGAAGTCGGTGTCGAGCTGCTTCAGCTGGGCGATCAGCGCGTCGGCGTTCGCGGCGAAGGTCGCCTTGGCGTCCGGCTTGGCTTCGGCGAGCGCGTCGCGGACGTGCTCGGTGATCGTCACCATGTTGTTCGGGTCGAGCCAGGTGTGCGGATCGAGCGCCCCATGGTCGTGTCCGTCGTCCGCATGCCCCTCGTCCGCGTGGTCGTCTTCGTGCTGAGCGGGCTGCAGGGTCAGGAAGGACGCGGTGTCGACCGCCTGCTTCGGGGTGACCGTCTGCAGGGCCGAATCGACCGCAGCCTGGAAGCCCTTCTGGTAGATCAGCAGATCGGACTCGCCGATGCCCGCCACCTGTTTGGGGGAGAGCTCCAGATCGTGCGGCTCGGCGCCCGGCTGGGTCAGATCGGTGATCGTCACCAGGTCCTTGCCGACCTGCTGCGCCACGTACTCGAACGGGTAGAACGCGGCCGTCACCTTGAGCTGGGTCGCCCCCGCCGGGCCGGACGAGGTGGATGGCGTCCCCGCCGAACACCCTGCGGTGATGGACAGCCCGAGGGCCGCCACTGCCGTCACTACCGCTCTGAGGATCTTCATGACAATCATTCTCAGGCTGTACTCGGCGTGTGTCAAAACGCCCGGCGCTCAGCGCTGATCGATCAACGTATCGGTCGGTCCGCCAGGCTCGGCGCTGCCCTGAATGATGTTGGGTGCTGCGGTAGTCAGCGGGGCTGCGGTAACCGAGCGCTTCCGCAGTCGCTGCTCCACCCAGCGTGCGAACCTGGTCAACGACCAGTTGATCAGGATGAAGAGTGCCGCAGCCACGATGTATGCCGGCACGGTGTTGGCGTAGGCCGAGCCTAGGGTCTTCGACCAGGTGAGCAGTTCGGAATAGGTGATCTGGTAGCCGAGCGCCGAGTCCTTCACCACCACCACAAGCTGGCCGATCAGGGCTGGAAGCATGGCGACCAGGGCCTGTGGCAGCTGGATCGAACGCAACGTCTGGCTCGGAGTGAGGCCAATCGACAAACCAGCCTCGGCCTGGCCCTTGGGCAACGAATGGACGCCGGAGCGCACCAGTTCGGCGATTACCGAGCCGTTATAGAGGGTGAGCGCGACCACAACGGCCATCAGTGGATTCACGTCATTGCGGAACCAGCGCAACAACTGAAGGGCGTTGAACAGGAAGATCATCATGATCAGCACCGGGACGGCGCGGAAGAACTCGACCACGACGCCACTCACCACCCGTATCCACCGGGTCGATGCCAGCCGGCCGATTCCCAGTAGCAGGCCCAGCAAGCCGGCCAGGATGACCGACAGTACGGCGGCGATCGCCGTGCCCAGCAAGCCTTGGAGCAGATAGTTGCGCCACGCGCTCGCGGTCAGGAACGGCATCCATTTCGCGGCGTCCAGTTGACCTTTGGTGCCGAGTTGGTAGAGCACTGCGGCCAGGACGCCGGCCACGATCACTACCCCGACGATTGTCAGGATCAGGTGGCGTTGCCGGGCTTTCGGCCCCGGGGCATCGAACAAGACGGCCTGGGCGCTCATCGCTTCACCGCCAGTCGCTGCGAGAGATGGGTGAACCAGATACCCAGCGGGAGCGTGAGAATGACGAAGCCGATCGCGAATACGGCGAACACGGGGAGGCTGCCAGTCTCATTCTCGACGATGATCGCCATCAGCCCTGCGGCGTCCGAAACTCCGATGACCGCAGCCACCGTGGTGTTCTTGATCAGTGCGATCAGGGTGGACCCCAGGGGAGCGATCGAACCGCGGAACGCTTGTGGCAACAGTACCTCGGTCAGCGATTGCCTGAAGGTGAGCCCGATCGAACGCGCCGCCTCCGCTTGTCCGGCGGGAATGGTGTTGACCCCACTGCGCAGGGCCTCGCAGACGAATGCGGCGTGGTAGAGGCTGAGCACAATCACGGCCCAGATGAAGGCGTTGGTCTTCGCATCGTCGGACCAGCTGAGGCCAAGGATGAAGCTCACACCCAGGATGCTCGCCACCATCAGTACCGTCAGTGGGGTGTTCCGCAATATGTTCACGTAGCTAGTGCCGATGAACTGCAGGACGGGCACGGGGGAGACGCGGCAAATCGCCACCAGCGTTCCGACGATCAATGCGCCCAATGCGGACAGCACGGACAATTCGATCGTGACCCAGAATGCCGCCAGCAGGTCGTATTTCGCGAGGATATCGCCCATCGCTTCAACCCTTCGGGTCGCGGAGAGTGCCGCCCCGCGGCGACACCCTCCGAGAGGAATTACGAGCAGGCCGCAGGCGTCGGCGGGTTGCCGGGTCCCGGCTTGTAGTCGGCAGGCCCGAGGTTCTTGTCGATGAATTGCTGCCAACTGCCGTCGGCGATCATCGACTTGATCGCGTCTGTGACTTTATTGCACAGTTCCGTGTTGCCCTTCTTCAGGCCAACGCCATAGTTCTCTTTGGTGAACGGCTTACCGACCACCCTGAGCTTGCCCTTGTATTCCGGCTGGGCCGCGTAGCCGGCGAGGATGGTGTCATCGGTGGTGAGAGCGTCGATCGTCTTCGCAGCCAGTGCGGCAACGCATTCCGAGTAGGTGGCGAAATTCTGCAGGTTGACGCCCGGCACCTTGTCGGTGATCTGCTGTGCCGAGGTCGACCCCGTCACCGAGCAGAGCTTCTTGCCCTTGAGCGAATCAATGCCCGTGATCGAGGTGTCGTCGGCGCGAATCAAGAGATCCTGCCCGGCGATGAAGTACGGCCCGGCGAAGTCGACCTTCTGCTTGCGCTGGTCGGTGATCGAGTACGTGGCGACGACCAGGTCGACCTGGCCGCTGTCGATGAGTGTCTCGCGCTGAGCCGACGGCGCCTGGGTCCACTGGATCTTCTCGGGCGTGGTGCCCAGCTTGCCGGCGATGTAGGTGGCGACGTCCACGTCGAGGCCGGTGTACTGATCGCCCGACTTCAAGCCGAGGCCGGGCTGGTCGAATTTGATGCCGATCTTCAGATTTGACAGGTCGGTGCTGCCGCTGCCGCCGGCGCACGCTGTCAATGAGAGAGCGAGGGCAGCCGCGGCTGTTGCGGCGCCGATTTTCTTCAGTGCCATGGTCGAGCTCCTTTGCTTGC
>NZ_JAPUED010000032.1:7109-27229 GCF_027492755.1 Micropruina sp. | reverse complement strand
CCCACAAGCCTCCTCACCCCTCCAGTCCGCACGAAAAGGCCCTCCCTAACTAGTTCTGCCCTCCCGCATGCGGGAGGGCAGAACTAGTTAGGGAGGGCTTTAGGGGCGAGCGCCGACGGAGGATGGACGGGCGTGCCAGCACGGTCGCCGGAGCCACCGGGCGGACGACGTCAGTCGGCGCCGAACTCCATACCGGCGCTATCGGTGGCCTGCTCGACCTCGGCATCCAGGACGGTCGCCTCGATCTCGGTGATGCCGCGGGCGGCACCCTCCTCGAGCTCGCCGACCAGGGACGACACCGCGCCGCCGACCAGGCCGAGGTGGGCGTACTGCTCCAGCCGGGTGCGCGAGTCGGCGATGTCGAGGTTGCGCATGGTGAGCTGGCCGATCCGGTCCGTCGGGCCGAAGGCGGCGTCACCGACCCGCTCCATGGACAGCTTCTCCGGGTGGTACGACAGCGAGGGGCCGGACGTGTCCAGCAGCGAGTAGTCGTCACCACGGCGCAGCCGTACGGTGACCGAGCCGGTGACCGCAGAGCCCACCCAGCGCTGCAGCGATTCGCGCAGCATCAGCGACTGCGGGTCGAGCCAGCGGCCCTCATACATCAGCCGGCCGAGCTTGCGGCCCTCGGCGTGGTAGTTGGCCAGGGTGTCCTCGTTGTGGATGGCGTTCAGCAGCCGCTCGTAGGCGATGTGCAGCAGCGCCATGCCGGGCGCCTCGTAGATGCCGCGGCTCTTGGCCTCGATGATCCGGTTCTCGATCTGGTCGGACATGCCGAGCCCGTGCCGTCCGCCGATCGCGTTGGCCTCACGGACCAGCGCGACCGCGTCGGGGAAGGTCACGCCGTTGATCGAGACCGGACGGCCCTGCTCGAAGGCGATGGTGACGTCCTCGGTGGCGATCTCCACGGCGGGGTCCCAGAACCGCACGCCCATGATCGGCTCGACGATCTCGATGCTGGCGTCCAGCGACTCGAGATCCTTCGCCTCGTGGGTGGCGCCCCAGATGTTGGCGTCGGTGGAGTACGCCTTCTCTTTCGAGTCGCGGTAGGGCAGGCCGCGCTCATGCAGCCACTGGCTCATCTCGGTCCGGCCGCCGAGCTCGCTGACGAAAGCATGGTCGAGCCACGGCTTGTAGATCCGCAGTCGCGGGTTGGCCAGCAGCCCGTAGCGGTAGAACCGCTCGATGTCGTTGCCCTTGTAGGTGGAGCCGTCGCCCCAGATCCAGACGTCGTCGGAGCGCATCGCCCGGACCAGCATGGTGCCGGTGACGGCGCGTCCGATCGGGGTGGTGTTGAAGTAGGTGCGGCCTGCGCTGCGAATGTGGAAGGCGCCACAGACCAGCGCCACCAGGCCCTCTTCGACCATCGCAGCGGTGCAATCGACCATCCGGTAGACCTCGGCGCCGTACTCGGCGGCACGCCCCGGGACCGACTCGATGTCAGGCTCGTCGTACTGCCCCAGATTCGCCGTGTAGGTGCAGGGGATCGACCCCTTCTCGCGCATCCACGCGACGGCCACCGAGGTGTCCAGACCACCGGAGAAGGCGAGACCGACGCGCTCGCCGAGGGGAAGTTCCGTCAAGACCTTGGGCATGCACCCGATCCTAGGGGCGTCCGGCTTGGGCCGATGACGCAGTCTCACCGGCCTGAAGCCGCTCAGCCAACCGCCAGGACTCACGCCCGCACTCGGTGAGCATCCGATCGCCGATCGACTCCATCGCCAGCCGCATCGACCCCTCCAACTCCGGCATCGGAATCATCGGGAAGGACACCGCGAGCGAGGCGAAACCGTGCACCGTGCCCCACAGAGACAGGGTCAGCAGCTGGACATTCTGGGGCTTGATCAGACCATCGGCCACCGCGGATTCGATATTCGCGGCGAGCGCCCGCAGGCTCGGATCGTCGCTCAGACTTGTCTCGGTGACGATGGCGGTACGCCTCGTCCCCATGAACAAGATTCGATACAACGCCGGATGCGCGCCCGCCCAATGCAGCAATGCGTAGCCGCGTCGGACGAGTTGCACCACCGAGCCGCCGGGCAACTCGGCTACGTCAGCCTCGATGTGATCGGCCAGCTTTTGGAATTCCGCCTCGCAGGCCTGCCGCAGCAGGTCAGTCTTTGTCGGAAAGTAGTAGTAGAGAGCTGGTGGGGTACAACCCACTCGCTCGACGACCGAATCAATCGACACAGAGTCGACGTCACCGGTGCCGATCAACAGCTCGATAACGGTTTCCAGGATGTCCTGTCGCAGTTGCCCGCGTGGACGACGCGCCACTTCGTCCCCTTATGTCCACGTCGACATGCCCGACCGGGGGGTGACCGGGGGTGCCAACCGGAATAGACCTATCAAAAAGTGCGGGTCCGCTTCAACTCGACGGCGATTCGCCGTGTCTTGCTGGCTGGTATGGGCACCGGTTCCCTGCTGTTCTCCCGGAACCGCGCATGCCAAAGGGGACGGTCCTCCGGTCACTCATGAGTGACCGGGGAACCGTCCCCGTTGTGCTGGTCGCGTGTTGCTAGTCGCGGGTGCGTGCCGCCCGGTTGATGGCGCCGATCACGGCCTTCTGCGCCGCGGTGGTGATCGACTCGTGCATGCCGACGCCCCAGATCACCCGGGTGTCGTCGCCGTGCCCGATCTCGGTCTCGACGTAGGCGACCGCGACCGCGTCCGTGCCGGACGACAGTGCATGCGAGGTGTAGTCCAGCACCCGCACCTCGTAGCCCAGAATGCTGACCGCATCGGCGAAGGCGTCCAACGCACCGTTACCCTCACCGATCAGCGTCTTCTCAACGCCCTTCACCCGCACGTTCGCGGTCACCGTGTAGCGGCCGCCGTTGCTGATGTCGGGAACGCTGATCAGCTCGAGCGGCTCGGTGTCCCCCAGGTATTCGGCGGTGAAGTAATTCCACAGCTGATCCGGGGTCACCTCGCCACCCTCGGCGTCCATGTGCTGCTGGACGACCCGGCTGAACTCCATCTGCAACCGCCGTGGCAGCTCCATATGGTGCTCGGACTTCATGATGTAGGCCATTCCGCCCTTGCCGGACTGGCTGTTCACCCTGATCACGGCCTCGTAGCTGCGTCCCACATCGTGCGGATCGACCGGCAGGTACGGCGCCTCCCACGGGATCTCGTGAACCCCGATGCCCTCGGCGGCGGCCTGTTTGGCCAACGCCTCCAACCCCTTCTTGATGGCGTCCTGGTGGGACCCCGAGAAGGCGGTGTAGACCAGGTCCCCCGCGTATGGGTGGCGCGGATGGACCGGCAGGTTGGTGCAGTACTCCACCGTGCGACGGATCTCGTCGATGTCGGAGAAGTCGATCTGCGGGTCGATGCCCTGGCTGAACAGGTTCATGCCCAGGGTCACCAGGCACACATTTCCCGTTCGTTCGCCATGACCGAACAGGCAGCCTTCGACGCGATCGGCGCCGGCCATGATTGCCAATTCGGTGGCCGCGACCGCGGTGCCGCGGTCGTTGTGCGGGTGCAGCGAGATCGCCACATGCTCGCGGTTGCGGACGTGTCGTCCGAAATACTCGATCTGGTCGGCATAGGTGTTCGGCGTGGAGCGCTCCACCGTGGCCGGCAGGTTCAGGATGATCTCGCGGCCTTCGGACGGCTGCCAGACGTCCATGACCGCGTTACACACCTCCACCGCATAATCGGTCGGAGTCTGGGTGAAGATCTCCGGTGAGTACTGATAGCCGAATTCGACATCGCCCAGATTCTGCTCGGCGTATTTCATCACCAGCTCGGTACCCCGGGTCGCCAGTGCGATGCACTGCGCCTCGTCGATGCCGAATACCACCCTCCGGAACAGTTCCGCGGTCGCGTTGTACAGGTGGATGGTCGCCCGCTGCGCCCCGATCAGGGACTGGGCGGTGCGTTCGATCAGATCCTCACGGGCTTGGGTGAGGACGCTGATGGTGACGTCGTCGGGAATATGACCGCCGACGATCAGATCCCGGACGAAGTCGAAATCGGTCTGCGAAGCCGAGGGGAAACCCACCTCGATCTCCTTGTAACCCATCTTCACCAGCAGGTCGAACATCTTCTTCTTGCGGGAAGGGGTCATCGGGTCGATCAGCGCCTGGTTGCCGTCGCGCAGATCGGTGGAGAGCCAGCGCGGCGCGTGGGTGATCTTCTTCGCCGGCCAGGTGCGATCGGGCAGATCGACCGGCACGAACGGGGTGTAGCGCTGAAACGGCATCGGCGACGGCTGCTGCACCGGCGTGGGTTGGACGCGCGTCCCGAATTGATTGACGGTGGTGGTCATTGAGGATCCTCGGCGGTTCGATGGGATTCAGGCACGTGCGAACTCTCCGCAACGAGGAAGCCTGAAATCAGATCGAGGCCTCGTTGCGGCAGCCAAGGATGAGGCTGAACCGTGACACGTTGCACACCATACTCACAAAACGCCCGATCGGTCGAGCGGGATCGCCGGTCGACTTGTCGGTGGCGTCGGGCAGGATGCCGTCATGCGGTTTCCGGACTCCGCTCGACGGGCACGGTTGGCCCGCCGGCACGCCCTGCACCCCGAGCACCGGTTGGACGACCCGGTCGCTGTCGGACGGGCGCTGGTCGCCTTCCACGCCACGGACGCCTCGACCGTGCACCTGGCCGCGGCGGCCCGGCTGCGAGATCCCACCGTGTCGGCGGTCGAGCAGGCGCTGTACGACGACCGGGCCCTGGTCAAGCAGTTGGCGATGCGGCGGACGTTGTTCGCGTTCCCGGTCGAGGCGCTGCCCGCGGTCTGGGGCAGCGCCTCGGAACGGGTCGCCGTCCAGCAACGCAATCAGCTGACCCGCGACCTGGAGCGGGACGGGGTGGCCGACGACGGCGCCCGGTGGATCAACAGGGCCCGGGCGGCGGTGCTGGAGCGGCTGGCCGACGGCTCGGAGCTGTCGGCCCGGCAGCTCCGTGAAGAGCTGCCGGAGTTGCACGGTCGGACGAAGGGGGTGCCGGGCTCGCGCTGGTCCGTCGCCGACCTGCCGTTCGCACCCCGGCTGCTGACCCTGCTGGGCGCGGAGCATCTCATCGTCCGGGCGCACAGCGAGGGCCACTGGCGGACGTCGCGTCCGCTGTGGACGCTGACCGGGACCTGGCTGGGCGACGTGCCCGAGCCACTGCCGGTTGCGGAGGGCTACGCCAGCTTGGTGCGGTCCTGGCTGGCGGCGTTCGGTCCGGGCACCGAGGCCGACCTGGCGTGGTGGCTCGGTGCCACCAAGGCGTCGGTGCGGGCAGCGCTCGCGGAGGTTGACGCGGTGCCGGTGGTGCTCGACTCGGGTGCCACCGGGTTCGTGCTGCCCGGCGACGACTCGCTCGACGACGAGCCGTCCGCGCACTGGGCCGCGCTGTTGCCGACCCTCGACCCGACGACGATGGGCTGGCGCGAGCGGGCCTTCTATGTGGCGCCGGAACTCGTCCCGCACCTGTTCGACAGCAACGGCAACGGCGGCACCACCGCCTGGATCGACGGCCGGATCGTCGGCTGCTGGGTGCAGGACGACGAGGGTCGCGTCCGGGTGATTCCCTGCACGCCGCTCTCCCCCGCGCACACCGAACTGCTCGAGGCGGAGGCTCAGCGGCTCACCGCCTTCCTGGACGGCGTGGTGATCAGCAACGTCTACAAGTCGCGGATGATGAAGGGCGAGCCGCTGCCGTGAGGCGGAACACCCGTTGATCGAGCTTGTCCGTCCGAGAGCCGTTGGTCGAGCTTGTCGAGACCCGTCCGAGGGGTTTCGACAAGCTCAACCAGCGGTGGGCTGGTTCGACAAAGCTCAACTAGCGGTGGGCCTTACTCCTTGAAGTCCGCGGCACCCCACACGGCCGAACCCTCGTCGCCGGTCACCACGGCTTCGGGGCCACCGATGTCGCCGGCCGCGTCGGGCAGGTAGACCCGCGCCTGGACACGAGACAGCCCGGTGAGCTGCAGCAGGTCGATGGCGACCGAGCGCATCACCGACAGCAGCACGTTGCGCCGCCAGTCGGTGATGTTGGCCGCGCCCGGGGCGCACTTAGCGGCCAACTCGACGGCCAGCGTGCGTGCCCGCTTGGGAGTGTTCCAGTGCCGCACCGACCCCGACATGGAGTGCAGCGCGGCAGCGGTGTCGTCCATCAGGCCCGCGATGATCGGCAGCGGTCCACGCTCGTCGACGACTCCGCGGCTCTGCCGCAACAGCATCTCGGTGGTGTGTGCCGCGCGGGTGCTGAGCTCCAGCTGCCGGCTCAGCTCGTCGACCTGCCTCCGGTACCGGCGCAGCGTGGGACTGAGCCTGATGATGTCCGCGGACGATTGCAGGACCGTCTTCGTGTCGTCCACGATGCCCTGGATGCCTCGCAGCTGCGCGTGCGCGTCACGGAGCCGCTCCCGGTTCCCCTCACGGAGCCCCTCGGCCAGCATGCTGTACGCGGTCGCCAGTTCGGCGAGCAGGTTCGCCACATACCGCCGCGGCCGATAGACGATGTCGCCGGGGAAGAGCACGGTGAACAGCAGCGCCACGCCGGCGCCGATCACGGCGTCCAGGAAGCGCGACGGACCGGCACCGGTCGCCGGACTGACGATCGTGCCCATGCCGACCACCACCATGGCGTTCACCCCGGCCTGAATGGTGAACAGGTCGCCGCGGTCGAGCACCCGGGCGATCAGCGCCGCGATCGGCAGCCCGAGGGCCAGTTGCCAGCCGCCCGGGCCGAAGCCGGCCAGGATCAACTCGCCGATGACAACGCCGAGCGCCACTCCGGCACCGATCTCGAGCACCTTCCGCGGGACGCGGTTGTAGGTGAACCCGAGACAGATCCAGGAGGCGATGGGCGCGAAGAACGGCGTCGGGTGACCGAGCAATTCGTGGGCGATGGCGTAGGCCATCCAGGCGGCGACGCCGGCGGTCAGGATCGGCACCAGCGAGCCGCGCATCCGGCGGGCGCCCTGTCGCAGTCCGAGTCCTGCCAGCACCAGCCGCCGCCGGAAATCGAGCCGGTTCCAGGCGTCCTCGGCCAGGTGACTGACGTTAGCGGCCAAGTGGGTGACGTTCTCCGCCGCCAGGTGCGTGACACTCCCGGCGAGGTGGGTGACGTTCGCCGCCAGGTCCGAGATCCGGCGCCGCTGATCGTCGTCAGGCTCGGCGTCCGTCTCGTCGGGGTGGGGGTCTGTCACTCGCCTCAGCCTACTGCCCGAGGCCCCCCGATGATCAGGTCCGTCGGACGCCGGCAGGAGCACGGACGGTTGTTGGCGGCGTCCGGACGTGGCCCCCGGATCGAAAGATTGCGAGCCATACGCCGTCCATGGCAAGCACACAGGAAGCACACAGGATCGCGAGCCAGCCTCAGTGGCATGAGCAGTTGGCAGACCCCGCAGGCACCACGTCCGGACGACCGGGCATGGTCCCCGACACCCACCACGACCAGCGGACCGACGCCCGCCGGCCCCACGCCCGGCGGACACGTCCCGGGCAACGTCTTCGGTGCTCCCCCGGCCGCGGCGCCAGTGCCTGCGGCTCGTGCGCCGCGGCGCTCGCGAGCCGCGATGTTCTTCGCATCGACCGCTCTCGCCGCAGTTGTCGGCGCCGGTGCAGGCGTCGGCGGGTATGCGCTGCTGGGGCCCTCCGGGTTGGTCGCCTCGGCACCGATCAGTGCGGTCCCCGTCGCGCAACCGGCGACCTTGGACGGCACGGTGACCGCGGCAGCGGCGAAGATCTCGCCGTCGGTGGTGACGATCACGGTGCGCTCCGCCGGCGGCACCAGCATCGGCAGCGGAGTGGTGTTGGACACCGACGGTCACATCCTGACCAACGATCACGTGGTGTCCAGCGGCACCGCGTCCTCCAACCCCACCCGGGCGGGCGGCTCAGCCAGCAACATCACGGTCACCTTCGAGGACGGGTCGACCGCCCAAGCCAGCGTCGTCGGCACTTCGGCCAACAACGACCTGGCCGTGATCAAGGTCAGCGGGGCGAAAGCCAGCCTGCTCAAGCCCGCGACCTTCGCCAAGTCGTCCTCGGTGGTCGTCGGACAGTCGGTGGTGGCGGTCGGCGCCCCGCTCGGCCTCAGCGAGACGGTGACCAGCGGCATCGTGTCCGCGACGGCCCGGCCGGTGCGTTCGGGCACCAGTGGTGAAGCCGTCTATCAGGCGGTGCAGACCGACACTGCGATCAATCCGGGCAACTCCGGCGGGCCGTTGGTGAACCTCAACGGGCAGGTGATCGGCATCAACGCCGCCGGGGCCTCGCTCAGCGATTCGGGTGAGTCCGGCAGCATCGGCCTCGGCTTCGCCATCCCCTCCGACGTCGCGGTGCGGATCGCCAACGATCTGATCCAGAACGGTTCTGCCGCCGACGCAAGCCTCGGCGTCCGGTTGCAGGCAGGCGATTCGGCCACCGACACCACCTCGGACGGCGTGTCGCTGGCCGGCGTCACCGACGGCGGCCCGGCCCAGGCGGCGGGCCTGCAGGCAGGCGATGTGGTGACCCGTGTCGACGACGTCAACACCACCACCGCCGATGGGCTGATCGCGGCGATCCGGTTCCATGCGCCGGGCAGCACCGTCACCATCCACTACCTGCGCGACGGCCAGGAGCACACCGCTCAGGTCACCCTCGGTTCAAGCTGATCGCTCCCCGGTAGAACCCCCGCGCGTCTGAATCCTCCCCGGTCAACGAGGAGGATTCAGACCCGCAGGGGTTCTTGTCGTCCGAAGGATGCCCCTGCCACACTGCGGTGGCCGCCGGGGCGGATATTTTCCGACGTTACCCAGCCGTCATAACTGCGACATTTGGCGCGCAAAGAGCTCACTTAGCGTCATTCCCGAAACAAGTGGTCCGACCACGCGATTCGGGGAGCGCATGACAGTCGAAGAATTCAATCAGCTGGACGCCGCAGCAGCCGCGGCGATGCTGGCCGCCTGCGCAGACGTCGATTCCTGGGTCGGCGAACTGGTGAGCGGCCGCCCGTTCACCTCGCGGGACGCACTGCTCGATCGGGCCGCCGAGACCTCCCGAACCTGGACCGCCGCCGAGGTGGACGGCGCCCTGGCGCACCATCCGCGGATCGGCGAGCGGCCACGGGTGGAGGCCCTCGGCGCCACCAACGCCGCCCATTCGGCGGGCGAGCAGGCCGGCGTCGGCAATTCCAGCGCGGCCGTCCGGCAGGCGCTCGCCGAAGGGAACCTCGACTACGAGGAGCGCTTCGGCAGGGTCTTCCTGATCCGTGCTGCCGGCCGCACCGCCGAGGAGATGCTGGCCGCGCTGACCGAGCGGCTGGCCAACGACGACGCGACCGAGGCGGCCATGGTGGCCGGCCAGTTGCGCGAGATCGCACTGCTGCGTCTCGAGCGGGAGGTCGTCGGATGAGCTTCGTCACCACCCACGTCCTAGACGGTTCCCGTGGCGTTCCTGCCGCCGGGGTCGCCGTCCGGATGACCGACGCCGACTTCGTCGTGCTCGCCCAGGGCGTCACCGACGCCGACGGCAGGGTGCCCGCGTTCGGTCCCGACACGCTGCCCAGTGGCACCTATCACGTCACCTTCGACACCGGCGCCTACTTCGCCGACCTCGGCATCCCCACCTTTTATCCGTCGGTGACCATCACCGTCGCCATCGATTCCGGCGCGGCCCATTACCACGTGCCGCTGCTGCTTTCGCCTTTCGCCTATTCCACCTATCGAGGGAGTTGAAGTACATGTCCGTCACCGTCAGCCTCGGCGCCAACAAATACGGCAAGGCCGAGAACCGGGTGGTCAGGATCACCCGGGACACGGCCCGCCACGAGATCGAGGATCTCAACGTCAGCAGCCAATTGCGGGGTGCCCAGCTGCTCGACTCCTACCTGGTCGGCGACAACGGCCTGGTGGTCGCCACCGACACCCAGAAGAACACCGTCTTCGCGTTCGCCAAGGAGTACGGGATCGGCTCGCCCGAGGAGTTCCTGCTGAAGCTGGGCGACCACTTCGTCTCGTCCTTCGAGTGGATCGAGGGCGGCCTGTGGCAGGCCGAGCTGTACGAGTGGGAGCGCATCGGAGTCGACGGCGCAGAGCACGACCACTCCTTCGTCCGCAAGGGTCAGGCCACCCGGCTGGCCGCCGTGCAGAAGATCGACGGCAAGACCCATGTGCTGGCCGGCCTGAAGGACCTCACCGTGCTGAAGTCCACCGGCAGCGAGTTCCACGGCTTCCCGCGGGACAAGTACACCACCCTGGTCGAGACCAACGACCGGATCATGGCGACCTCCGTCACCGGACGCTGGCGCTACCTGCCCGAGGCAGTGGAGGCCGGCATCGACTACAACGCGGTCTACGCCGGCGTCAGCGAGGTGTTCCTGGCCACCTTCGCCACGGTGCACTCGCTGGCTCTGCAGCAGACCCTGTGGGAGATGGGCAAGGCCGCCATCGAAGCCTTCCCCGAGATCGCCGAGGTGAAGTTCGCGATGCCGAACAAGCATCACTTCGTCTACGACCTCAGCCCGTTCGGCCTGGAGAACCCCAACGAGGTGTTCTGGGCCGCCGACCGTCCCTACGGCCTGATCGAGGGAACCATCGTCCGCGACGGGGTCACCCCCGAGCCGGATGCCTGGATCGACGTCCCCACCTTCGTCTGACCGAGAACACGTGCACGACCGGGCGCATAGCCCGGTCCCACCCAGCCGGCAGACGCCGGGGCAGACCAGCCCCGCGTCCGCCGGACCCCCGGACTCCCACCCAGAGAGGCCACCGGCCATGATCGACACCCACGAACCCACAACAATCGAGTCAGAACTACCCGACCTGCCCGTCGGCAGTCGTCCCGAGGACGAGAAGCTCGGCGTCGGCCCCACCATCGGCTACGGCGTCCAGCACATCCTGGCCATGTTCGGCGGCGTGATCGCCGTGCCGCTGATCGTCGGTGGCGCCGCCGGCCTGGACACCGCCTCCAAGGCGCTGCTGGTCGCCTGCGGCCTGTTCGTCAGCGGCGTGTCCACGCTGCTGCAGACGCTCGGCGTGCGCGGCTTCGGCGCCCAGCTGCCACTCGTCCAGGGAACCTCCTTCGCGGCGGTGTCGACCATTCTGGCGATCATCGGCGACCGCGCCGGGGTCGGCCTGCAGTCCGCCTACGGCGCCGTCATCGTCGCGAGCGCGATCGGCTTGCTGATCACCCCGTTCTTCGCCCGGATCGTCCGATTCTTCCCCGCGGTGGTCACCGGATCGATCATCACCGTGATCGGCCTGTCGCTGATGCCGGTCGCGGCCGGCTGGATCACCGGCAACGCCACCATCACCGTCAACGGCGCCAGCGTGCCCAACCCGAACTTCGCCTCGCTGCCCAGCGTCGGCCTGGCGCTGTTGACCTTCGCCGTGGTGATCGTGCTCAGCAAGATCGAGATCCTCTCCCGGATGGCGGTGTTGCTCGGCCTGGCGATCGGCACCATCGTGGCGCTGTTCACCGGCCAGACCAGCCTGGCGCCGGTGTCCGCCGCCGCCCCGGTGGCGCTGCCGCAGCCGTTCGCCTTCGGCATGCCGATCTTCGAGGCCGGCGCCATCATCTCGATGCTGATCGTCATCCTGGTGATCATGGTCGAGACCACCGCCGACCTGCTCGCCGTCGGTGAGGTCGTCGGCAGCAGGGTCGACGCCCGGCGGGTGGGCGACGGCCTGCGCGCCGACATGGCCTCGTCGATGATCGCGCCGGTCTTCAACTCGTTCCCGGCGACCGCGTTCGCCCAGAACGTCGGCCTGGTGGCCCTTTCCGGAATCAAGAGCCGCTTCGCGGTCGCCGCCGGCGGTGGCCTGCTGGTCGTCCTCGGCCTGTCACCGATGGCCGCGGCCCTGTTCAGCATCATCCCGGGCCCGGTGCTGGGCGGCGCCGGCATCGTGCTCTTCGGCACCGTCGCGGCGTCCGGCGTCCGGACCCTGTCGAAGGTCGACTACCAGGGCAACAACAACCTGGTGATCGTGGCCGCGTCGGTCGCGTTCGGGCTGATCCCGGTGGTGTCGTCGAACTTCTGGCACAGCTTCCCGGACTGGTTCGTGACCATCTTCCACTCCGGCATCAGCGCCTCGGCGATCATGGCGGTGGCTCTCAACCTGTTCTTCAACGTGTTCCTGCCGGGCACCCCGGAGGAGCCGTCCGACCTGGCCGCGGCGCCGCCGCTTCAGGTGCAGGACACCGAGGCCCGCACGCTGGAGAGCGGCGGCAGCCTGGGTCCGGACTCCTACGAGCCGGACATCCACGTCGACGGCACCCGCGCCAAGGAACCCGCCGAACACTGATCCGCTCGCCGAACGGCGGGGCCGCCCTTCCGGGTGGCCCCGCCGATTCGCGTGTCCGGGGCACGTTGGGAAGTGCTGATCATTCCCGTCCTCCCGGGCTCCGACCCCCCGCTGGTTGAGCTTGTCGAAACCCCTTCAGCAACGCAGCCTCTTAGGTCTCGACAAGCTCGACCAACGGGTGAAGGCCAGTTCGCTCCGCGAAGGCTCAGGACGGCGTGTCGAAGCTGTCCAGCACCCAGTTCCGGACGCGGTGCAGGTGCTCGCCGGCCAGACTCACCACCCGCTCGGCGGCGCCCTCGCTGAACGCCTCCGCCAACGCCTCGTGGTCGGCGTGCAGCGACCGCACCCTGACCAGCCGCAGCCGCTGCATCGGGCGGGCGGTAGCCGAGGAGTTGGCGGCGTCACGGAGCAGCAGGCACAACCGCGGCATCCTGCAGGGCGCCGCGAGTGCTTCGTGGAAGGCTCGGCCCTCGGCGTCCCAACCGCCGACATCGCCGAACGCCAGAGCGTTCCGCTGCCGTTCCAGGATCTCCCGGACCAGCTGCCGCTCGGCCTCGCCGGCCCGCGGCACGGCGCTGGCCAGGGCGGCTTGTTCCAACGCCGAGCGGATGGTGTACAACTCGACGAACTCGTCCCGGGTCGGGGCGTGGACCAGGTAGCCGCCGCGGTGGTTGTGCCGGATCAGCCCCTCGCCGATCAGCGACTTCAGCGCCTCGCGCACCGGCGTCCGGCTCACCCCGAAGGCGGCCGCGATCTGGTCCAGCGGCACCACGGTGCCGGCCCGCACCCGCCCGGAGGCCAGCACTCGCCGCAACTCGGTGAGCACCGCCTCCTGGCTGGTGCCGGTGGGGCGTAGCTGGGCGACCAGTTCGACCGCCGCACGGCCCCGTCCGGGCACGTCAGCCGTCCCGCCGCAGCAGCCGGCCGGCGGGCTCAGCCAGGTCGTGGCCGTCGAAGACCGTCTTCCCGGCCAGCACGGTGCGCCGCACGCTGCCGGACAGCACCCGGCCGGTGTAGGCGGTCATCTTGTTGCGATGGGCCAGCCGGCTGCCGTCGACGGCGACCTCGCGCCCCGGCTCGTACCAGATCAGATCGGCATCCGCGCCGGCCTCGAGGACTCCCTTGCCCGCCACTCCGGCGACCCGGGCCGGACCGGCGGACATCCATTCGCTGACCCGCGGCAGGCCGATGCCGTGCTCGGCCGCGGCGTCCACCATGGCCGGGAAGGTCACCTGCAGGCTGGACACGCCGCCCCAGGCCTGGGCGAGGTCGCCGCCGCCCTTGGTCTTCTCCTCGACGGTGGACGGCGAATGGTCCGACACCACGCAGTCCAGGACGCCGGCGACCAGCCCCTGCCACAGCTCGCGCTGGTTGCCGGGGTCGCGGATCGGTGGGCAGCATTTGAACTCGGCGGCACCGTCCGGGACGTTCTCGGAGTCGAAGATCAGGTAGTGGGGGCAGGTTTCGGCGGTCAGCGGCAGGCCCTCGGCCCGGGCCGCGGCGATCGGCTCCAGGGCTCGTGCGCTGGAAACGTGCAGGATGTGCGCGCGGGTGCCGTGGCGGCGCACCTGCTCGATCACCGTCTCGATGGCGCGCACCTCGGCCTCGGGCGGCCGCGAGTCGACGAAGTCGGTGTAGCGCCGGCTGGACCAGGCCGGAATGGCGCCCAGCACGTCCGGATCCTCGGCGTGCACGATCATCAGCCCGTCGAAGCTCGCCACCTCGGCCATCGCCCGGGCGAAGTCACCGCCGTCCAGCGGCGGGAACTCGGGGACACCGGAATCGACCAGGAAGCACTTGAAGCCGTAGACCCCCTGCTCCCACAGCTCTTCCAGGCTGCCCAGGTTGCTCGGTACGGCGCCGCCCCACAGGCCCACGTCGACGAAGATCTTGCCGGACGCCACCGCCCGCTTCACCGCCAGCGCGTCGCTGTCCACGGTCGGCGGGATCGAGTTCAGGGGCATGTCGACGATGGTGCCGATGCCGCCGTAGGCCGCCGCCTCGGTGGCGCTGGCGAAGCCCTCCCACTCGGTGCGGCCGGGCTCGTTGACGTGCACGTGGCAGTCGACGTTGGCGGGAAGCTGGATCACCTCGTCCGGAACGTTGATCACCAGCGACCCGGACGCCGAATGCCCGGCATCG
Organism: Micropruina sp.; assembly: GCF_027492755.1. Classification (GTDB taxonomy): domain Bacteria; phylum Actinomycetota; class Actinomycetes; order Propionibacteriales; family Propionibacteriaceae; genus Micropruina. Next base: position 12,846 of record NZ_JAPUED010000032.1, on the reverse strand, counting down.
CAGGAGGCGTCCAGGGCCAGCGCGACCCGCAGCTCCTCGCCGGTGCGGACCGCTGTGATCAGCCCGCTCTCGGTGTCCACCTCGACGTCGGCCGGCACCAGCGCGGAGCCGATCAAGGTCTGCCGGGAGCGGAAGATCTTACGCATGACGGCTCCGATCTGTGCTGAGCACGGTGCGGGTTGCGGTGGCGAACGCCTCCACGGCCAGGGCGACGTCCCAGACGGTGACCGCCTCTGCCGGGGCGTGTGAGATGCCGTCCTCACAACGGATGAAAAGCATGCCGACCTCGGTGACGTCGGCCATCACCATCGCGTCATGACCCGCCCTGCTGTACAGCCGGGGCACCGGTTCGGCGCTGCCCTCGGTGACGACCACGGCGTCCGCGACGGCCTCCATCAACCAGTCGGCGCAGACCACGGCATGCGCCCGGTGCTCCTCGGTCCAGTGGAAGTTGAGCTTCCGTTCGGCGCAGACCCGGCCGATGGTGTCGCGGATCTCGTCCCAGCCGGCATCGCGGGCGGCGTCGGTCTCGGCGCGCAGGTCCAGGCTGAATTCGACCCGGCCCGGGACGACGTTGACCGCACCCGGGTAGGCCTCGATCGCGCCCACAGTGCCGATGATGTCGCGGCGCCGAGCGATCGACTCGATCGCCAGCACGGCGAAACTGGCGCCGACCAGGGCGTCCCGGCGGCGGTCGTAAGGGGTGCCGCCGGCGTGCCGGGCCTCGCCGGTGATGGTCAGCGCGAGACGGCGGGCGCCGGCGATCGAGGTGACCACCCCCAGCGGACGGGCCTGGGCCTCCAGCAGCGGACCCTGCTCGATGTGTGCCTCCAGATAGGCGACCAGTTCGTCCGGACGGCGGGCTGCGGTGCGCGCCTTGGCCGGGTCGAGGCCGAAGTCCTTGAACGCCTGCCGCAGGCTGGTGCCGGTCTGGTCGGTCTGGTCGAGCCACTCGTCCTGCCACTCACCGGCGACCGGCTTGCTACCCAGCATGGTCTGCGGGAACCGGGTGCCCTCCTCGTCACTGAACGCCACCACTTCCAGGGCATGCGGCATGGACGGCATCTGATCGCGCAGCAGTTCGGCGACCTCGATGCCGAGCACCACGCCCAGCGGGCCGTCGTAGCGTCCGGCATCCGGCACGGTGTCGATGTGCGAGCCGAGCATCACCGCCGGCAATCCCGGCTCACGACCCTCCATCCGGCCGACCAGGTTGCCGGCGGCATCGATCCGGGTACGCAGGCCGGCCGCGGTCATCCAGCGTCCGACCAGGGCGTTCGCCCAGGCGTGCTGCGAGGTCAAGTGGAAGCGATGGATGCTGCCCTTGACCGCGGTCAGGGCCGCCAGCTCGTCGCAGCGGTCGTAGGCGCGCCGGCCGGCCGCCAGCATGGTGGGTACCTGCACCGTCCCATCCCCCTGCGTCATCCGGGCTTCATCCGTCATGCCGGCCCCTTCCGTCATGCCGGCCCCTTCCGTCATGCCGGCCCCTTCCGTCATGCCGGCCCCTTCCGTCATCCCGGCGGACGCCGGGATCTCCGCGGAAGCCGACAAACCGTAGATCCCGGGGCGAGCCCGGGATGACGAGACGGCCCAGGATGACGAGACGGCCCGGGATGACGAGGAAGGGGGTTCTGCCCTCATCGGGCGTACACCTCCTTGGCGGCGGCGACTCCGGCTCCGGGGGTGGGGTTGGTGCCGGAGGCCCGGAGAACCTGCTCCAACGCGGCCAAAGTCGTCAGCACGGTGTCGGTACGGGCGTTGTAGCCCATGGTGCCGATCCGCCAGACCAGGCCGTGCAGGGGGCCGAACGAGGTGCCGATCTCGATCGCGAAGTCGTTGAGCAAGCCGGCCCGTACCGCGTCGCCGTTGACGCCGTCCGGGATGTACACCGCGACCACGTTGTTCATCCGGTGCCGCTGGTCACCGAACAGTCGCAGACCCAGCGCCACCAGGCCGGCGGTCATCGCCCGGCCGTGCCGCGCGTGCCGGGCGACGGCGGCGTCCATGCCCTCATCGACCAGCAGCCGGGCGCATTCGCGGGCGCCGTAGAGCATCGAAGTCGCCTCGGTGTGGTGGTTCAGTCGCCGCGGGCCCCAGTAGTCCAGGACCATCCCGAGGTCGAAGTAGTTGGACGCGATCCGGGTGCCGAGCGCCTCGTCGTCGTCCTCGCGGATGCCGGCCTCGATGTGCCTGCGGCCGTGGATCACGTCGACCGCGGCGTCCGAGAGGCTGATCGGCGAACTGCCGGACGGCCCACCCAGGCATTTCTGCAGGCCGGCGGACGCGGCGTCCAGGCCCCAGGCGTCCATCTCGAACCGGTTGCCGCCGATCGAGGCGGTGATGTCGGAGTAGAACAGCACGCCGCGCTCGCGGCACAGCCGGCCCAGTTCGGCCAGCGGCTGGCACATGGTCGTGGAGGTGTCCCCCTGCACGATCGCGAGCACCTTGGGATGGACCCGGTCGAGTGCGGTCTCGATCTCGTCGGCGGTGAAGACGGTGCCCCACTCCCGTTCGATGGTGTGCACCTCGGCGCCGCAGCGTTCGCCGATCTCGGCCAGCAGTTGACCGAACCGCCCCGCGACCGGCACCAGCACACGGTCGCCCGGCTCGAGCAGCGAGACCAGGATCGCCTCGATGCCGGCTCGCGAGGTGCCGTCGACCAGCAAAGTGGCGTCGTTGCGGGTGCGGAACACCCGCCGGTACAACTCCTGGGTCTCAGCCATGTAGTCGGTCATCACCGGGTCGTACTGGCCGACCAGGCCGGCGGACATGGCGCGCAGCACCCGAGGGTCGGCGTTGATCGGGCCGGGGCCCATCAGCAGCCGGTGGGGCGGGTCGACGGGTTTGACGCTCATGCGGTCCTCACTGGTTCGGGTGGACGGACCCGGCCGCGGTGACCCGACCAGGTGACGGCGAGGGTGACCAGCGCGGCGAGTGCCGGCCCCGCCGCAAGATGGAGTTGGAGCAGCAGCGCGCCGACCAGCGCGCCCGCCATGATCAGGGCGACCGCGCTGCCACGACGCCGCCAATGTGAGCCGGCACCGCTGCCCAGGAACGAATCGGACGCCAGCGCGGTGATCGTCGAGGTGACCACCACCGTCGTCACATCCTTGACCGCAAGCTGCCGGGCGGCGGCCGCCTGGGCACCCATCGCGACACCGAGCAGCGTGGTGACCAGCAGCTTGCGCGGCTCATCCAGGCCGGGGACGGCGAGGATCACCGTGACCGCCACCAGGCACGCCCCGACCGTGGACAGGATTCCTGAGGTCGCCGCCGACCAGCCCACCGCGGCCCGTCGCAGCGCGCGTCCGCCCGCAGCGGCACCGGCGGCGAAGCCGAGCAGCGCGAGCACCGGACCGACCACGGGCAACCCGTCGGCGCCGGTCAGCGCCATCGCCAGGATCACCACGTTGCCGGTCATGTTGCCGGTGAACACCCGGTCGAGCCCGAGGTAGCCGACGGCGTCCACGATTCCGGTGGAGAACGTCAGCGCCAGCATCAGCGGCAGCGGCGACACCACGCGCTGCAGCGATCCGGTCACGGGCACAACGACCTCCTTGCGTCCGGACGGGGTCCGGCCTCGGGCGGTGGCGGCGCTGCAACCTGCGGATTGCGGCCTCCACTCGATGCGTCCGGCGGATCCGGTGCGGTAGAGTCGAGGCAACTTGGTCCGACCAACATACCAATGTGATTCCGGGACCGCCAACCGTCCCACCCCAGGACGACAAGCCCACGACCGACACAAGGACAGCCATGGTTCTCACCGCTCCGCGACCGCGCACCATCAGTGCCGAGGTGGCCGCGCGGCTCGAACGGCACATCGCCGACGACCTCTCCCCCGGCGACAAGCTGCCGCCCGAACGCGAGCTGTGCGCCACCCTCAACATCTCCCGGGCCACCCTGCGGGAGGCGCTGCGGGCCCTGGAGGACCGCCGCCTGATCGAGCGGCGGCCGGGACGTGGCACGGTGGTCTGCACTCCCCCCGAACCCCAGCTGGCGCTCAGCTTCGAGCCGTCCACCGACGAGGGCGCGAGGGAGTTCGCCCAAGCCGCGGAGTTGCGCCGGATCGTGGAGCCCCAGGTCGCCGAGCTGGCCGCGCTGCGCGCCACCGAACTCGACCTGGCCCAGCTCGACGAGATCCTGCGCGAGAGCCACGCCGGGTTGACCGCCGAAGAGTCGCTGCGGCTCGACGTCGAGTTCCACCGCCGGCTGGCCGTGGCCGCCGGCAACCCGCTGCTGGTGGGCGTCTGCGAGGCCATGAACGGCCTGGTGCACGACGTCCGGCTGCGATCGCACCTGGCCCGCGAAGGCCGGCGCAACTCGATCGAGGGACACCAGCGCCTGTATGCGGCGCTGGCCGCGCACGACCCGGCGGCCGCGCGTCGGGCCATGGACGACCATCTCGCCGACGTGGGCGAACTCATCGCCGGGCTGGACGAGATCCTGCGCTCCGAGCCGGAGCTGCGGTGACCACCGGCGCGGTGGACCTGCGCGGCGCGGTGCTGCAACGCGGCGAGGGCGAGCTGCCGGGCGACCATTACCTGGCCGCCCGTCCCGAGCAGCTGTTGTGGGGACGGCTGCCCTGCGCGTCCGATGCTCCCGTGCTGAGCGTGGCACCCGGCGAAACGGTGACCATCGACACGCTCTCCCACGAGGGGCTGCTGGAGGACCAGGGGCGCGACCCGATCGCCTTCTTCGGACGCCACGGCGTCCGGCCCGATCAGGTGCTCACCGAGGCCGTCGACCTGACCCGCTCCAGCCGTCCGCACGATCTGAGCGTGGACGGGCCGCACCTGGTCACCGGACCGATCGAGGTGCGTGGCGCTCAGGTCGGCGACCTGCTGGCGATCACGGTGCTGCGACTCGATCGACGGGTGCCGTACGGGGTGATCTCGAACCGGCACGGACGCGGTGCGCTGCCCGGCGAACTGCCCGCCGGACCGGGCACGGTCAGCGTCTTCACCCCTGTGGTCGAGACCGCCGCCGGCGACTTCGGTGAGTTGCCGTTGCGGACCGACGGGCCGGGCGCGGTCCGGTTTCCGCTGCGGCCCTTCCTCGGCGTGCTGGGGGTGGCGGTGGCCGGAGACCTCCGGCCGCATTCGGTGCCGCCGGGACCGCATGGCGGGAACATCGACATCAACCTGCTGGTCGAGGGCGCCACGCTGTATCTACCGGTGCAGGTGCCGGGCGCGCTGGCCTACGTCGGCGACCCGCACTTCGCCCAGGGCGACGGCGAGGTGGCGCTGACCGCGTTGGAGGCGTCGCTGCGGGCCACCGTCCGGCTTGACCTGGTGCCTGCCTCCGAGGCCCTGGAACGGTTCGGCGCGGTGGCGGGACCGCTCGCCGAGACGCGCGAGTACCTGATCCCCACCGGCCTGGACGCCGACCTGGATGTCGCCACCGCCAACTGCGTGCGGGCCGCGCTCGGCCTGCTGCAGGCCCGGTACGGCATGGAGCGCCATCTGGCCTACGCGTACCTGAGTGCCGCCACCGACTTCGACATCTCCCAGGTCGTCGACCTCGTCAAAGGCGTCCACGCCCGCATCCGGAAGGCGGATTTCGGTGACTGACCCCACCTCACCGCCGGTCGAGCCCACCTCACCGCCGGTCGAGCTTGTCGAGACCCCGGCGAGCGCATCCACCCCACCGCTGGTCGAGCTTGTCGAGACCTCGACGAGCGAGCCCACCCCACCGCTGGTCGAGCTTGTCGAGACCCTCCGCAGCACGATCGCCGACG
>NZ_JAPUED010000032.1:0-7009 GCF_027492755.1 Micropruina sp. | reverse complement strand
CCCACCCCACCGCTGGTCGAGCTTGTCGAGACCCTCCGCAGCACGATCGCCGACGCCCCACCGGGTCTCCTCGAAGCGTTCGCCCGCTACGAACTCGCTCTCGGCAGCGACGATCTGGCAGCCATGGACGAACTGTTCGACGACTCCCCCGATACCCTGCGCGGCGACCCGGGCGGACTGCTGGTGGGTCACCGGGCCATCCACGACTTCCGTTCGGTGCGCGGCGGTGCACCGGCCCGTGCATTGGCCGAGGTCCGGCTGCTTCCGCTCGGCCCGGACGCCGCCTGTCTCGTCGCCGTCACCGCCCCGTCCCGTGGCGGTCGAGGGCTGCAGACCCAGGTGTGGGGCAGGGATTCACGAGGCGCGTGGCGGGTGCGAGTCGCCCATGTCGCTGCCCCACCGGCGACCTTCGACCGAGCGGTGTGGCGGGTGGTCGGCGATCCGCTGGCCGCCCCGACCGGCAGCGGCGTGCTGGACGGTGAGACGGTCGCGGTGAAGGACCTGTTCGCCCTCGCCGGGCACCCGATCGGCGCCGGCGTCCCTGCCTTCCTCGCCGAGGCCGCACCCGAGCCGTCCGACAGTGCCGCGGTCGCGCGGCTGCGCGCCGCGGGGGCGGCGGTGGCCGGAATCGCCCGGACCGACCAGTTCGCCTACAGCCTGGCCGGCGACAATCCGCACTACGGGACGCCGGTGAACCCGGTCGTGCCCGGCGGGTTGCCGGGCGGTTCGTCCAGCGGCAGCGCCACCGCGGTGTCGCTCGGTGCGGCGTCCGTCGGCCTGGCCACCGACACCGGCGGCTCGGTGCGAGTGCCGGCCAGCTACCAGGGCTTGTGGGGCTGGCGCTCCACCCACGGCCGGGTCCCTGCCGGCGGCCTGCTCCCCCTCGCCCCTGATTTCGACACGGTCGGCCTGCTGACCCGCGATCCCGCGCTGTTGCGCCGGGCCGCGTCGGTCCTGCTGGGCTCCGCAGAATGGACCGAGGGGGCAGAGTGGACCGAGGGGACGGTTCCTCCGGTCACCGGGGACGGTTCTCCCGCTCACCGGGGACGGTTCCTTTGGTCACCGGGGTCGGTTCCTTCGGCCACTTCCGATGACCGGTGGACCGACGGCACCCTTCCCGTGTTCCACCTGGCTGAGTCGCTGCCCACCTTGGAGGCCGGTGTCGCCGAAGCGTTCCAAGCCTTCGTCGATCGGCGGCTGGCGGAGGCGGCGTCCGGCGTCCAGCTGCCCGACCTGGCGATCGCAGCGGAGGCATTCCGGGTTCATCAGGCGTTTCAGGCCTGGCAGCGGCATGGCGCCTGGGTCGAGGCTCACCCGGACGCGCTGCGCGGTGCCGCCGGGGACCGGTTCGCGGCAGCATCCGCCATCACCGCCAGCCAGGACGAGGATGCCCGCGCCACCCTGGCCGGGCTCCGCGCCGAACTGGACGCCGCACTCGGCGACGCGGTGCTGGTGCTGCCCTCGGCGGCCGGTCCGGCACCACGCGTCTGGGCGTCCGCGGCCGAGGTGGACGCGCACCGCCAGGCCACCTTCCGGCTCACCTGCATCGCCGGGATCACCGGACGCCCCGCCGTCAGCGCACCGCTGCTCACCACGTCCGGGGGTCCGCTCGGCATCTGCCTGGTCGGTCCGCGAGGCAGCGACGAGACCCTGATCGACCTCGCCGCGTCCCTGGTCTGACCACCCCCAACCGGGTACCGCGACCACCGTTGGTTGAGCTTGTCGAAACCCTCCACCGCGGCAGGAGGTCCAGGGTCTCGACCAGCTCGACCCACCACCCTTTCGGGTCCGGAGTGGCCCGATGCCGCGCGTTGGTCTGGCGCCGGACACAGCCAATGTGATTAGTCTGACCAATCGCCTACTGATCTGAGGGAGTTGAGGAACGATGAAGCTACGTCGAGCACCCCGGGCATTGATCCTGATGGCAGCGACGGCACTGTTCGCGGGGTCGGTGGCCGCATGTTCGCCAGAGCCGGCCTCCAGCGGCTCGCCGGCACCCGGTGGCACCAGCAATGCCGACGCCTACCAGGCGCTGATCGTCTCCGGGCCGGTCGCCGACGATGCCACCGTCCAGGGCAACAAGTGGGCGAGCGCGGTGAAGAAGGCCGGCGTGCTGCGGATCGGCGGCACCGAGACCTCCGAACTGTTCTCGCTGCTCGATCCGACCACCGGCCAGGTGAAGGGCTTCGACGCGGCGATCGGCCAGATGCTGAGCCGGTACATCCTGGGTGACGTCAAGACCGAGCTCAAGCAGGTCACCGTCGACACCCGCGAGTCACTGCTGCAGAACGGCAACGTCGACACCGTGATCGCCACCTACTCGATCACGCCGGAGCGGCAGAAGTCGGTCGATTTCGCCGGACCGTACTACGTCTCGCAGGCCGGCATTCTGGTCAAGGCCGACAACGACACCATCCACGGCGTGGCCGACTTGGCCGGCCGCACGGTGGTCACCCAGGCCAGCTCGACCGGCGTCACCACGGTCAAGAAGTACGCCCCCGACGCCAAGCTGCAACCACTGCCCGACAACGCCCAATGCGTGGCGAGCGTGCAGCAGGGCGACGCCGACGCCTACGTGATCGACCAGGCGCTGCTGCTGAACCAGGTGGTCACCGACAACACGGTCAAGATCGTCGGTGAGCCCTTCGGCCCCAAGGACAGCTACGGCATCGGCGTGCCGAAGGGCAGCGACGCCAAGGCGTTCGTCAACGAGTTCCTGAACAAGCTCGTCGCGGACGGCACCTGGGCCAAGGCTTGGCAGCTGACCATCGGTGACCGCACCAACCTCACCACCCCGCCGGAGGCGCCGGCGGTGGGCAAGACCGAGTCCTGAGCCTTGATCGGGACGCCGGGATCAGCCCCGGCGTCCCGATCGGGTGGCCGCTATGGACACACTGCTCTCGAAGTACGGCGGTGAACTGCTCGACGGCCTCTGGCTGACGGTGTGGTTGACCGCCGTCGGATTCGTCGGTGCGCTGCTGCTCGGCGCCGTCCTCGCCACCTGCCGGATCAGCCCGATCACTCCATTGCGCTGGGCGTCCGCGACGTTCGTCGAGATCTTCCGCAACGTGCCGCTGTTCAGCCTGCTGATCCTGGTGGTGTACGGGATGCCGCAGGCCGGAGTGAACCTCGGACGGGTCGGCAGCGTCATCCTGTGCATCATCTTCGTGGGCTCGGCGTTCGCGGCCGAGACGATCCGCACCGGTGTGAACGCGGTCGGCGTCGGCCAGGTCGAGGCCGGCCGGTCCATCGGGTTGTCGTTCGGCGGGGTGATCGCCCACGTCGTGCTGCCCCAGGCGGTGCGCACCGTGATCGGGCCGCTGGTCACGCTGTTCATCGGCATCCTGCTCTCCTCGGCGCTGGCCGGCGTGGTCGGCATGCCGGAACTGACCATGGTGGCGTCCGAGATCAACAACAAAGAGGCACTCGGTTTGCTCACCTTCATCGTGGCCGCGGTGATGTACGCCACCATCTCCCTCGGCGCCGGCGGGATCGGCGCGTGGCTCGAGACGAAGCTGCGGGTGTTGCGATGAGCATGCAACATGCCCTGTTCGACACCGCCGGCCCGAAGGCCCGCGCACGGGTCCGGGTGTTCACCGCGCTCTCGATCGTGCTGCTGCTGGCCATCGTCGGCCTCGCCTACTGGCAGCTGTATCTGAGCGGTGCGCTGGCGCCCTCCAAATGGATGCCGTTCACCCAGCCCGCGATTCAGGCCTACTTCGCCGGGGCACTCGGCCGGACGGCGCTGGCGGCCCTGGGTGCCGCGGTGATCGCCCTCCCGCTAGGGCTGGTGCTGGCACTCGGACGGCTCTCGCCGATCGCTGTGCTGCGCTGGCCGGCCACCGCCTTCATCGAGTTCTTCCGGGCCATCCCGGTGCTGCTGGTGATCTACGCATTCATGTTCGCGCTGCCCAGCTACGGCATCAATCCCAGCGAATACCTGAAGCTCGTCATCCCGGTCGGGCTGTGCGCGTCGGCGGTGATCGCCGAGGTGTTCCGCGCCGGGGTGTTGTCCATTCCCAGCGGCCAGAATGAGGCAGGGCTGTCGATCGGTCTGACCGGCGGACAGTCGTTCAAGCTGGTGGTCTTCCCGCAGGCGGTACGGGTGGTTGTTCCCGCGCTGGTCGCGCAGGCGGTGATCGTGGTCAAGGACACGGCGTTCGGCTACATCGTCTCGTACCCCGAACTGCAGCAGAGCGCCCGGGTGCTGGTCGCCAACACCCGCAACCTGGTGCAGACCTACTTCGTGGTGACGGTGATCTACATCATCATCAACCTGCTGATCTCCCGCGCCGCGGTCTGGCTGGATCGCAAGCTCGCCACCCGTCGGGCCGGCAAACCCAAGTTCGTCTCACTCACCACCGGGCGCGGCCCGATCCAGTAGCCCCGCACCCTGTCGACCTGCGGGTTCCCGGCGCTCCCCCGGCTCCCTAGGGCCCTCCCTAACTATCTCTGCCCTCCCGCATGCGGGAGGGCAGAGATAGTTAGGGAGGGCTATACCGGGTATAGCGCCGGCCGTGGGCTCAGAAGCCGAGCCGGTTGAGGTGCTTGGCGTTGCGCTGCCAGTCCTTCAGGACCTTCACCTTCAGGTCGAGGTGGACGGGGGTCCCGAGCAGCGCGGTCAGCTGGGCGCGGGCGGCTGTCCCGATCTCCCGGAGCACCGAGCCGCGGTGCCCGATCACGATGCCCTTCTGCGAGTCGCGCTCGACGATCAGCGAGGCGAACACGTCGAGCAGCGGCTTGTTCTCGGGGCGGCCCTCGCGCAGGCCCATCTCGTCGATGGTGACGGTGATCGAGTGCGGCAGCTCCTCGTGCATCTTCTCCAGCGTCGCCTCGCGGATCAGCTCGGCGATCACCGTCTCGGTCGGTTCGTCGGTGACTTCGCCGTCCGGGTAGTAGGCAGGTCCTTCGGGCAGTTGGGCGATCAGCACGTCGGTGACCAGGTCGACCTGGTCGTCGGTGACGGCGCTGACCGGCACCACCTCGGCCCAGTGGATGCCGAGCTTCTCCTCCAGCGAGGCGATCTTCATCAGGTGCTCGGCCATCCGCTGCTTGCCGATCAGGTCGGACTTGGTGGCCAGCGCCACCAGCACCGGGCGTTTCGGCAGCTTGGCGATCTCACCCACCAGGTACTCATCGCCAGGCCCGATGCGCTGATCGGCGGGCAGGCAGACGCCGATCACGTCCACCTCCGACCAGGTCGCGTAGACCAGATCGTTGAGCCGCTCGCCGAGCAGGGTGCGCGGCCGGTGCAGACCGGGGGTGTCGATGATGACGAGTTGCGCGTCCGTCCGGGTCACGATGCCCCGGACGGCATGCCGCGTCGTCTGCGGACGCGAGGAGGCGATCGCCACCTTCTGTCCGACGATCGCGTTGGTCAGGGTCGACTTGCCCGCGTTGGGACGTCCGACGAAGCAGGCGAATCCGGAGCGATGCATCAGCTGGCCCGCTTCGCCGATTCGGACGCCAGCTTCGCCGCGGCGTCGACCCCGCCCTCGGCGGGATCCTCTGCCGGCTCTTCGACCAACGACGCGAGCACCGTCAGGATGCTGTTGCGTCGTCCGATGCCACGTTCTGCCACCAACTGAATGCCTTCCCACACCACCACGGAGCCGGGTATCGGCACCTTGTTGAGTTCCTTGCCCATCAGACCGAGCACGGTGTCGACGTCGTCGTCGTCGACCTTCAGCCCGAACAGCTCACCGAGATCGTCGACGGACAGCCGCGCCGACACCCGGAACCGGCTGGGCCCGATCTCGACCGACGGCGGCACCTCCTGGTCGTACTCGTCGACGATCTCGCCGACGATCTCCTCGAGGATGTCCTCGATGGTGGCCAGGCCGGCCGTGCCGCCGAACTCGTCGACCACGATCACCACGTGCGAGCGGGTCAGCTGCATCTCGCGCAGCAGCTCGTCGACCGGCTTGGAGTCGGGGCAGAAGGTCGGTTTGCGCATCAGCGACTCGACGGTCTCGGTGGCCTGGGCCCGCGGATTGTCGTACATCCGGCGGATGGCGTCCTTCAGGTAGAGGATGCCGCAGATGTCGTCGATGTCGTTGCCGATCACCGGAATCCGGCTGAAGCCCGACCGCAGGGCCAGCGAAACCGCTTGCCGAACGGTCTTCGTGTGCTCGATGTAGACCATCTGGGTGCGCGGCACCATCACCTCTTTGGCGATGGTGTCGCCCAGGTCGAAGACCGAGTGGATCATCTTCCGCTCGTCGGCCTCGATCATGTCGGAGGCCTCGGCGAAGTCGACCAGTTCGCGCAGCTCGGCCTCGGACGAGAAGGGCCCGTCGGCGAATCCCTTGCCGGGGGTGAGCGCGTTGCCGATCAGGATCATCACCTGCGGGATCGGGCCGAGCACCGTGGTCAGCAGCGACAACGGACGCGCCGCGGCCAGCGCGACCGCGTCCGCCTTCTGCCGGCCCAGGGTGCGCGGAGCGACGCCGAGCAGGATGAACGAGACCACCACCATGATCGCGACCGAGTACAGCACCCGCTCCCAGGTCGCCTCGAAGCGGCCGAAGACGAACAGCGCCACCATCACGATGGCGACGATCTCGGCGAGGATCCGGACGAAAAGCAGCGTGTTCAGCGTGGGCGCGGGGTCCTCGGTGATGTGCACGAGTTGCTTCGCACCACCACGGCCCTCGTCCAGCAGGCGATGGGCGCGGCTCTTCGAGAACGACTGCAGCGCGGCCTCCGCGGTGACCAGCAGCGCGGCCAACAACACACAGGCGGCTGCGACAGCCAGCTCGAACCATTCCAGGTCGGTTAACAGGGTCTCATCACTCGTTTCTCACCCGGGTAATCGAGCGGACAGTCTACGCCAGCCGAGCCGTCAGCCGACACTCGGCGCCGCGGCGCTCATTCAGGTCGGACGCCCGCGGCCGCGGCGCGCTGCTCACCGGCACGCCGGGTGCGGTTGGCGTACCAGATCGTCCAGCCCATCAGGCGCTCGACCTCGCGACGCTGTCGCCCTCAGCGACCATGCCAATACCCTCCC
>NZ_JAPUED010000031.1 GCF_027492755.1 Micropruina sp. | reverse complement strand
AACTAGTTAGGGAGGGCCTTTTCGTGCGGACTGGAGGGGTGAGGAGGCTTGTGGGAGGTGGTTTGACGTCGAGGTAGGAGAGTTGAGTCGACTGCGCTCAACTCTGGAATATACTGGGTGGCGAGCCGGTTGGACCGGCTAGGAAAACCGCACGAGTGCCAGTTCAGAGCAAAGGAGTGATGTGACCATGGCACGCACCTTCGATCCTTTCCGCGACCTCGACCGTTGGTTCTCCGACGTCGCCCGGACGCCGGCCAGCGCCGCGATGGCGATGGACCTGTACAAGGAAGGGGACAACTTCGTGGCCCGGCTCGACCTTCCGGGGGTCGACCCGTCCACCATCGACGTGGACGTCGACGAGCGCACCCTCACCATTCGGGCCGAGCGCAGCAGCGATGCCGTCGAGGGCGAGCAGCGCTGGCTGGTGCGCGAGCGTCCGGTCGGCACCTTCGCCCGGCAACTCACGCTGGGCTACGGGGTCGCGCTCGACCGCATCGCCGCCGACTACCGCGACGGCGTCCTGACCCTGACCATCCCGGTCGCCGAGGAAGCCAAGCCGCGCAAGATCGCGGTCGCGCACACCGGTGGCGCCACCCAGATCGAGGGCTCCGTCGAAGAAGCCTGACCTGCAACGGCCTGATCGAGCCGCGCGAGTCTCGAAGAAGCGCGCGACAGGCGGCGATGTCACAGCTGGCCCGACCGGATGATCTCCGGCCGGGCCAGCTGGTGTCCGAGGACGAGGTCGCGGAGTTCAGCCGGCGGGCACGGGCTGCTGGACGAGCTGCGACGGTTTGAGGTTCGTCCAGAGCCGGGCGATCAGCCCGACGACCATGCTGAGGAGCGCGAACAGGGCGATGCTGAACGCGGTCAGATAGCCGGTCCCGGGCGGTGAATCCCAGTTCGCCTCGCTGAAGCCGATCATCACCATGTAGTCGGTCAGTAGGTGGCCGAGGCTCGGCGCTGTCACGGCCAGCGCCACGAGAATGACTCGGATCCCGTTGCCGGCTGGGAGGGACGTCGGGCTGGCGGTGAGCAGGACGATTGCGCCGACGAAGCCGGCGACGTCCATCAGCAGGACTGTGATGCCGACGGCCGCTGGAGTCTCGGCGGGAGGCCAGATGAACGCGACGGTGGCGACCAGGGCGAGCCAGAGGTTGAGCAGGCCCGGTAGCGAGGCCAACAGGATCCGTATGCGGCCTCGGATGCCCCGGTTGCGGACCAGCATCAGCCAGGCGACCCCGAGCAGCAGCAGAGCGACCGCGTTGAGCCCGTTCACCGTCTGCTGCAAGGGTGACTCCAGCCAGCTGGAGATCGGGAAGCCGTCGCCGTGATCCATCGCCTCGTGACAGGCTTTGCTGAAATCCCATTCGTGCGGAGTGGGGTCGAACTGAGTGCCCTCGAGCATCGATCCGGCACAGGGCACCCAGCCGAGGTAAGTCACCCACACGACCACGCCCGACGCGGCGATCAATAGCAACTCGGTGAGCAGGAAACCACCCGCACGAGGTCGGTGGTTCTGTCGACCCTCTTTCATGCGCGCGAGCGTAGCGTGCGATGACTATCGCCGGTCTAGGCCGTCGAGACCTCGGCCCACCGGCCTGATCAGGGCTCGACTCGAGAAGCTCGATCAGCGGCGGGCTCTACGAGACGACGTTCGGTACCGCGCCGCCGTAACGCCGGTCGCGGGAGGCGTACAGCTCGATCGCCCGCCACAGGTCGCGACGGTCGAAATCGGGCCACAGCCGGTCGAGAAACACCATCTCGGCGTAGGCCGACTGCCAGACCAGGAAGTTGGACGTCCGCTGCTCGCCCGAAGACCTGACGAAGAGATCGACATCGGGGATCTCAGGTTCGTCGAGGAACTTCCGGAACGACTTCTCGGTCAGATGATCGGGGTCGAGCCGTCCGGCCTGGGCGGCCTTCGCGATCGCGCGGGCGGCGTCCACGATCTCGGCGCGTCCGCCGTAGTTGACGCAGAACTGCAGGGTGAGGACGGTGTTGTCGCGGCTCTGTTCCTCGGCCTCTTCGAGTTCGCGGATCACCGAGCGCCACAGCTTCGGACGCCGTCCGGCCCAGCGGATGCGGACGCCCATCGCGTCCAGTTGGTCGCGGCGACGGTGAATCACGTCGCGGTTGAAACCCATCAGCCAGCGCACCTCGTCGGGCGAGCGTCGCCAGTTCTCGGTCGAGAACGCATAGGCGGACAGATACTTCAGACCGATCTCGATGGCACCCTCGATCACGTCGAAGAGCGAGTCCTCGCCGCGCGCGTGGCCCTCGGTGCGGGGCAGGTTGCGGGCCTTGGCCCAGCGGCCGTTGCCGTCCATCACGATCGCGACGTGCTCGGGGATCGCCTTCCGCGGCAACTGCGGCGGACGGGCGCCGCTGGGGTGAGGTATCGGCGGACGGACGGGCTTCGGCACGTCCGCAGACTACCGGTCGGGCGCCCGGTGGCGGGCGGACGGCCTGGGGTAATGTCACTGGCCTCACAGCGAGAGGCGGGATGTGGAGCCGGTGTGGCAGTCGGGCGGCGTCGCGGTCGCGGGCAGCGTGCACGCCGCGATGGGAGCCGTCGTTCGCGACGCGCTGAGCAAGCGGGCCGGTGACACGCTGGCCACCAACACCGAGCTGCGCGAATCGCTCGGCGTCGGCATGGGCACCGTGCAACGGGCACTGGAGTTGCTGGCTGAGCGGGACGCGCTGCGCACCGTGTCACGGGGCCACCTCGGACGCCGGATCGAGTCGATCGACATCGGGCAGTGCTGGCAGGCGGCCGGGCTACCGCCGGTGCGGATCCTGCTGTCCCGGCCGGGCTCGATCGAGATCGACTCGCTGGAGACCACCATCGGTGACGAACTCGGACGCCTCGGTGTGCCGTCCACGCTGCGCCACCTGGCCGGCGGCAACCAACGCCTGGATCTGGTCGGACGCGGCGACCACGACCTGACCGTGGTCTCCGCGGGCACCTTCGACGGGCTGGTGGGCGCCGGGCAACCGGCTTTCGTCACGCAGCGCCGGTTGGCGCCCGGCACCTACTACGACCCGGCACGGCTGGTGGTGCTGAGCAGCGCCAAGGCGCCCGTCGACCCGGACCGGGTGGCCATCGACACCGAGTCGTTCGACCACGAAGCGCTGACCCTGGCCCAATTCCCGCCTCGGCCGGGCCGGCAGTATGTGGAGATGCCCTACCCCGATGTGCCCGCGTTCGTGCTGGCCGGCGTGGTCGACGTCGGCATCTGGCACCTCACCAGTTCGGCTGTGCCGGTGGAACTCGCCGGTCTCGGCGTCCGCCAGATGCAGGGGGCGGGGGCGATCGCCGCCCGGGACCGGCTCTCCGGTGCCACGATCGCGACCTGGACGGGACGCCCCGAACTGCGTGCAGTGCTGGACGCGATCCGGTTCGACGGCTTGGCGGCGGCCCGGGCGTCCGCGATCGAACTGGAGCGGGCCAGCGCCGAGCGCCTGCGGCGTGCCCTCGGGGGCGACTAATCGCTTCCCACCACTCGCCGTTGGTTGAGCTTGTCGACGCTTGCGGGTTGAGCTTGTCGACGCTTGCGGGTTGAGC
>NZ_JAPUED010000030.1 GCF_027492755.1 Micropruina sp. | reverse complement strand
CCCGGTCTCCGACAACGCCCAGGGCATCGCCGTGATGAGCAAGGACGTCGACGAGCAGGGCGAGGCGATCCTGACCGCGCTGGACGCCGACGGCAACACCACCAAGGCGATCACCAAGGGCATCGCGATCGCCACCGCCGTGCTGGCCGCGACGGCGCTGTTCGGCTCCTACACCGACGCCGTCAACCACTCGCTGTCTTCGCTCACCCAGGAGGCAGGCAACGCCATCACGGCCGCCATGCTGACCTACGAGATCGTCTCGCCGATCACCCTGGTCGGGGTGATCCTGGGCGCCGCCACCGTCTTCCTGTTCTCGGGGCTCGCCATCGACGCGGTCACCCGGGCCGCCGGCGCGATCGTCTTCGAGGTGCGTCGGCAGTTCGCCGAGATCCCCGGCATCATGACCGGCGAGGGACGGCCCGAGTACGGCCGGGTGGTCGACATCTGCACCAAGGACTCGCTGCGCGAACTGGCCACGCCCGGCCTGCTGGCGGCGTCCGCACCGATCGCGGTCGGGTTCGGCCTGGGCGTCGGCCCGCTGGCCGGCTTTCTCGGCGGTGCGATCGTCGCGGGTGTGCTGATGGCGGTTTTCCTGGCCAACTCGGGCGGTGCCTGGGACAACGCCAAGAAGCTGGTCGAGGACGGCCGCTATGGCGGCAAGAACTCCGATGCGCATTCGGCGACCGTGATCGGCGACACCGTCGGCGACCCGTTCAAGGACACCGCGGGCCCGGCGATCAACCCGCTGATCAAGGTGATGAACCTGGTCGCCCTGCTGATCGCCCCCGCTGTGGTGGCGCTCTCGGTGGGCGAAGGGGCGAATCCGGTGCTGCGCATCGCGATCGCCATCGCGGCCGGCCTGATCGCGATGGGCGGGGTCGTCCTGTCCCGCGTCCGGGCCCACAAAGCCGATGTCGAAGGTCGGCTCGAGCACGAGATGCATCTGGTCGAGGACGGCGATTCCCCAGCCGAGGTAACAAACGGATAACGGCTCATTGACGGCAGGTACGAAACGCACGGTTCGTGGTTTCCTATTGGTGAACATCGACCATGGGGGGAAACATGTTCACCGACGATTCCGCCGCAATCACCGCTGCTATCCGTGCGGGCAGCATTCAGCAGATCCAGGCAGAGCCGACCCGACGAGCACCGGTCACCGCGTCCAATGCGGCGCCGCGGGTGCTGGTGGGGGCTCCTGCCGGCGGCAGGGCAGTGCGCCGCTGAGCGGATCTCCCGCAATCAGTGACGACGTCGCCAGGCGTCCAATTCGGCCTCGACATCGACCAGCCGGACGATGATCTGCGGCCCGGGGCCGGGCCGTAGGTAGTACTCGCGGATCCGTGCGTTCAGGTCGTCCAGGACTTCCCGTGCCACGCTCTCACGTTCGACGTCGGCCAGGGTGTCCTGGATGCGTTCCACCTCGCGCCGCAACATCAGCGGGCCCGGCAGCAGCGCGCCGAGGTCCTCGTGCGCCAGCTTGGCCTTGATCCACCAGTCCTCGTCGGGGTCCAGGTTCAGCGGCTTGCCTGCGCTAGGAAGGTTGTCGAACTCCCCGCGCTCGGTCGCCTCACGGATCTGCCGGTCGATCCACGACTCGTACTGCACGCCTGCGAATCTAGTGCCGCACCCAACGCCAAAGGTCACGGCACGGTCTCAATCGGCGTTCCGCATTGCCGCCGTAACAAGGCTGCGCCAGTATGCGGCCATGCCGCTCTAGCGAGGAGAGCGCTCTAGCGAGGAGAGATCGTGAGTTCGAGTAACAAGCGTGTGCGTGCAGCCCTAGCCGGCGTGGCCGCACTCAGCCTGAGCATGCTGGCCGCCTGCGCCAACTACAGCCAGCCCGCCGCACCCAGTTCGAGCCCTTCGGAGAGCTCCGGGGCAGCGGCCGTCACGCTGGTGCAGCCGGGGAAGCTGGTGGTGTGCACCCACCTGGCCTACAAGCCGTTCCAGTTCAAGCAGGACGGCAAGACGGTGGGCTTCGATGTCGACCTGATGGATCTGGTCGCCAAGAAGCTCGGTGTCACCCAGGAGATCTTCGACATCGAGTTCGAGCAGATCACTTCGGGTGCGGTGTTCGCCGCTAAGAAGTGTGACGCGGCGGCCGCGGCGATCACGATCCGGGCCGATCGCGAAAAGGCGGCGCTGTTCTCGGATCCCTACTTCACTGCGACTCAGGCGCTGCTGGTGAGTTCCGATTCAGGAATCACCGACCTGCCCGACCTGAAGGGCAAAGTGCTGGCTGTCCAGGCCGGTACCACCGGCCAGGACTACGGCAAGGAGAATGCCTCGAAATACGGCTATACGGTCAAGGTGTACGACGACATGCCGAGCGGTGCGAACGCGGTGCTGGCCAAGACCGTTGCCGCCGCGATCAACGACAACGGCGTGGTGTACAACTTCGCGTCCGAGAACCCGGGCACCAAGGTCGTCAAGGAGTTCGACACCAATGAGCACTATGGGTTCAGCATGGGCAAGGACAACACCGCTCTGCAGAGCGTGGTCAACGAGGTGTTGAAGACGGCGAAGGCCGACGGTACCTACAACACCATCTACAAGAAGTGGTTCGGCACCGACGCACCCAAGGACTGACTCACCCGCTTTGCTGCCCCGGCCGGCCCATGGTCGGCCGGGGCAGCCAGGCGCCAATCCCGCAAGGGGGATCGCATGACGTCCACCACCGCTCCGGCCCGCAAGAAGCTCTCGCCGCGCCGCCGTGCCCAGCGGATCCGCTGGATCAACTACGGAGTACTGATACTCGGCATCCTGGCGATCGTGATGTTCACCGACGGACGCCAGTTGCAGTCGGTCTTCTTCCGGCCGGACATGATCGCCGAAACCGTGGGTCCGGGCCTGCTGAACGCACTGAAGAACACCATCCTCTACACCCTCGGCGCCTTCGTCTTCGGCTTGGTCCTGGGCACGGTGCTGGCGCTGATGAAGCTGTCCCAGATCGGCCCCTACCGCTGGATAGCCACCATCTACACCGAGATCTTCCGGGGCGTGCCGGCGATCATCGTGCTGCTCGCCTTCAGCCTGATCTCGCTGGCCATCCCGGGTCTGCAGATCCCCTTCGACCCGTTCGGGGCGGTTTGGATGGCGCTCGGCCTGGTGGCCGCCGCCTACATGTCCGAGACCATCCGCGCCGGCATCCAGGCAGTGCCCAAGGGGCAGACCGAGGCGGCCCGCTCGCTGGGCATGCCGTCCGGAATGGCGACCCGCAAGATCGTGCTGCCGCAGGCCTTCCGCATCGTCACACCGCCGCTGACCAACGAGCTCGTCTCGCTGACCAAGGACTCGTCGCTGATCTACGTGATCGGGTTGAGTGCGGAAGCGTTCGATCTGACCAAGTACGGCCGTGACCTGACCAACACCTACTCGAATATGACGCCGCTGGTGATTGCCGGCCTCACTTATCTGGTGATCACTCTGCCGCTCACCTTCCTGGTGCGCCGCATGGAGGCCAAGCAGCGGAAGGCGACCCGATGACGACCCCGACGATCCCGACCGGCAACCGCGACGACGAGATCCAGATCTACGACCTGCACAAGAGCTTCGGCCAGATCGAGGTG
>NZ_JAPUED010000029.1:20629-27438 GCF_027492755.1 Micropruina sp. | reverse complement strand
GGAGATCCCGGCGTTCGCCGGGATGACGAGATTGCGCGGGATGCCGGAGCGGCGATGACGTAGCTGTCAGGACGACGGCTGGTTGCGCAGGGTCACACAGCAGCGTCCGATACCGGGCTCAAGACAGGCACGGACGGAGTCGCAGCCCAGGCCGTCCGCTACGCCTTGGACGAAGTCGCGGTTCACGCCGCAGATCAATGCGGTGTGCTTGTGGGCCAGTGCGTCGAAGGGGCAGTTGTTGAGGGCGACCACGTCCGCCTCGCGGACCGGCTCGTAGCCCTGGCTCGCCAGGACGACTGAGACCCGATCCAACTGCTCCCCCGCGTCCGGCACCTCGCTAGCCTCGGCAAGCGCCCGACCCTCCTCGCTGCCGACCTCGCGCAATGCCTGGTCAAGGGGCACTCCGTCTGCTGCTCGGGTGACGGCGGCGGCCAGCAGGTCGGCCGCCAACTCGTAGCGCCGGGGTGGCAGCGAGACCGCGAACTCGCGGGCGCCGCGGCGGTACAGCTTGCTGGGACGTCCGCTGCCCGGACCGGTGCGTCCGCTGAGCCGGCGGTATTCGACCTCGAGCAGGCCCTCGTCGACCAGCCGGTCGAGGTGGAAGTTCACGTTGTGCGGGGCGAGGCCCAGCGCGGCGGCAGCTTGTTCGCGCCCCACCGGTTCCGGCTGGGCCACCACATACTCGTAGAGCAGCCGCCGGGTCGGGTCGGCCAGGGCACCGATGCCCGCAGCCTGCGTCGCCAGGTCCATGGAGGAAGCGTAAAACAGAACTTCATTGACACAAGAGTTTCGGAGCTTCTAATATCGAAGTTCATTGGTGTTAGAACCGAGAGGGTCGCCATGGACGGAGGAAGTGGGCTGCGCGCACTCACAGCCGAGGCCTCGGTGAGCACCGAACCCGAGCAATCGGCGGAATCGGGGTGGCGTCCGAGAATCGTGCCCGACCGGCCCACCGCCGACCTGGCGGCCGCCGAGGATGCCGCGGCAGCGCTGCTGACCGCACTGGGTCTCGACCTCGGCGACATCAATCTGGTCGACACACCCCGGCGGATGGCCCACGCTCTCGCGGAGCTGACCACGGCGTCCGACTTCGAGTTGACCAGCTTCCCCAACACCGAGGGCTACGACGAACTGGTGCTGGTGCAGAGCATTCCGGTGCGGTCGCTGTGTGAGCACCACATGCTGCCGTTCGTCGGCGTCGCGCACATCGGCTATCTTCCGGCCGACCGGATTCTCGGGCTGTCGAAGTTCGCCCGGATGACCGACTTCCACAGCCGACAGCCGCAAACCCAGGAGCGGCTCACCAAACGCATCGCCGACCACTTGCAGCGCGAGCTCGAGCCGTACGGCGTGGGTGTGGTGATCGAGGCCGAGCACACCTGCATGAGCCTGCGCGGCGCCCTCGCCGACGGTGCCCGCACCGTCACCTCCGCACTGTTCGGACGGCTGCGCGATGATGCCCGTAGCCGTGCGGAATTCCTCTCACTCGCCAGGAGCCAATGATGAACATCGTCGTGATCGGAGGCGGGCTGGCCGCCGCCAACGCCGTCGCCGAACTGCGGGACCGCGGATACACCGGTGACCTCACCCTCGTCGGCGCGGAGCCACACCTGCCCTATGAGCGACCCCCGCTGTCCAAGGGACTGCTGCTCGGATCGGACGAGCCCGACTCGGTCTTCGTCCACGACCGCGCCTGGTACGACGAGCACCAGGTGACGCTGCGGCTCGGCACCCGGGCCACCGGTCTGGACCGTGACCGCAAGCAGGTTCTGCTGGGTTCGGAGGAACTGCCCTACGACCGGTTGATCCTGACCACCGGCTCGACGCCGCGACGGCTGCCAGCGCTGGAGGCCGGTTCCATTCCGGTCCGCTCCCTGCGCACCCTGGACGATTCGCTGGCCCTGAAGAAGGAGTTGGCCGGGCACCTGCTGCTCGTCGGCGCCGGCTGGATCGGCCTGGAGATCGCGGCCGCGGCCCGTCAGGCGGGTGGCGAGGTGACCATCGCCGAGACCGCCGCCTGGCCACTGCTGGGGGTGTTGGGCCCCGAGTTGGCGCCGCTGTTCGCCGAGCTGCACCGCAGCCACGGCGTCGATCTGCGGCTCAGCACGAGCGTGGATCGGGTGGAGGGCGCCGAGGTGCTGCTCTCCGACGGCACCCGGGTGCGGCCCGACCTGATCGTCGCCGGGGTCGGTGCGGTACCCGACGACGGACTGGCGGCTCACTCCGGGCTCGCCACCGACAACGGAATCCTGGTCGACGCACGGCTGGCGACCGCCGATCCGGCGGTGTTCGCGGCCGGTGACGTGGCGAACCACGACCATCCGAGCCTGGGCCGGATTCGGGTCGAACACTGGGACAACGCCATCGAGCAGGGCAAGCACGTCGCCGGTTCGGTGCTCGGCGACACCACGCCATACACCCGGCAGCCCTACTTCTTCAGCGACCAGTACGACCTGGGCATGGAGTACCTCGGTCATGTCGGACGCCGCGGCTACGACGAGCTGATCGTGCGCGGCGACCGGGCCAACCTCACCCTGGTCGCACTCTGGGTGCGGGGCGGCACGGTGGTCGCCGGGCTGCACCTCAACGACTGGGACGCCGCGGATTCCCTACGACTCCTGGTCGGCGCCACGCCCGAGAACCTGGACGCCCTGCGCGACGAATCGGTGCCGCTGCCGCGTCCGGACGAAGGCTGATCGCCTGGGGGTCGGAGATCCCGTCACTCGCCGGGATGACGGAGGCGTTCACTTGGATGACAGGGGCGCTCAGCCGACCTGACGGGAGCGTTCGCAGGGGCCGACAGTGGCATTTCGCTGGGGCTGACCGAGCGTTCGCCGACAAAAATTCGTCGTCCGGATCGATGAAACCCGAAATGATCATGAAGACAAGCCGAGGATCTGCTGAGTACTCTGAAACTTAGTGAGCCTTGGGGGGTTACATGAGGGGTCTGCTCGGCCGATGGTCGCGCGCCGCCGGATGGGGAGTGGCGGCGGTGCTGGCCGCGACCCTGCTCGCGGCGCCGATGGCCTTCGCCGACCCCAGCGACGAGCCCTGCGCGCCGAGCTGTGAAGCCAGCCCGCGGCCCTCCGCAACCGTCCCCGATGACCCGAAGCCCGGCCGATCCGCGGGCCCGAGCACCGAGCCCTCCGAACCGAAGCCTCCGGAGCCCAGCGACAGCCCCGCCCCCCGACCGGAACCCAGCAGTGACCAGCCGCGGCCGACCCAGTCCGCACCGATCAAGGCGCCGCCGCTCCCCCCGCCGATCAAGGCACCGCCGCTCCCCCCGCCGACGCTGGTCCCGACCCTGCTTCCCACCGTCGAGCTGCCGACCACACCGCCCAACGATCCCTCCACGGAGCCGGGGCCGTCGGGTACCCCCAGCCCCACACCGAGTGGCTCGCCGAGCCGGACGCCGGCGGTACCCACGCCCTCGACTGCGACGCCGGTGGGCAGCCCCCGATTACCGGGAGGCTCGCTGCCCTCGCTGACGACGAGCGGGTCGGTCAGAACGCCGGCCGTGGCGACGCAGTCGCCCGAGTTGCCGCAGGGCACGCCGTCCGCTGCACCACTGCCCGGACCGCACGGACCCGGTGGGGGCTCCGGATCACTACCCTCGCCCGAGTCGTTGGCCTTGGAGCGGGGTCTTTCCGCGATGCTGCCGATGATGGCGGGCTCGATCATCGTGATGGGCCTGACGCTGCTGCTGCGACCGCCTCGGCGCCCGATCGGCTGAGGAAGCGCTGATCAAAGCCGCTCCCTCGTCATTCCGGACTTGATCCGGGATCTTTCCCGCCCTGAGAGCCCGGGATGACGTGAACAGACCACCGTTGGTTCAACCTGTCGAAACGCCCTTGTGAGCACGGTCTCGACAAGCTCGACCAACGATCGGCGCTCTCGCGCCTACCGGCCGTTGTCCGGGCGGTGTGGTTCGATGGCCCACATGTCCACTGCTGTGCGCTTCGCCCTGCACTCCACCGTCCTGGACAACGGCCTGCGGGTGGTGGTCAACCATGACCCGACCGTGCCGGTCGTCGCGGTGAATCTGTGGTTCGACGTCGGCTCGCGCGACGAGCAGCCGGGACGCACCGGGCTGGCGCACCTCTTCGAACACCTGATGTTCGAGGGTTCGGCGAACGTGGCGTCCGGTGAGCATCTGGCCATCGTGCAGAGCGTCGGCGGGTCGGCCAACGCCACCACCTGGTTCGACCGCACGAACTACTTCGAGACGGTGCCGACGCACGCCCTCGACCTGGCGCTGTGGCTGGAGGCCGACCGGCTGGCCAGTCTCGAACTCACCCAGGAGACCCTCGACAACCAGCGTGCGGTGGTCCTCGAAGAGAAGCGGCAGCGCTACGACAACGTGCCCTACGGCGATGTGCTGATCCATCTCATCGGACTGACCTTTCCCGAGGGGCATCCCTACAGCCACCCCACGATCGGGTCGATGGACGACCTCGCCGCCGCCGACCTGGACGACGTGCGCGCCTTCTTCGCGACGCACTACGCACCCGGCAACGCCGTCCTCACCATCGTCGGCGACGTCACCGTGGACGACGCGGTGGCCCGCGCCGCGCGCTACCTGGGCGGGGTGCCGTCCAGTCTTCGACAGGCGCGTCCGGTGGCCGAACCGTTGCCACCGCTGACCGGGATCCCGCGCACCGAGGTCACCGCAGATGTACCGACCGACGCCAGCTACGCCACTTGGCGGCTGCCGGCCAGGGACACCCGCGAGTTCGCCGCCGTCGACCTGGCTTTGGCGGTCCTCGGTGACGGACAGACCTCCCGGCTGCATCGACGGCTGGTCCGCACCGATCTGATCGCTGAAGGCGCCGGGGCCTCCACGCTGGGGCTGATCGGCGGGAACAGCATCGGCTTCGCGCAGGCCCGGGCGCTGGCCGGCGTCCGGGCCGAACAGTTGGAGGCGGCGATCATCGAGGAGGTGAACCGCTTCCTGGCCGACGGCCCGTCCGCTGTCGAGGTGGACCGAGCCAAGGCGCAGTTCGAGCGGGAATGGCTCGACCAGCTGGGCAGATTCGACAGCCGCGCCGACCTGATCGGCTGCTACGCCACCCTGTACGGCGATCCCGAGGTGGTGAACCGCCGCCTGGACGAGGTGCGCAGCCTCACCGTGGCGGAGGTCGCCGACGCGGCGCGGCGCTATCTGCAGCCCGAGCAGCGCGCGGTGCTGAGCTACCGGAAGGAGTCCGCATGAAACGCCCGGTCGTGCCGGCACCGCCGGTCTGGGACTTCCCGTCGCCTCGGACGGCGCAGCTGGACAACGGCCTGCGGGTGCTGATCTTCCAGCGCCCGGGCCAGCACCTGATCAACGCCACGTTGGTACTCGAGTTGCCGTTGTCGGCCGAGCCCCGGGATCGGGAGGGCGTGTCGGCGATTCTGCAGCGCTGCCTGGACGAGGGCACCGCCAGCCATCCGGGCACCGATTTCGCCGACGAACTGGAGGGCTGTGGCGCGGTGCTCGCCGGCGGCACCGGCTACGCCGCCGCGCACCTCAGCCTCGAAGTGCCGAGCACCCGGTTCGGCACCGCACTTCCGCTGTTCGCCGAAGCTGTCCGCGAGCCACAACTGGCCGACGCCGATGTGCGCCGTCATGTCGAGTTGCGGCTGGCCGAGTTGGCGCAGGAAGAGGCCCATCCGAGCCACCGCGGGGCGATCGCCTTCCGCGCCGGCGTCATCGACTCCGAGTACCGGGCGGCTCGTTCCGCGTCCGGCGACGCGACCGGTGTCGGCGCGATCACCGCCGACGATGTCCGAGCGCAGCACCAGGCCCACTACGGCCCCGAGCGCGGCACGCTGGTGCTGGCCGGCGACTTCGGCGGCGAGGATCCACTGCCCGCCGTCGTGGCTGCGTTCGGCGACTGGCGGCAACCGACGGTGCCGATCAGCCATGAGGTGCCGCGATCGGCGCCGGCCCGGGCACTGCTGATCGATCGTCCGGGTGCGGTCCAGGCCGACGTCCGGCTCGGCCGATTCGGGATCGACCGCCGGCATCCCGACTACGCCGCACTGCGGCTGGGTGGTTTCGTATTGGGTGGTGGCTTCCTGAGCCGGCTCAACCGGGTGCTGCGCGAGGAACGCGGCTACACCTACGGGGTCCAGCTGGCCAACAGTCCCGCCCGCTCGGGTGGTCTGCTGGCGATGCACGCGTCGTTCCGGACCGAAGTCGCTGCGGCCGCGATCGCCGAGGCGTCCGAGCTGTTGCGGGTGGACGGCGACCGGCGGATCACTGACACCGAACTCACCGATGCGGTCAACTTCCTGGTCGGGATCGCGCCGCTGCGGTGCGCCACGGCGTCCGGAATCGCCGATCAGGCGGCCGCCCTGGTGGAGGCGGGCCTCGACACGGGCTTCGTCAACACCCATTCGGCGGCACTGCGCCAGGTCACACCGGAGGCGGCGACCGAGGCGCTCGAACGGCATCTGCCGCTCAATGACCTGAGCCTGGTGGTGGTCGGTGACGCCGAAGCGCTCGCCGAGCCGTTGCGCTCGGCCGGACTGCAACTCGAGCTTGCCTGAGTTTGTCGCTGGCTGAGTCTGGCTCAACCCCTTGTCAGCGCGACCCGGTCAAGTCGCGCTGACAAGGGCGACCAGCGACCCCGGCAGTAGCTGAGGGGCGTCCATATCAGAGAGCGGTTGCTTGCCAGTACGACTCAAGTCTGATGTAACTTAGGTAAGGCAAGCCTTAGTCAGCTGAATATCTACCTAGAAACGCTTCGGGGGAAGTCGCTCATGTCACTACGCACCGTTCCCACCCACCCTCGGGTCAGCATCATCGTGCCGACCTTCAATGA
>NZ_JAPUED010000029.1:18826-20529 GCF_027492755.1 Micropruina sp. | reverse complement strand
TACGCACCGTTCCCACCCACCCTCGGGTCAGCATCATCGTGCCGACCTTCAATGAGGCACCCAACCTCGAACGGGTCCTGCCCACCCTGCCGGACGCGCACGAGGTGATCATCGTCGACGGGGGGTCGACCGATGGCACCGTGGAGACCGCCCAACGGGTGATGCCGTCGGTGCGCGTCATGCAACAGACCCGCACAGGCAAGGGGAACGCCCTGGCCTGCGGGTTCGCGGCAGCGACCGGCGACATCGTGGTGATGTTCGACGCCGACGGCTCGGCCGACGCCCGGGAGATCCCCCTGATGGTCGCCGCGCTGCTCAGCGGAGCTGATTTCGTCAAGGGCAGTCGCATGCTGCACGGCGGCGGCTCCGCCGACCTGACCGCCACCCGGGCATTGGGCAACCGTGCTCTGACCGGTTTGGTCAACACCCTGTTCCGTACCCGCTACACCGATCTCTGCTACGGCTACAACGCGTTCTGGCGCGACGTGCTGGACGTGTTCGACCTTCCCGACCCCGAGGCCGGCGGCACTCGCTGGGGCGACGGATTCGAGATCGAGACCCTGTTGAACTGCCGGGCCGCCGCCGCCCGGCTGACCATTCTGGAGATCCCCAGCTACGAGCACGACCGGATCCACGGCACCTCCAACCTGCGGGCGCTGCCCGACGGCATGCGGGTGCTGCGGACGATCGATGCCGAGTTCCGCCGGCTGCGGATCCTCCGTTCGGGCACCCGGCACCTCGGTGCCACCGCCCGCTTCTCCACCAGGCCGGTGCAGCGGCCGAGTGGCGTCCCCGCCTTCCGCAGCCCACACCGGGTCGCAGGCTAGTCCACGACTCGCCGGCCACTCCCTGGGCAACCCCGTGGGAGCGGCCGGCGGTCAGGCAACGGACGCCGAACCACGGCGTCCGGGATCGTCGGCGTCCCCGCGGGTTGCGAGACGAGGCACTCTCTCTGGCCGTCCTTATGCTGCCCATTCAGGCATGCGTGGCCTTCATTCCCTCATCTCAGGAGACCCCCATGTCCACAACCTCTCTCAACCGTTCCGAATCCCACGCCCCGCCCTCGAATTCGACGTCCACACTCCTTCCGCTGCAGCAGGTCAGCCTCGGCATGCTGCGCCTGGGCTTCGGCTGGGCGCTGTTCTGGTCGGGGATCGACAAGGTGTTCGGCCTCGGCTTCGCCACCTCACCGGAGCAGTCCGTTCTCGCCGGGGTCTCCCCGACGAAGGGCTTCCTGCTCCACGGACTGCAGGACGACGCGCTCGCCGCGGCGCTGCTCAAGCCTCTCGCCGGGAATCCGGTGGCCGACGCGCTGTTCCTGTTGGCCACCGTCGGCGCCGGGCTGGCGCTGCTGCTCGGTGTCGGCACCCGGATCGCCGCGATCGGCGGCGGGGTGCTGATGCTCAACCTCTGGTTCGCCTCACTGCCGCTGGAGTACAACCCGTTCCTCGACCAGCACCTGTTCTATGCGACCGCCGCACTGTCGGTGCTGGCCTTCGACTCGGGCCGCTATCTCGGGCTGGGGAACGCCTGGCGTAACCTGCCGCTGGTTCGCGGCAACCGCTGGCTGATCTAGCACCTCACCTTTCCTGGAATCGATCCAGATCGGGCGCCGGGCCGGGTGGGGCGAGGGGGGGGGGGGGGGGGGGGGGGTGGGGCGGGCGACCGCGCACACCGGGTGGGGAAACCGCGACCGACGCGCC
>NZ_JAPUED010000029.1:0-18816 GCF_027492755.1 Micropruina sp. | reverse complement strand
CGATCCCCATCGGGCACGGTCTGGGGTGCCCGATCGGGATCGATTCGGTTGGGGAGCTGCCGATCATTCCCCGACAACGGGTTTCGACAAGCTCAACCAGCGGAGACCGACATCGGTCCGCCTCGCCGTCTTGACGTATTCGAACATTCGTTCGATCATCGTCCTATGCCAATCGGTGCCGCCTCTTCGCTGGACGCGGACGCCCGCCTGGAGAGCGTCCGTCGGGTGCAGAGCGACGTCCGCTGGGCCGGTGCCCGCAGCGATCGGGCACTACCGGTACCGCCGGCGCTGTCCGGATTGTTGCCGGGCGGCGGGCTGCTACCCGGTTCGGCGTACTCGGTGTCCCCCGGTCTGCTGCTGTTGACGCTGCTGGCGGAACCCTCCCGGGCGGGCACCTGGTGCGGGGTGATCGGCCTGCCCGAACTCGGCATCGAGGCCGCCGAACAGGCCGGACTGAATCTCGACCGGGTGGCGCTGGTGCCGCGTCCGGGCGAGCGCTGGTTCGCCATCACCGCGGCCCTGGCCGAGGTGCTGCCGGTGGTCGCGGTTCGTCCCGGGAACCGGGTGCGGGAGGCCGACGCCGGCCGGCTGTCCGCCCGGCTGCGCAGCAGTGGGACGGCGCTGCTGGTTGCCGGCGCCTGGCCGCGGGTCGAGGCGACCCTGAGCATGTCGGCACCGCACTGGTCGGGGGTCGGAGCGGGGCACGGCTACCTGACCTCGCGCGATGTTCTGGTCACCGTGACCTCGAAGCGATCGCCGGCTCCCCGGCAGGCCCGAGTGGCGCTGCCGGACGCCTCCGGTGGGTTGTCGCCGGCGCCTACGCCGTCCGATTCGCATGAGGCGACTCGATCCGAGGCTCGTGAGCCGCTGCGGGTGGTGGGCTGATGACCGGGCCGGAGCCCCGGCGCTGCCTGGTGATCTGGTTCCCGGACTGGCCGGTGACCGCCTGGCAACGGGCCGAGGGGGACGCATCGGCAGAGGATCCGGTGGCGATCATGGAGACCGGAAAAGTTCTTGCCTGCTCGCCGGTCGCCCGCGCCGACGGAGTGGCCGAAGGGATGCGGCGCCGGGAAGCCCAGGCCCGGTGTCCCGGGCTGGTCGTGGCAGCAGCCGATCCCGGCCGTGACGATCGGCTTTTCAGCACCGTGCTGGACCGGCTGGAACTGGTCGCACCCGGCTTCCACAGCGTCCGTGCCGGGTTGTGCGCGATTCCCGCGCGCGGCATCGCCCGCTACTACGGCGGCGAGTCGATGGCGTCCGAGGTGCTGCTCGACGTGCTGAGCGAGATCGGGTTCCGTGACCCGCGGGTGGGGGTGGCGGACGGGTTGTTCACCGCCGAGCAGGCCGCCCGGCTGGCCACTCCCCCGGACCGGGTCAGGGTCGTCCCGTCGGGTCAGGCGGCCGCATTCCTGTCACCACTACCGGTGACGGTGCTGGGCGACGAGTCGCTGACCGTGCTGCTGCGGCGGCTCGGCGTCCGCACCTTGGGCAGCTTCGCCGGCTTGGAGGCCGGTGCCGTCCGGGAACGGTTGGGCGGCTACGGCGCCCGGTTGCACGCACTGGCCGGCGGACGGGATTCCCAGTCTCTGATTCCGCGGAAACCTCCGCCCGAACTGATCCGAGAGGCGAGTTTCGAACCACCACTGGAGTTGGTCGACCAGGTGGCCTTCTCGGTGCGCGCCGCCGCGGACGAGTTCATCGCCGCGCTGAGCACGCACCGGCTGGTGTGCACCGAGTTGCGGGTCAGCTGCACCGATTCCGATGGCCGGATCAGTGAGCGGATATGGCTGCATCCGGCGGCCTTCGACGCCGCCGCGGTGGTCGACCGGGTGCGTTGGCAGTTGGCCGGCAGCGACGGGTTGCGCGGCGGGATCACCACCGTCCGGTTGGAGCCGGTGGCGGTCGACGATGCCGCCCACCATGAGCCGGGGTTGTTCGGCGCCGGGGTGGACGAGCGGATGCACCACGCGCTCTCCCGGGTCCAGGCGATGCTGGGTCATGAGGGCGTGGTCATCCCGGTGGTCGCCGGCGGCCGCTGGCTGGCCGAGCGGCAACAGCTGGTGCCCTGGGGCGAACGGGTGGTGCCGGCCAGTTCCCGGGCCGAGCCCTGGCCGGGGTCGCTGCCGGCACCGGCCCCGGCGACGGTCTTCCCGCAACGGCATCAGGTGACCGTCCTGGACGCCGCGGACGCCGCGGTCACGGTGAGCGAGCGGGGCGAGCCGTCGGCTGAGCCGGCGGTGCTGGTGGAGGGTGCGCGACGGCGTCCGATCGAGGCCTGGGCGGGCCCGTGGCCGATCGGCGAGCGGGGTTGGGACGCCGCCCGCAGCCGGTCCGCGCACCGCTTCCAGGTCGTCGACGCCGAGCAGACCGCCTGGCTGCTGGTGCTCGAGCAGGGCGCCTGGTGGGCCGAGGGAAGGTACGACTAGGCGCTCGTTGGTCGAGCTTGTCGAGACCTGATGTGGGCGCTGGTAAGGGGTTTCGACAAGCTCAACCAGCGATGCAGCGACCAGTGACAAAGGAGGAGGCGCACGATGGGGTTCGACAATCCGGCGGTCACCTGGCGGCAGCTGGAGGGAACGCTGAGCGGCCGCAGGGTGGCTCGCGACGACGCCCCGTTCTCGTGGAAGCGCGGGCCCTATCAGCGTCCGCCGATTCAGCGACCCACGGACGCGGTGCCCTATGCCGAGTTGCACGCCCACTCGTCGTTCTCCTTCCTGGACGGCGCCTCCGGCCCGGCGGCGTTGATCGAACAGGCGGAACGGCTCGGCCTGCACGCGATGGCACTGACCGATCACGACGGTTTCTACGGGGTGGTCCGGTTCGCCGAGGCCGCCGAAGCCACCGAGGTGCGGACGGTGTTCGGGGCGGAACTCTCGCTGGACCTGCCGGCCCCGCAGAACGGACGCCCCGACCCGGCCGGAACACATCTGCTGGTGCTGGCGCGGCGCGAGGAGGGCTACCACCGGCTCGCCGCGGCGATCACCGAGGCCCAGTTGGCCGGCGCCGAGAAGGGCCGTCCCCGCTACCGGTTGGAGCGGCTCGCCGAGCGGGCCGGCGGGCATTGGGCGATTCTCACCGGCTGCCGCAAGGGCGCCGTCCGGCGAGCGCTGGCCGACGGTGACGCAGAAGCGGCCGGCAAAGCCTTGGACGAGTTGGTGGCGCTGTTCGGCCGGGACGCGGTGACCGTGGAACTGACCGATCACGGAATGCCGCTGGATTCGACGCACAACGACGTTCTGGCCGCGCTGGCCGCCGAGCGCGGATTGCCAGTGGTCGCCACCGGCAACGTCCACTACGCCCGGCCGCAGGATCAGTTGCTGGCCCAGGCGATGGCCGCCGTCCGGGCCAATCGCAGCCTCGATCAGCTCGACGGCTATCTGCCGGCCGCCGGTACCGCGTTCGTCCGGTCCGGCGCCGAGATGCGGCGGCGGTTCCGGCGCTATCCCGGTGCGGTGGAATACAGCGTCACCTTGGCCGACGAGCTCGCTTTTCCGCTGCGCAGGGCCAAGCCTGCGCTGCCCCGCCAGCAGGTTCCGGCCGGGCACACGCCGATGAGCTATTTGCGGCAACTGGTGTGGCAGGCGGTGCCGGAGAAGTATCCGGACCTGAGCCCGTCCGATGCCGAACGGATCGAACGTGAACTGGCGGTCATCGAAGCAAAGGACTTTCCGGGCTATTTCCTGATCGTCTGGGACATCGTCGCCTATGCCCGGAGTGAGGGAATTCTCTGCCAGGGCCGGGGGTCGGCGGCGAACAGTGCGGTGTGCTACCTGCTCGGCATCACCGCGGTGGACAGCATCGCCTACCAGTTGCCGTTCGAACGCTTTCTGTCGGCACTGCGCGACGAAGAGCCGGACATCGACGTGGATTTCGACTCCGATCGGCGCGAGAAGGTCATCCAGTACGTCTACGACAAGTACGGACGCGAGCGAGCGGCCCAGGTCTGCAACGTCATTCAGTACCGGCCGAAGAACGCGGTGCGCGATATCGCCGGTGCGCTCGGCTTCGGCCCCGGACAACAGGACGCCTTCTCGAAACAGATCGAACGCTGGGGGCCGCTCGCCGACGCCGACGACCACGACATTCCGCCGCAGGTGGTCGCGCTGGCCGATCAGCTGCTGAAGACCCCGCGCCATCTCGGCATCCATTCCGGCGGCATGGTGCTCACCGACCGTCCGGTCAGCGAGGTGGTGCCGATCGAGCCGGCCCGCATGGAGAAGCGCACGGTGATCCAGTGGGACAAGGACGACACCGCCTGGATGGGGCTGGTGAAATTCGATCTGCTCGGGCTCGGAATACTCGCCGCACTGCAGCACACCTTCAACCTGATTCGTGACGCGACCGGGGAGAAATGGGAACTGTCCACGATTCCCAAAGAGGAAAAGGCTGTCTACGACATGCTCTGCCGGGCGGATTCGATCGGCGTCTTCCAAGTGGAATCACGGGCCCAGATGGGTTTGTTGCCGCGGCTGCAACCCCGACGGTTCTACGACCTGGTCGTCCAGATCGCGCTGATCCGGCCAGGACCGATCCAGGGCGGGGCGGTACATCCGTTCGTCCGCCGCAAACTCGGCCGGGAACCGATCAGCTATGCCCATCCGAAGCTGGAACCGGCGCTGAAACGCACCTTGGGCGTCCCGGTGTTCCAGGAACAGTTGATGCAGATGGCGGTGGCGATCGGCGACTGCAGCGGTGAGGACGCCGACCTGTTGCGCCGGGCGATGGGTTCGAAACGCGGTGAGGAGCGGATCGAATCGCTACGAGAGAAGCTCTATGCCGGCATGGCCCGCAACGGGTTGACCGGAGACGCTGCGAAAGCCATCTACCAACAGATTCAGGCGTTCGCGAATTTCGGTTTCGCCGAATCGCATTCGCTGTCGTTCGCGCTGCTGGTCTATGCCAGTTCATGGCTCAAGCTGCACTATCCGGCGGCGTTCCTGGCCGGGCTGTTGCGGGCTCAGCCGATGGGGTTCTACTCCTCCGCCACGCTGACCGCGGACGCCGTCCGGCACGGGGTGAGCGCGCTGCGGCCCTGCCTGGCCAGGTCCGGGGCGGATCCCGTGCTGGAGGCCCTGCCCGCTGATCAGGACCCGCCCCCTCCCGCCGGTCGAGCTGGCCAAGACCCGCCTCTCGCTGGTCGAGCTTGTCGAGACCCCTCGCAATCTGGC
This sequence comes from Micropruina sp., assembly GCF_027492755.1. Taxonomy (GTDB): domain Bacteria; phylum Actinomycetota; class Actinomycetes; order Propionibacteriales; family Propionibacteriaceae; genus Micropruina. The sequence continues at coordinate 13,648 of NZ_JAPUED010000029.1, read as the reverse complement.
CCCACCGGGATGGCGTCCTGCCTGGAGCGTCGCCAACCCCCGGTCGGCGACTTCGATCGGGAAGCCCCCGACGAATCGGCCGCCCATCGGCGGGACGGTCACTTCGCCGTCCGGCTCGGGCTGGCCGGCGTCCGCGGTATCGGTTCCGAGGTCGCCGAGAAGGTGGTGACCGCCCGTGAGCAGGGCGGAATGTTCACCTCGATGGAGGATCTGGTGCGCCGGACGTCGCTGACCACACAGCAGTTGGAGGCGCTGGCGGCGTCCGGGGCGTTGGAATGCCTGGGACTGACCCGGCGTGAGGCGCTGTGGCGGGCCGGCACCGCCGCCCTCGATCAGCCGGGTTTCCTGCCCGGGACGCTGCCCGAGGTGCAGCCACCGCTGTTTCCCGAGCCGTCCGCGTTCGAAACCCTGGCCGATGACCTGTGGGCCACCAGCATCTCGACCGACGACCATCCGTTGGCCCATCTACGGCCGGGGTTGGATGCCCGCGGGGTGCTGCCGTCGTCCGCGCTACGCACCGCCGAGGTCGGACGCCGGGTCGAAGTGGCCGGGGTGGTCACCCACCGGCAGCGGCCGTCCACCGCGTCCGGGATCACCTTCATGAACCTCGAGGACGAGCACGGCCTGATCAACGTGGTCTGCTCCCAGGGTGTTTGGATGCGGCACCGCCGGGTCGCCCGGGACTCGTCCGCCCTGATCGTCCGCGGCATGCTGGAGCGCTCCCCCGAGGGCGTCACCAACCTGCTGGCCGACCACTTCGAACCGCTCGGACTCAAGATCCGGGTCACCTCCCGCGACTTCCGCTGACCCGCCCGGTTCGCACATCCGGGGACGGTTCTCCCGGTCACCGGGAGTCAGGACCAGGGGGTGAGGGGGAGGCCGGTATAGCTGTCGGCGAACCACTGGGCGAGCGGGCCGCCGTCGGCGAGGGTGCGGAGTTGTTCGGTGCGGAGTTCCTCCCCGAACTCGTCGGATTCCAGGCGGTGCAGCAGATCGGTCATCCACCAGGAGAAGTGGGTCACCTGCCAAACCCGGTGCAGGCAACTCTCTTGATAGCCGTCGAGCGCCGCCTCGTCGCCGCGCAGCAAAACCCCACCCAGCCGGCGGGAGAGTTGGGTCATGTCGGCGACGGCCAGGTTGAGCCCCTTGGCGCCGGTGGGCGGGACGACGTGGGCGGCGTCCCCGCCGAGCAGCAGCCGGCCGTACCGCATCCGGCGGTGCACCACACTGCGCAACGGGGTGATCGACGACTCCAGGAACCGGCCCTCGTTGACCGGGCTGCCGGGCAGGTCCAGCCGCCGGTGCAGGTGCTCCCAGATCCGGTCCGAACTCCAGTCGGCCAGGGTGTCGCCGGCCGGCACCTGCAGGTAGAGCCGGCTCACCTCCGGGGTCCGCATGGACGCCAGCGCGAAGCCCTCGGGGTGCCGTGCGTAGATCAGTTCATGGCTGGGCGGCGCCGCCTCCACCAAAACCCCTAGCCAGGCCGCGGGGTAGCTGCGTTGCAGGGTCTGCCGTTCGGCGCCGTCCAACAGTTGCGCGGTGATGCCGTGCGCGCCGTCCACTCCGGCGACGTACCGTGCGCTGATCGTGCTCTCCCCCGCCTCGTCGCGGTAGCGCACCGCCACCCGGTCGTCGGACAGCCCGTCGAGGCCGATCACCTCGGCACCGAACCGCAGCGGCAGGCCGTCCGCCTCGCGCAGCCCGATCAGGTCCCGGACGAGCTCTCGCTGCCCGTAGACGGTGACCGTCTTGCCGGTCAGCGCGGCGAAGTCGATCCGGTCGCGCACCATCCGGTCACCGGCGTGATGCTGCAGCTGGACCCCGTCGTGCACCAGCCGGTCGGCGAGCATCCGCTCCCCCACGCCCAGTTCGACCAGCAGCTCGGCGACGGGCTGTTCGATGATGCCGGCCCGGACGCGGCCCAGCACGTAGTCGCGGGAGCGGCGCTCCAGCACCACGGCGTCGATGCCCTGCAGCTGCAGCATGCGCGCCAGCAGCAGGCCGGCCGGACCCGCGCCGACGATCGCGACATCGGTCTGGATCGGGTTCATCGGTTCCTTCCCATCGGATCAGAGGGTGCCTCGAACAGCGCCGGTGAGAACCATTCGACGAAGTAGCCCAGCGGACGGCCGTCCAGCGGCAGGGTCATCACGTATTCCCGGCCCGGGATCAGTTCGTTTTCCGAGCGGACGCCGGCCAGTTGGTTCGCCCACCGACCCGCCGGACGCCGTCCCCAGCCGGTCAGCTTCCGCGACGTCACCACCCCGGCTTCGTGCAGGGTGCGTCCGATCGGCGCCTCGGAGGTGGACAGCGTGCGCATCACGGTCTCCGGCAGCCGGTCGAGCACGCAGCTCACGCTCGAGGTGGCCCACACCTGGGACGCGCCGCGCAGCAGCACCTCGCGCACCAGCAGCGACTCCTCCGGCAGCAGTTCCAACACGTCGTGCGCCCGCCGCAACTCGGCCGCCACCGCCAGGGACGCCGTCCCGGTGTACGGGTTGGCGCCACCCGCGGCCCCCGACAGGTCATCGGTCGCCGCCACCACCCAGTGCTGCAACGGCCGCGCGGTCACCTGTTCGCCGGTCAGCACCTCGAGCGACGTGGTGGTCAGGCCGTCGCCGCGCAGCACCAGCTGCTCCAAGCGGCCCAGGCCGACCAGCCTGTCGGTCGCTCCTTTCGTGCGCCGCCAGTCAGCCAACGCGGGCGTCCAGGGCATCGCCGACCAGTTCGGCGATCCGCTCCACGTAGGGCGGCTTCAGGATCGCCACGTGGCCGCATTCCACCTCGTGAATCCGGTATTCCCCGGTCAGCACATGACGCCACCAGGCACGGTCGTCGACGTTCTCCGGGGTCAGGAACACCTCGGTCGGGCCATCCCAGGGGTGCACCCGGTACCACTCGGTGAGCCGCAGCCCGTGCTGGAAGAAGACCTGGTCGCGCACCGCCGGCCGGTACGGATACAGGCCGGCCCCGAGCAGCTGCAGCCGGGTCAGCCAGAGCTCGCGACGGCTCTGCCTGTGCCCGCCGGGAATGCGCAGTTCGGGCGCCGATCCGCCGCTGAGCCGGGCGAGCCGTCCGGGCAGCAGCGTGTCGAGCAGGACGGTGAACGCCACTTCATAGCCGCGTTCGCGCAGCAGCCGTCCGGTTTCGAGCGCGAAGAGCCCACCCAGCGAATGCCCGATCAGCACCACCCGGCCCGGTGCCTGACGTTGCTCGATCAGCCCGGCGTAGCGCTTCGCGGCCCGCCGCACCGACCAGTCCGGAACGGCGCGCCGCTCCAGCCCGCGCACCTGGAAGGCATGCACCGAATGGCTGGGGTCGAGCTTGCGGGCGAGATCGGTGAACAGATAGGCCGGTCCGCCGGCGCCCGAGAAGCAGTAGACGGGGACGCCGTCGCCCTCGCGCAGGGTGACCATCACGCCCCGCGAACGGTCGGCGGCCTGCTTGCCGGACTGTTCCCGGACGCGGACGGCGAAGGCAGCCAGCGTCGGCGCGGCGGCCAGGTCGGAGCCGCGCAGGTCGATGCCGTCCTCGGCGAGCGCGGCCAGCATCTCCTCCACCGCCAGCGAATCGCCGCCGAGTTCGGCGAAGCTCTCGTCGCGTCCGACCGTCTCCAGGTGCAGCACGTCGCACCAGACCGCCGACACCAGCGCCTCCCACTGGTCGGTCGGCACGGTCAGGTTGGACCGGACGGCGGGCGCCGGCAACGCGGCCCGGTCGACCTTGCCGCGCTCGGTACGCGGCAGCGCATCCAGCAGCACGATGGATTGCGGCACCATCCAGTCCGGTAGCCGCTGAGCCAGTTCGGCTCGCAATTGGGCCAGCGACGGCGTCCGTCGAGCCGGGTCGGGCACCACGTAACCGACCAGCCGTCCGGCATCGGCATCCGCGACCACCACCGCGTCCAGCACCACCTCGATGCCGCGCAGCGCAGCCTCGACCTCAGCCGGCTCGACCAGGTAGCCGCGGATCTTCACCGCGTCGTCCTTGCGGCCGGCCAGGGCCAGCACTCCGTCGACCACGCTGCCCCGGTCGCCGGTGCGGAACGTCCGTTCCCCGCCACGCTCGCCGAAGACCGCGGCGGTGCGTTCGGCCTCCCCCCAGTAGCCGGACGCCAGGAAGGCCGAACTCACCTCCAGCACCCCGACCTCGCCGGCCGGCAGCGGATGGCCGTCGTCGCCGACAGGAGTGATCGTCTTGCGCTGAGTGACCCGTCCGGCCGGGATCTGCCCGGACGGCAGCGGCTCGCCGGCACTGACGTGGAAGAAGCTCAGGTGCCCGGTCTCGGACGAGCCGACGTAGTTGGCGTAGTCGGCGTGTGGCAGATAGGGCCGGGCAGCGGCCACATCGCGGCCGTGGATCGGCTCGCCGCAGGTGGTCAGCAGCCGAATCGCCGGGAAGCTGTTCAGGCTCAGGCTGCCGTTCAGGTGACGCAACATGGACGGCGTGCAGTGCAGCGTGGTGATGCCGCGGGCAGCGAGCCACTCGGCGATCTCACCGACGCTTCGTTGCCGGGGATCGAAGCTCTCCACCAGGCAGCCGTTCAGCACCGCCATGAACAGCACCTCTTGGCCGGCCGCGTAGGCGGGCGGCAGCAGCATGGCGCAGACGTCGCTCGTCCGCAGCCCGAACTCCTCCCGGCTGGTGGCGGCGCCGTTGACCACCGCGGCATGGCTGAGCACCACACCCTTCGGTGCGCCGGTCGAGCCGGACGTGTACACGATCGTCGCCGGCACACTGCCGCCGGGCCGGCGGACCTCGCCCGCCCAGGGCAGCCCATCCTCCCAGAGCTGGGTCACCGGCAGGATGCCCGCGGCACCGATCTCGACAGCCAACGGCTGGAACTCGTCGTCGACGATCGTGGACGTAGCGCCGGAGGTCTGAAGGATGTGCTGTAGCCGAGCGGTGGGCAGTTGCGGATCGAGCAGCACCAGCGGCCGTCCGGCGTAGACCACGGCGACGGCCAGGGCCAACGCGCGGGCCGAGCCGCCGAGTACGGCCATCGGGGCGTCCTGGACTCCGACAGCCGCGAACTCCTGGCATAGCGCGCCCAACTCGGCGTAGCAGACCGTCGTGCCCGCGACGTCCCGAATGGCGGGAGAAGCCCCGTCAACCTGAGCGATCACTGAGTCCAGCTGATCGCACAGCGGCGCTGTGGACCACGGATCAGGCGTAGTCACAGCCGCTTTTGACGGTGCCTCCTGGGCCAACTTGAACACTCTTGTCACCACACTCTGAGAACGATCCGATGATGGTTAGGTAATGCTAACCTAAGCCGCGCCGCCACCCGAGGGAGGTTCGGACGGCGGACCATGCCAACCAGCGACAGGAGAAGCAGTGCGCACGCAAATCCAACGACCATCCGGGGGTGGGCGCCGCCAGGCCCCCCGAGCACTGGGGGGTGTAGTCGCGCTCGGTCTGGTGATGGGGACGTTCGCCGCAGCAGCACCGCTCGCCCAGGCCGCCTCGGTGACCGTCGGCAATCGAACCTTCGACGTGCAGAGCGCGAGTGTCGGCCAGGACAATTACCAGGCCGCCTATTCAGCCAAGAACAACGTGATCTGGGTCACCTCGACCACCCATAACTGGGACAGCGGCTCGCCGCGCGCCGACGTGTCGACCATCAGCAAGCTGAACCCGGCCACCATGCAGGTGACCGGCACCATCAAGCCGCGGACCCTGGACGCCGGCACGGCGACCGCGCGTCCGGAAGCGGCCTACGGCATCGCCGTCGACGACGAGAACAACCGGATCTGGACCAGCGCCACCCGCGAGGACGCCGTGGTGGTCTACGACCAGAGCACGGGCAACCGGGTCACCACCATCGGCAACGTAGGGCACAGCCGCGACATCGCCATCGATCCGTACCGCGACATCGCCTACGTCAGCGATCCCAATGGTGGCCAGATCACCAAGATCGATACCAACACCCTGCAGGTGGTCGAGACCCTCAAGGGCCTGACCACGGGCTTCTCGCCGATGTCGCTCGACCTGGTGGCGGACGCGAACACCGCGCTGCTGTACACGGTCAACCTGAACAACGGCGCGCTGGTCGAGATCAACTCGCTCACCAAGAGCACCAGGGTCGTCGCGAACACCGGTGGCGACACCGCGTCCGGCGTGGCCGTCGACCGCTCTCGCGGCCTGGCCTACGTGTCCAGCCAGGGCAGTTCGGACGTCCGGACCATCAATCTGGCGACCGGCGCGCTGGTCAACACCGCCAAGGGCTCGGCCTCGCAGCTGAACACCGCGGTCGACGCGGCGAACGGACTGGTCTACAGCACCGGCTTCGGCGGTTCCAGCGTGCTCGTCGTGGACGCCGCCACCGGCGCGCGGATCGGCGAGATCCCGGTCGGCGCCGGCCCCAACGACGTGATCGTGGCCGGCGGCACAGCGTGGGCGGTCGACCGCGCACCGGGTGGTTCGAAGGTGTGGAAGATCACCCCGCAGGGCACCGGTGACCCCGATCCGGACCCGGATCCCGATCCCGATCCGGAGAAGGCGACCGTGACCGTGGAGGGAACCCCCACCATCGGCGGCACCATCACCGTGCGCGGCACCGGATGGAAGACCGACGACGGCAAGAGCGGCTCCAAGATCGCCCTCAAGCTCGACGACGGCGCCATCGAGAAGACCGACGGCAACGACGTCTGGCAGATCATCGACGCCAACACCGACGGCACCTTCACCGCCAAGATCACCCTGCCCGACGGCACCACCAGTGGCCCCGGCGGCTCCAACCCCGCCTACACCACCGGCGCCCACGTCCTTCGCTTCCTCACCGGCTCCCTCAAGCAAGGCGACGCCCGACGCAGCGAGAAGGTCGAAATCACCGTCGGCAAGAAGACGGACCCGACGCCCACCCCGACTCCGACTCCGACGCCCACCCCGACTCCGACGCCCACCCCGACTCCGACGCCCACCCCGACACCGACCCCGGGCAGCGCCACGGTGACCGTGAAGGGCAAGGCCACCGTGGGCGGCAAGATCACGCTCGTGGGCAAGGGCTGGAAGACCGACGACGGCAAGCGCGGCTCCAAGATCGCGGTCAAGCTGGACGACGGCAAGGTCACCAAGACCGACGGCAGCGACGTCTGGCAGATCATCGAGGCCAAGGCGGACGGCACCTTCTCGACGACCGTCGTCCTGCCGAACGGCAAGACCACCGGCGAATACGGCTCCAAGCCGGCCTACAAGGCCGGTAAGCACTCGCTGCGACTGCTGACCGGATCGCTGCAGAGTGGCGACGCTCGACGCAGCGTCGAAGCCAAGTTCACCGTGGGCAAGGCGCTGCCGAAGCCCAAGGCCAAGAAGCTGCCCAGCATCTCGGGCACGGCCAAGGGCCACGAAGTGCTGACCGCGACGGCCGGTACCTGGAAGAACGCCAGCAAAGCCACCTTCAGCTACCAGTGGCTGCGCGACGGCAATGCGATCGACGGCGCGACGTCCAAGAAGTACCGGCTGACCGGTGCCGACGCGGGCGCCAAGCTCAGCGTCCGGGTCGAGGCGACCACCTCGAAGGGCGCCTGGGGTGTCGCCACCTCGAAGGCCAAGCAGGTGAGCAAGGCCCACACTCGGCTGACCGTCAACGTGACCCGCAACCAGGGCGACAGGCCGGCACGGGTACGGGTCGAGATCGGCTCCCAGGACTGGATCAAGCCGGACGGCGGTGAACTGACCATCAGCGCGAGCGGCAAGACCGTGACCGCGAAGGCGTCCGACAACTACGTCCGCGCCGACCTGCCCTGGCTGCGTCCGGGCATGGAGCACAAGGTCACCGTCACCTTCAGCGGCGATCGCGCCCTGCAGGGGTCAACGGTCAGCTTCGTCCTCCAGGTGCGCTGAGCAGGTTCACCTCGGCGAACTGACCTGAGGAGCGAGGGTGGTGGCGCAATGCGCCACCACCCTCGTTGCTTTTGGTTGGACCGCTCGTTGAGCTTGTCGAAACCCCTTGCCAACAGGCTGAAGATGGGTCTCGGCAAGCTCCACCGACGGTCTCGGGCCCCTCGTCATCCCGGCGACCGCCGGATCTCCCGCTCTGCCGCCGCACGCCGAGATCCCGGAGCAAGCCCCGGGATGACGAGTCGTGACAGCTATTCCGCGAGCGCCCAGTACCGGACGTAGTCGACCTGCATGGTGGCTGGGAGCGTGGCGGAGCCGTCCGGGGTTCCGGGGTAGGCGCCGCCCATCGCCATGTTGATGATCATGTAATAGCGCCGGTCGGGAACGTCGAAGGGCCAGCGCCCGCCGGCCGGCATTCCGGCCGGGGTGACGGTGTGGACGCGCTGGCCGTCGTGGAAGAACTCCAGACGCTCGGGCCGGATCAGCACCCCGAAGCGATGCCACTCGCCATCGTTGACCGTGCCGGTGGAGTGCCAGCGGTACTGCTCCCAGTGCGTCGGGCCGCCGTGGATGTTGCTGGAGTAGCCCCAGGCGCCGTTCACCGTCTCCATCACGTCGATCTCTCCGCCGTCCGGCCAAGGCTCCCCCTGGGAACGCAGCCAGAACGCCGGCCACAGCCCGGACGCCGGCTGCGTCGGCAGCTTCACCCGCGCCTCGACGTAGCCGTAACCGACGCTCACCCGGTCCCGGCTGACCAGTCGCGCGGAGGTGTAGGGAGAGGCCGAGTCGGCTCCGCCGGGCCGGGTGACGATGCGCAGCGTGCCGTCGTCGGCGATGAACGAGTTCGCCCGCGCGGCGGTGTACTCCTGCAACTCGGCATTGCCCCAGCCGGTGGCGCCGAGCTCGAATCCCCAATTGACGGCGTTCGGCCGGCCGTCCGTTGTGGGCGAGAACTCGTCCTGCCAGGTCAGCGGCCCACACGTCGGCCCGACCGGGCACCGGGTGCCGGCGGGCACTGCGGCAGCTCCGCGGATCTGCGGCGCCGACCCGACGGCTCCGTTGACCAGCAGCGCCGCGGCTGCAGCCGTCGCCAACGCGGTGCCGGCGATCGCCAGCCGTCCGCGTTGCCGGGGGCGCCTCATGCGTCAGCGTGGACGGGAGCGCCGATCCCCTGACTGCGGAACCAGGCAGCGGTTGCGGCCAGGCCCTCGGTGAGCGGCACCTCAGGCAGGCCCGGGAACAGCTCGCGCAACCGGGTGACATCGGCCAACGAGTGGCGGACGTCGCCCACCCGGGCCGGCTCGTGGCGCAGCTGCGGGGGTTCGGGTAGTACCGCGGCGACACTGTCGACCAGCTCCAGCAGGCTCACGCTGGTGCCGCCGGCCACGTTGACCGGCGTGGAGTGGCTGGTGCGTTCGGCAACCGCCCGGCACAGCAGCCGGGCCACCGTGCCGGCATGGACGAAGTCGCGAGTCTGCAGGCCATCGCCATGGATCGGCAGGGGGCGGCCGCGCAGTCCGGCGTCCAGGAATTTGGGGATCACCGCGGCGTAGGGATGGTCGGCGCTCTGCCGGGGTCCGTAGACGTTGAAGAACCGGAGCGCCAGCGCGGCCAGTCCGTAGCTCTGCCGGTAGGCCAGCAGGTACGACTCCGCCGCCAGTTTGGAGGCCGCGTACGGGCTGAGCGGCGCCGTCCAGTCGGTCTCGGCGATCGGTGTCGCCGGGTTGGTTCCGTACACCGCGCTGGAGGAGGCGAAGACCACCTGGGCGTCGACCTTTCGGGCCGCTTCGAGGACTTCGATGGTGCCGGTCACATTGACCTGGTGACAGCGGACGGGATCGTCGACGGACAGCGGGACGCTGCCGATCGCGGCCAGGTGCAGGACCGCGCTCACCCCGTCCATCGCGGAACCGACGACGTCGGGGTCGGTGATCGAGCCGACGATGAGGTCGGCCGGGGTGTCGGAAAGGTTCTCGCGGCGTCCGGTGCTCAGGTCGTCCAGAACCCGGACGCGGACGCCGGGGAGGTCGCGGAACAGTCGGTCGACCACGGTGGAGCCGATGAAGCCGGCACCACCGGTGACCAGCACGATCATGAGGGTGTCTCCAGGGGGTTTGGATAGCGGTCGCAAGCTTTACCCGATGATACTTAGGTTAGTCTTACCTAAATGACTTGTCCGTCCACTGAGGCCGCCGCTTCGACCCGCTCGGACGCCGTCCGTCCCGCCGTCGCCGTGGTGATCTGCGCCTATGACGAGCGTCGTTGGCCGGTTCTTGAGCAGGCTGTCGCCGAGACTGTCGATCAACTCCGCATCGGGGACGAAGCCGTCGTCGTGATTGATCACAATCCGACCCTGCTGGCCGGCGCGCGCGACGCCTGGGGATCACTTCCCGCCGTCCAGGTGCTGCCGAACAGCGGCGGACGCGGCCTGTCCGGGGGACGCAACACCGGCATCGAGCACAGTTCGGCACCGGTGGTGGCCTTCCTCGACGACGACGCGGTCCCCCGCGCCGGCTGGCTGGATGCGCTCGGCGCGCGGTTCGCCGAGGCAAACGTCGCTGCCGTCGGCGGAGCGGTCCAGCCACGCTGGGAGGCAGGTGCGCCACCACGTTGGTTCCCCGACGAGTTCGGCTGGGTCGTGGGTTGCGACTATCGCGGCCTGCCGGGTGACGGTGCGCCGATCCGGAACCCGATCGGCGCCAACATGGCGATCGCCCGGGACGCCTTCGACGCCGCGGGCGGCTTCTCGGAACGACTCGGACGCACCGGCGAACTGCCCACCGGTTGCGAGGAGACCGAGTTGGGCATCCGCATCCGTGCGGAACTGCCGGGCCGCGTCGTGCTCCGGGACACCGCGGCGGTGGTCGATCACCTCGTCCCCGTGGCGCGCGGAAGGCTGCGCTACTTCGTCCGTCGCTGCTGGAACGAGGGTCGCTCCAAGGCGGCACTGAGCGCTCTGGTGGGGTCGGGTGCGGCGCTGGCCAGCGAGCGCGGGCACGCGTTGCGGCTGGTGACCGAGGCGCCGGCCCGCTACCTGCGCCAGGCGGCGTCCGGTGATCTGGACGGCTTCGCCCGGGCCGGCAGTTGCCTGCTCGGGCTGGTGGTGACGGGCGCCGGCTATCTGTCCGCGCGGGCGCGTCGGGTGGCGAGCGTGACCGGTGGTGACACCGAAGCCGCTGAGCCGGCAGCAGCCCCTTTCACCCCGATTCCTCTCGTTGACCTTGATCTGACTAGCGGGGATTCTCCCAAGTCTCAACCTGTAGCTGAGGTTCAGGTACTGGTTCGCAGGCATGGCTGGCCGCTGGGACAGACACGGGTGCGGTTCGATTCCGCACCAGGTGAATTCTCCGACTGGCATGAGGCGGTGGCAGTCGCCGACCCCGAGTTGGTGGCTACCGGGGAACGGGCCAGCGCAGCAACGGCTCCCCTGCCGGCATCGTCCGAGACGGCGAGCGTGGTGATCTGCACTCTCGGCCGCAACCCGCTGTTGGTGGAGACCGTGCGCGCCGTGCTCAGTCAACGCGGACCGATGGATGAGCTGCTGGTGGTCGACAACGACCCGGGTTCGGGCGGGGTGGCCGGTTTGCTGGCCGGGATCAGCGACCCGCGGCTGCGGATCGTCGAGGAGCCGCGGCGAGGAGCCTCCCACGCACGCAACGCCGGCGCCCGGCAAGCCGGCGGAACACTGCTCGCCTTCACCGACGACGACGCGGTGCCCGATCCGGACTGGACGCTTCACCTGACCGCCGCACTCACCGCGCACCCAGGCATCGGCTGTGCGACCGGGCTGGTGCTGCCGGCCGGGTTCGAGTCCGCCGATCAACTCCGTTTCGAGGAGTACGGCGGCTTCGCCAAGGGCTACGCCACCACCTACTGGGCCCCTTCGGACGGCCCGGCGATTGAAGCGGCGCTGACCGCCTGTGCCCGGGCAGCCGGCTCGCCCACCGAGGCGATTCCCGGACGCCGCGGCGCCGCCTTCCCCTACACGGCGGGTGAGTTCGGCTCGGGCGTGGTGGCCCTGCGGGCGCAGACCTTCGCCGAGCTGGGCGGATTCGACCCGGCCCTTGGCCCGGGCACCCCCACCCACGCCGGCGAGGATCTCGATCTGTGCCGCCGGGTGTACCTGTCGGGGGCCGCGGTGGCGTATCACCCGGCAGCGATCGTCCGGCACCATCATCGCGCTGACGACGCCCAACTGCGAGCACAGATCTTCGGCTACGGCGTGGGGCTGACGGCCGCGCTGGCGAAGCTGTTGTTGACTCAGCCGCGGCACTTGGCCGGCTTCGCCGCCCGCATCCCGGCGGCGGCGCACATGCTGTTCGCGTCCGACTCCAAGAAGAACGCCGCGCTGCCGTCCGACTTCCCGGCTGAGCTGCTGCGAGCCGAACGGTTCGGCATGCTGCTCGGGCCGCTGCGCTACCTGCGCTCCCGCGGAGGCCTGCGATGACCCCCACGATCGGTGTCGTCGTGCCCGTCTATCGGGTCGAGAAGTACATCACCGGCTGTATTGCCTCGATCGGTGCGCAGACCGTCGCGCCGGACCGGCTGATCCTGGTCGATGACCGCGGCGGGGACGCGTCCATGGAACGGGCGCTGGCCGCTGCCCAGCAGGCCGGACTGCCGGTCGAGGTGGTCACCCAACCCGAGAACCGCGGGCTTTCCGCCGCCCGCAATGCCGGCCTGGCCAGGCTGGACACCGATCTGGTCTGGTTCTGCGACTCCGACGACACCGTCGAACTCGAGTTCCTCGAAGACATGCGCCGGGCACTGCTGGAATGTGACGCCCAGCTGGCCATGTGCCGAACGGCGCGGGTGAACGAGGCGGGCGAGACGCTCAGCATCGATGAGGACACGTTCGACGAACCGGTCATGTCCGGCGCCGAGTTGGCCCGGCGGTTGCTGCTCAGCGAGGCCCGCGGTTACGCCTGCAACAAACTGTTCCGGCGCGGGCTGCTCGGCGACGCGCCGTTCCCGGAGGGGCATGTCTACGAGGACGTCGCTCCGATGCTGCGGATCGCCCTCGGTGCCGAACGGGTCGCCCTGGTCGACGCGCCGCTCTACCGCTACCTGATCAACGAGACCTCCATCTCCCGACGCTTCGGCCCGCACACCCATGACCTGTTCGTCCAGGACGACCACGTGCAGACGCTGCTCGCCGGCGCCGGCGTGTTCGAGGGCAGCGAGGCCGACGCGTGGCGCTGGGCACACCTCCGCTTCCGGTATGACGGGGTGGTGTTCCCCGCGGCCAACATGGCGTTGCGAGCGAAGCTCGCCGGCGAGGACGGCGCTGAGGTAGCCGAGGTGGTCGCCGAGTCGCGCGCTCTGATCCGCTGGTCGGATCTCCCCCGACTCTGGCGCGGCGGCGCCCACCGACAGACCATCGCAGCAGCGATCCTGGCTCTGAGCCCCCGGCTGTACGCCCAGATCCTGCATCGCCGCTGACCCGGGAGGTTCTTTCGGTCGAGCCCGTCAACACCCTCTCCAACGCGTTGGCGGTCGGGCAGGCTGGTCCAGACTGTTACTCGCTCCAACCCATCAGACCTCGGTCGTCCCGGCGGAGGCCGGGATCTCATCCAGCCGGACGGCGTTCCGCAGCGATCTCGACATCGGTGACTGGTGGCGGGAGACATGTCTTGATTTCGTGTTATCACCCGAAATCCGGACGGCTTTCCCGAAACCAATGAGCGATCTCGACATCGACGCACCCTGAGTCTCTATGCCGAGCTGTTAATCCGCGACGCAACGGCCCGCTGGTCGAGCTTGTCGAGACCCCTGGCCCGCGCCGCCCCCCATTCGATCCAAGCAT
>NZ_JAPUED010000028.1 GCF_027492755.1 Micropruina sp. | reverse complement strand
ACCGCGCACTACGTGAACAGCGAACTGGACGAGGGCCCGATCATCGCCCAGCAGGTGGTGGAGGTGGACCACACCTTCGGCCCCGAGGACCTGGTCGCCGCCGGACGCGACACCGAGTGCAAGGCGTTGTCGAACGCCGTCCGCTGGCACTGCGAGAGCCGGGTCTTCCTGCACGGCAGCAAGACCGTCGTGCTGAAGTAGCCGAGATCCGGATCAAGTCCGATGCCGTTCGGTTTGACGGAGTCGGGGTGACGGGGGTCAGAGGACGCCGCGGATGGCGTCCTCGAAATGGGCGAGGTGCTCGGCGGTCAGGGTCTCGGCGGTGGCTGCCTCGCCTTCGGCGATCGCCTCGAGCAGGGCGGAGTGTTCCCGGATGTGCTGGCCGAGATCCGGGAGCCGCTCGATCACCAGGCACCAGATCCGGGTGGCGAGATTGTCGTAGCGGATCAGCACGTCCTCCAGGTGAGGATTGCCGGTGGCTGCGTAGATCAGGCGATGGACGGCCATGTCCTCGGTCAGGAAGGTCTCGGGGTCGTCCGGGGAGACGTCCAGTCCCCGGATGTGCCGGGCCTGGGCCCGCAGCCGGTCGCGCATCGATCGGGACGCGTTCTCCGCGGCCCGCCGGGCCGCGTGCGGTTCGAGCAGCCGGCGGATGTCCGAGATGGCGCCCAGTTCGGTGACGTCGACCGCGGTGGCGAACGTTCCTCTTCTGGGGTAGGAGATCACCAGGTGGTCGGTTTCCAGCCGCTTCAGTGCCTCGCGCACCGGCGTCCGGCCGACCCCGAGTTCGGCGGCCAGTGCGACATCGTTGATGGGGTCGCCGGGACGGATGTCGAGCAGGATGAGTCGCTGCCGGATCGCCTCGTAGGCGCGGTTCGCCAGGGACGCCGTGCCCGGCGCCGCGTCCTGTCGGACCACTTCGATGGTCATGGTCTTCGCCGCCCTCCGGATCCGATCGATTGACTTTCCTGCCGATCGCACACAATACTACGAAACGACCAGTTGATATATTAGTCACATACCAATCGGGAGGCATTGTGGCCGCCATCACTACCGCCGCAGTCGAGCCCGGCCACGGCGAGTCCGCCGCCGCGAGCCGGCGCGGGCGGGTCTCCGCCCCGGCCGGCCGCCTCCCGCGGTACCCCGGACCCGGGGACGGAGCGAACTGATGGCCGACCAGCTGCCGGAGCATCCGGACTTCCTGTGGCGCAACCCGGACCCGAAGCCGTCCTACGACGTGGTCGTGGTCGGCGCCGGCGGGCACGGGCTGGCCACCGCCTACTACCTGGCCAAGAACCACGGCATCACCAACGTGGCCGTGCTCGAGCGCGGTTGGCTGGCCGGCGGCAACATGGCCCGGAACACGGCGATCATCCGTTCCAACTATCTGTGGGACGAGTCGTCGGCGATCTACGAGCACTCGCTGAAGCTGTGGGAGGGGCTGCCCGAGGAGCTCGAGTACGACTTCCTGTTCAGCCAGCGCGGCGTGATGAACCTGGCGCACACCCTGCAGGACGTTCGCGACTCCGTCCGGCGGGTCGGCGCCAACAAGCTCAACGGCATCGACGCCGAGTGGCTGGAGCCCGAGCAGGTCAAGGAACTCTGCCCGATCATCAACATCAGCGACACCATCCGCTACCCGGTGCTCGGCGCCACCTTCCAGCCGCGCGGCGGCATCGCCAAGCACGACCACGTCGCCTGGGCGTTCGCCCGCAAGGCCGACGAGTACGGCATCGACCTGATCCAGAACTGCGCGGTGACCGGGTTCGTGATCGAGCGGGGCCGGGTGGTCGGGGTCGAGACCAGCCGGGGCAGGATCGCCACCGGGAAGGTCGGCCTGGCCGCCGCCGGGCACTCCAGCGTGCTGGCCGAGTTGGCCGGTTTCGACCTGCCGGTCCAGTCGCACCCACTGCAGGCGCTGGTCTCCGAGCTGCTCCAGCCGGTACATCCGACCGTGGTGATGTCGAATCAGGTGCACGTCTACGTTTCGCAGGCGCACAAGGGCGAACTGGTGATGGGCGCCGGCATCGACGCCTACAACGGCTACGGCCAGCGCGGCGGCTTCCACGTCGTCGAGCACCAGCTGGCCGCCGCCGTGGAACTGTTCCCGATCTTCGCCCGGGCACACCTGCTGCGCACCTGGGGCGGCATCGTCGACGTCACCCTGGACGCCTCCCCGATCATCGGGCCCACGCCCGTGGAGAACCTGTTCGTCAACTGCGGCTGGGGGACCGGCGGCTTCAAGGCCACCCCGGGCGCGGGCTGGGTCTTCGCCCACACCATCGCCACCGGCACCGCCCATGCCCTGAACGAGCCGTTCGCCCTGGACCGGTTCGTCAGCGGCGCGTTGATCGACGAGCACGGCGCCGCCGGCGTCGCGCACTGAGAGGGGACGGCCATGATCCTGATCGAATGCCCGAACTGCGGTCCGCGCGACGAGACCGAGTACCACTACGGCGGCCAGGCCCACGTGCCCTACCCCGAGGACCCGCACGCCCTCAGCGACCAGGAATGGGCCCGCTACCTCTTCTACCGCCGCAACACCAAGGGCCTGTTCGCCGAACGATGGGTGCACTCCGGCGGTTGCCGCAAGTGGTTCAACGTCGTCCGCGACACCGCCAGCTACCGCATCGAGGCCGTCTACGGGCTCGGCGATCCCCGCCCGACCCTTCCCGGAGGAGACCTGTGAACCCGCTTTCCAGGCGGCTGCCCGCCGGTGGCCGCATCGACCGGTCCGCCACCCTGCGGTTCACCCTGGACGGCCGCACCTACACCGGCCATCCGGGCGACACGCTCGCGTCGGCGCTGCTGGCCGCCGGCGTGATCGAGACCGGCCCGTCCATCTACCGGGGTCGTCCGCGCGGGATCCTGACCGCCGGGGTCGAGGAGCCGAACGCGCTGGTCGACGTCCGCCGCCCGGGGCAGAGCACCCGCGAGCCGATGGTGCCGGCGACGATCCTGGAACTCGTCGACGGCCTCGAGGCCCGCTACGTCAGCGGCGTCGGTGCGCTCGACCCGGCCGAGGACACGGCGCTCTACGACAAGAAGTACGTGCACGCCGAGGTCGTGGTGGTCGGCGGCGGCCCGGCCGGTCTGGCCGCGGCGAGGACGGCCGCAGCCACCGGCGACCGGGTGATCCTGCTGGATGACCAGCCGGAGCTGGGCGGCTCGCTGCTGTCCGAGCCGCACGCGATCGTCGAGGGGATGCCGGCCGGCGAATGGCTCGACCGGGTCACGGCCGAGTTGCACGCGGCGCCCGAGGTGACCGTGCTGACCCGCACCAACGCGTTCGGCAGCTACGACGCGAACTACGTCGTGGCGCTGCAGAGCCGGACGGATCACCTGGGTGCTGACGCCGCGGCTGCGGAGTTCGCGGGTGTCTCCCGGCAGCGGCTGTGGCACATCCGGGCGCAACGGGTGATCGTGGCCACCGGTGCGCACGAACGTCCGCTGGTGTTCGCCGGCAACGACCGCCCCGGGGTGATGCTGGCCTCCGCCGTGCGCAGCTATCTGAACCGCTACGGGGTCGCCGCCGGCAGCCGGGTGGTCGTCGCGACGACGAACGACAGCGTCTATGCGCTGCTGCCCGAGCTGGCGGACGCCGGCGTCGAGGTGGTGGCGGTGGCGGACGCCCGGCCGGAGCTCAGCGAGGCTGCCCGCCGGGCCGGTGTCGAGGTGCTGACCGGCTCCGCGGTGACCGGGACGGCCGGCGAACCGCGGGTCACCTCGGTCACCCTCAGCGGCATCGACGCCGACGGGACGCCGGTGGGCGAGCCCCGCCGCCTCGACTGCGACCTGGTCGCGGTCTCGGGCGGCTGGAGCCCGGTGGTGCACCTGCACTGCCAGCGCCAGGGCCGCCTGGACTGGAACGACGGCCTGGTCGCCTTCGTCCCCCGCAACGACGTGCCGGGCCAGCAGACCGCCGGGGCGGCCCGCGGCGTCCTCACCCTCGAGGGTTGCCTGGCCGACGGAGGGCGGGCGGCGGCCGGCGAACCCGTGGACGACCCGCTACCCGCGGGGACCACCCGGGCGCTGTGGCTGGTGCGCGATCCGGACGCCGACCTCGACGCGTGCTTCGTCGACCTGCAGCGCGACCAGAGTGTCGCCGACGTGCTGCGTGCCACCGGAGCCGGCATGCGCAGCGTGGAGCACATCAAGCGGTACACGTCGATCAGCACAGCCAACGACCAGGGCAAGACCTCGGCGGTGAACGCGATCGGGCTGATCGCGGCGGCGCTGAACGACGGCGCGTCCCCCGGCGACGTCGGGACGACCACCTACCGGCCGCCGTACGCCCCGGTCGGGTTCGCCGCCCTGGCCGGACGGAACCGGGGCGACCTCTTCGACCCGGCACGGCTCACGTCCATCCACGCCTGGCATGTCGCCCACGGCGCCGAGTTCGAACTCGTCGGGCAGTGGCTGCGTCCCTGGTACTACCCGCTCGACGGCGAGACGATGGACCAGGCCGTGCGCCGCGAGTGTGCCGCGGTCCGCGGCGGCGTCGGCATGATGGACGCCACGACGCTGGGCAAGATCGAGATCCGCGGCGCGGACGCCGGCGAGTTCCTGAACCGGATCTACACCAACGCGTTCAAGAAGCTGGCGCCCGGCTCGGCGCGCTACGGCGTGATGTGCACCGCCGACGGGATGATGTTCGACGACGGGGTCACGCTGCGGCTGGACGAGGCCCGCTTCCTGATGACCACCACCACCGGCGGCGCCGCCCGGATCCTGGACTGGCTGGAGGAGTGGCAGCAGACCGAATGGCCGGAGTTGGACGCCACCATGACCTCGGTCACCGAGCAGTGGACGACGATCGCGGTCGCCGGGCCGACCTCGCGCGCGGTGATCGCCAAGCTGGCCCCGGACCTGGACGTCAGCAACGAGGCGTTCGGTTTCATGACGTTCCGGGAGACCGTGCTGGCCTCCGGCATCCCGGCCCGGGTGTGCCGGATCTCGTTCTCGGGTGAGCTGGCCTTCGAGGTGAACGTCTCCGGCTGGTTCGGTCAACGGGTCTGGGAGGACATCCACGCCGCCGGCGAGGAATTCGGGATCACCCCCTACGGCACCGAGACGATGCACGTGCTGCGCGCCGAGAAGGGCTACCCGATCGTCGGTCAGGACACCGACGGCAGCGTGACTCCACAGGACGCGGGCATGGGCTGGGCGGTCTCCAAGCTGAAGGACTTCATCGGCAAGCGCTCGTTCACCAGGGCCGACACGGCGCGGCCCGATCGCAAGCACCTGGTCTCGGTGCTGCCCCTCGACCGCACCCTGCGTCTGCCCGAGGGCACCCAGGTGATCGCGCACACGACAGCTCCCGGCCCCGCCGGAGTGGGCCAGGTGCCCATGCTCGGTCATGTCACCTCCAGCTACGACAGCGTGGCGCTCGGGCGCACCTTCGGGCTGGCGCTGATCAGGAACGGCCGCAATCTGATCGGTCAGACGCTGACCGCCGCCGTGGACGACCGGTTCGTCGACGTGGTCGTCGGTGAAACCGTGCTCTACGACCCCGAAGGGAGACGTCGCGATGGGTGAACCAGCCGTCCTGGAAGCCCAGGGCATTCCGGCCGGCCTGCGTCCGGTGAGCCCGGCCGGGCACCTGGCGGAACGCTTTGCCGCCGCAACCGTCACCGGTGACCGCGGCGTGTCGCTCCGGGAGGTGCCCTGGGTGACGATGGTGGGCCTGCGGGTGCAGCCGGGATCGGACCCCGCCGGGCGGATCGAGAACGAGCTCGGTCTCCGGCTTCCGGCCGGATCGGGCCAGATCGCCACTACCGGGCGCCGGCACGTGCTGTGGCTATCGCCCGACGAGTTCCTGCTGATCGCCCCGGACGGCGCGGACACCTTGGTCACCGCGCTCCGGGCGGCACTCGCGGACGACCCGGGTGCCATGGTCGACCTGTCGGCCAACCGGACCACCCTGGAACTCGCGGGCCGCTCGGCGAGGGCGGTGCTGGAGAAGGGCTGCGCCCTCGACCTGCATCCGCGGGTGTGCCGTCCGGGAACCGCGTACCTGACCGCCGTCGGTTCGGTGCCGGTCATCCTGTGGAAGGTGACCGACGAGGCGTTCCGGCTGCTGCCCCGCTCGTCGTTCGCCGACTTCCTGGGTCGCTGGCTGATCGACGCGATGCGGGAGTTCCAGGGCACGGAGATGCCCTGAGGGTGCTCAGCACCCTGGGGCCGACCTGGATGCGCCGGCGGTGGGCGAGGAGAACGCCGCCGGCGGCCGCGGGGTCATCGTGTCGGCCAACGGCGCGGCGGGCATCGTGCCGGCGGCTCTGCACCATCGCCGGAAGTTCGTCCGGGCGCCCGACGCCGGCAGGGAGCCGGTGTGTGGGTGGCGTCCGGGCGGGTCGGCTCAGTCGCCGATCGCCGATCGCCGACTCAGGCCGGCGGCGGGCCGGGGACGCCCGGCGCCTTCTTTCGGTTGCGGTTGCGGAACGCCATGAAGAGCATTCCGGCCAGGATCGCCAGCGACAGGTACCACAGGTACTGCCCGTAGGCGTCCAGCGCCGCGACGGCCGGTTCGCCGATCGACCAGCCGAGGTAGACGTACAGCCCGCTGGTGAACAGCGACGACAGGAAGCTGACGATGAGGAACTTCGACAGCTTCGTCCCCGCCGCACCGAGGGCCGCGTAGACCACGGCGGCGGGCAGCGGGATCGGCAGGTAGGTGAGGAAGATCGCCCAGCTCTCGAACCGGTGGGTGAAGGCGATGGCGCGCTTGTTGCGCCGCCGGGCGCGTTCGGAGCGTCCCGACCAGACTTCGATCAGCCCGTGGCCCCACAACCTGCCGGCCCACCAGAAGATCCAGTCGAATTTCATCGCCATCAGCGACCCGAGCAGCGTCACCAGCGGCCACCAGGGATCGCCGAGCGAACCCAGCGCACCGGTCATCACCAGTCCGGTGCGGTAGCCCAGCGAACCGAGCACCTGCGGCGCCAGGCCGAGGATCACCGGACGCAGCGGCAGCAGGATCAGCCCGTACAGCGACGCAGCACCCATCCAGCTGAGGCACGCGATATCCGCACGGGTGGGCTTGTGCTTCCAGGGCAGGCCGGGCTCCTGCCACCACTCGCGTGGATGCTCCTCGGGCTCGGCGGGATCCGGCTGCGGGTGCTCGGTGGGCGACGTCACGCTCAGGGAGCCTACCTGGGCCGTCCGACGGGCCCGATCCGGCGGGGGTGTCCGGAATTCTTCACGAAAGCTTCATCAAGGGGTGGTGGCGAAGGGAATCCCATGCGACGATGACTCTGCCGCAGGTCCTCGCGGCATGTTTCCACTACGGATCGTCGGGCACGTACCTGCCCGTGGAAAGGACTATTGGCATGGCCACAGTTAGTTTCAAGGACGCCTGTCGCGTCTACCCCGGATCCGATCACCCCGCGGTTGACAAGCTCAACCTCGAGATCGGCGACGGCGAGTTCATGGTTCTGGTCGGCCCCTCGGGTTGTGGCAAGTCCACCTCCCTGCGCATGCTCGCCGGCCTGGAAGAGGTGAACTCGGGCGCCATCTGGATCGGCGACCGCAACGTCACCGACCTGCCGCCGAAGGACCGCGACATCGCGATGGTGTTCCAGAACTACGCGCTGTACCCGCACATGACCGTCGGCGACAACATGGGCTTCGCCCTGAAGATGGCCGGCGTGCCCAAGGCCGAGCGCGACGCTCGCGTCATGGAAGCCGCCCACCTGCTGGGCTTGGAGAGCTTCCTCAACCGCAAGCCGAAGGCGCTCTCGGGCGGTCAGCGGCAGCGTGTCGCGATGGGTCGCGCCATCGTCCGGCAGCCGCAGGTGTTCCTGATGGACGAGCCGCTGTCGAACCTGGACGCCAAGCTGCGCGTCTCCACCCGCACCCAGATCGCCGCGCTGCAGACCCGGCTCGGCGTCACCACCGTCTACGTCACCCACGACCAGGTCGAGGCCATGACCATGGGCGACCGGGTCGCGGTCATGAAGGACGGCCTGTTGCAGCAGTGCGACAGCCCGCTGACCCTTTACGACAAGCCGACCAACATCTTCGTCGCGGGCTTCATCGGCTCGCCGGCGATGAACCTGATCAGCGGCAAGGTCAACGAGAACGGCGTCGAGGTAGGCGACTACACGGTGCCGGTGGCCCGTGACGTGCTGGCCAAGGCTCCGGGCGAGGACACCCTGACCATCGGCATCCGCCCCGAGGACTTCGATCTCGGGGATCACGGCATCGCCGTCGAGGTGGTCGTCGTGGAGGAGCTGGGCGCTGACGCCTACACCTACGGCACCCTGGCCGGCCTGAGCGACGACGAGAAGCTGTCGGCGACTCAGATCGTGGCCCGGATCAGCGGCCGCACCCCACCGCAGCGCGGCACCACCGTCCGGTTCACCGCCGGTGAGGGTCACGCCCTGCACGTGTTCAGCAACAAGACCGGTGAGCGGCTCTCCAACTGAGCACAGGTCTGAAGCGATGCCCCGGGTCCTCGACCCGGGGCATCGTTGTCTTCGGTCGAACTTGGCGAGCCCGCTCCACGCTCCCCGGTCACCGGTCACCGGTCACCGGTCACCGGGGACGGTTTCTTCGGTCGCCGGGACGGTTCCTTCGGTCACTCAGCTACGAATCCGGATGACCCCAAGTCGTCTGCGGTGTGTTCGACGACACGTGTGCGCGTCCATAGTGGAGGCTCGGCGCAGGCGGCCAGTGCTGACCGGCTGGCAGAATGTGCGGCATGCCCCGCATCCTCTCGGCGAAGCCGGACTCCAGGCTGATCCCCTTGCCCTGGAGCCTGCCGCTGACGGATTGGCCGACCGAACATCTCGTCGCACTGCCGCGCGGCATCTCGCGTCACGTGGTGCGGTTCATCAAGGTCGGCAACGACGTGTACGCCGCCAAGGAGGTCATCGAGGCAGCCGCCGTCCACGAGTACCGGATGCTGCAGGAGCTCACCCGCGAGGACACCCCGGTCGTCGAGCCGCTGGCGGTGATCACCGGACGCCGTGACGATGCCGGTGAGCCGCTGATGCCGGTGCTGATCACCCGCCATCTGGACTTCTCGCTGCCGTATCGCTCGCTGTTCTCCCAAGGCGTCCGGCCGGACACGGTGAACCGGCTGCTGGACGCCATGGTGGTGTTGCTGGCGAGGCTGCACCTGATCGGCTTCCTCTGGCTCGATGTCTCGCTGTCGAACATCCTGTTCCGCCGCGACGCGGGCGAGTTCGCCGCCTACCTGGTGGACGCCGAAACCGCCGAAATGCACCCAAGCCTCACCGACGGGCAGCGTGCGCACGACCTGCAGATCGCGACCACCAACCTGTTCGGCGAGTTCAGCGACCTGGAGGCCGGTCAGTTGCTGGACGAGTCGCTCGATCCGCTGGCGCTGGTCGAGACGATCACCTCCCGCTACCGCGACCTGTGGGCCGAGCTGACCGGCGCCGAAGAGTTCCCCGGCACCGAACTGGACCGGATCGAAAGCCGGGTCCGCCGACTCAACGCGCTGGGCTTCGACGTCGCCGAGCTCGACATCACCACCTCGCCGGACGGCTCGCAGGTGACCATTCAGCCCAAGGTGGTGGACGCCGGTCACCACACCCGGCGGCTGCTGCGACTGACCGGCCTCGACGTCGAGGAGAACCAGGCCCGGCGGTTGCTCAACGATCTGGACACCTTCCGGTTCCGCACCAACCAGCAGCACGTCGACGAGGCGCTGGTGGCGCACCAGTGGCTGACCCAGTCCTTCGAACCGGTCACCCAGGCCGTCCCGGTACACCTGCGCGGCAAGCGCGACGCCGCCCAGATCTTCCACGAGGTGCTCGACTACCGCTGGTACGCGTCGCAGCGTGAGCATCGGGACGTCCCGTTGCTGGACGCCGCCTGGGGCTACATCCACGACGTCCTGGAGGGCCTGCCCGACGAGGAGATGGACAGCCGTCCGCTGGCCGAGGGTGCGCGTCAACTGGCCAACCCGTTCGACCCGTCGCAGGGCTTCATGGACGACGAGGGCGAGATGCCCGAGGATCCCTGGGAGGCGGCCGCCGAAGAGGAACCCGAGCCGACCGGTGTCCTCGACATGGCGGCGCTGCGTCGGCGCAAGGTTTGAACCGCCCGGGCTGACGGGGTTGGCTACAATCGGCCGGTGAGTTTGCACCTGTACGACAGCGCCCGCCGCGAGATCGTCGAGTTCCATCCGTCGGAGGCGGGACAGGTATCGATCTACGTGTGTGGGCCGACCGTGCAATCCGCGCCACACCTGGGACACATGCGTAGCCGGGTCAACTTCGACGTGCTGCGGCGCTGGTTGGAGTTCACCGGCTACGACGTGACGCTGGTCGTCAACGTGACCGACATCGACGACAAGATCCTGGCCAAGGCGGCCGAGGCGGGCCGTCCCTGGTGGGCGCACGCCTACCTGTTCGAGGCGGCCTTCCGGACGGCGTTCGAGGCGCTCGGCGTCCAGGCACCCAGCTATGAGCCGCGGGCGACCGGACACATTCCCGAGATGATCGAGCTGATCGCAGAGCTGATCGAGCGCGGCCACGCCTATCCGGCCGACGACGGCTCGGGTGTCTACTTCGATGTCCGGTCGTGGCCGGAGTACGGGGCGCTGACCGGGCAGCGGGTGTCCGACATGGCGCCCGCCGAGGACTCCGACGCGCGCGGCAAACGCGATCCGCGCGATTTCGCGCTGTGGAAGGCGTACAAGCCGGGCGAGCCGGAGACGGCATCCTGGCCGAGCCCGTGGGGCCGGGGGCGTCCCGGCTGGCACATCGAATGCTCGGCGATGGCCGGCAAGTATCTGGGCGACACCTTCGACATCCACGGCGGCGGCCTCGACCTGCGCTTCCCGCACCACGAGAACGAGCTGGCCCAGTCCCAGGCCGCCGGACGCGGTTTCGCCCGCTACTGGATGCACAACGCCTGGGTCACCATGGCCGGCGAGAAGATGTCCAAGTCGCTGGGCAACACCGCCGACGTCGCGGCGGCAGTGGCCAAGTACGGCGGCCGGGCCGTCCGGCTCTGGCTGGCCGGGCCGCACTACCGCTCGGCGATCGAGCTGAGTGACGCGTCGCTGGCCGAGGCGGCGGCGCAGTTGGCCCGGATCGACGGCTTTCTGGAGCGGGCCGCGGCGCTGCTGACCGACGAGTGGGTTGCCTACGCGCCGCTGGACGCGATCGGCGCCGAGTTCACCGCCGCGATGGACGATGATCTGGCGACCCCGACCGCGCTGGCGGCGCTGTTCCGCACAGTCAAGGACGGAAACCTGGCGCTCGACGCGGGCGACCACGAGGCGGCGCGCGCGGCGCGGTTGAAGGTTTGGCTGATGCTGCGCGTCTTCGGTCTCGATCCGGCGGCCCCCGAGTGGGCGGACGCCTCCGCCGGTGACGACCTGAAGCCGGTGGTCGACGGCCTGGTCGGCGCCCTGCTCGAGCAGCGTGCCCAGGCGCGCGCCCGCAAGGACTGGCCGGCCGCCGATGCCGTCCGTGACACCCTGAAGAACCTGGGTCTGAAGGTGGAGGACACCCCCGCCGGCCCGCGCTGGAGCTTGGAGAACTGATGCCCGGAAATTCCGCCCGCAAGGGTGCCGTCCGCAAGCGCGGCAAGGGCATCGGCAGCGGCAACACCGCCGGCTCCGGAGGTCGCGTCCGGCGCGGCCTGGAGGGCAAGGGTCCGACGCCGAAGGCCGAGGATCGGCCATACCACAAGGCCTACCGCAAGCGCGGACCGAACGATCCGGGCAAGACCACGTCGGGTCAGGGCCGCGGTGGCGACCGGGGTCGCGACGCCGGGCGGACCCGGACGGCGACCCGGTCGGGCGACGACTGGGTGATCGGCCGCAACCCGGTGCTGGAGGCGTTGCAGGCCGGCCTGCCGGTGAAGCGCGCCTACGTCGCCGACGGCGTCGAGCGGGACGACCGGCTGCGCGACATCCTGCGCTACGCCGCCGATCACGGCATCGCGCTGCTGCAGTCCACCCGCGCCGAACTCGACCGGCTCACCCACGGCGCCGCCCACCAGGGCGTCGCGCTGCAGCTGCCGCCGTATGAGTACCTGCACCCCGACGACCTGCTCGCCGACGCACTGGACGCACCCGACCCGGCGCTGGTGGTGGCCTGTGACTCGATCACCGACCCGCGCAACCTGGGCGCGATCATCCGCTCGGCCGCGGCCTTCGGTGCCGCCGGGGTGATCATCCCCGAGCGTCGCTCGGCCCAGATGACTGCCGCCACCTGGAAGACGTCAGCCGGAGCTGCGGCCCGGGTTCCGGTCGCCCGTGCGACCAACCTGAACCGCACCCTGCGGCAGTACGCCGACGCCGGCTTCGTGGTCGCCGGCCTGGCCGGTGAAGCCGACCTGGACGTCGCCGGCATCCCCGGCGTCGACGGCCCCGTCCTGCTGGTCGTCGGCTCCGAGGGCGAGGGCCTGGCCCGCCTCGTCCGTGAGAATTGCGACGTCCTGGTCTCCATCCCGATCAGCTCGGACGTCGAATCGCTGAACGCCTCCGTGGCAGCCAGCATCGCCCTCTACGAAGTCACCCGCTGCCGCGGTTAAGGATCTCTCCATACTCCATGCGCCTGGACGAGGGGGTCTCGCCAAGCTCGACCAGCGGTGCCGGCAAAGGTCTCGACAGGCTCGACCGACGGTGCTCGGGAGGGTCTCGACAGGCTCGACCAGCGGTGGCGACAGGGGACAAGCTCGACCAACAGTGGCCTACAAGCTCGACCAGCGGGTCGTCTCGTCCAGCGGCAAACCCTAGCCGCAGAATGCGGCGACCGGGCCGTGCCACACCAGGGGCTGCGGGGCGCCGGTGCAGATGATGCTGGACGCCTTCATGCCGGCCGGGGCGGTGTCCTGGTAGCCGTAGATGCGTGACGAGGCACCGAGTAGCTGCTCCAGTGGGCTGGCGCCGGCGCGCTTGGCGATCCGGGCGGTCGCGGCGTCCAGGCCCATCAGCTGCACGGTGTCGCGGAACGCCTCGTCCGGACCCAACTGGGCGTCGATCAGCTTCTTGGCGATCGCCGTCTTCGGGTCGTAGATGTAGGCGCCGAGGTCGTCGACGATGGTCCGGGCCGGGATGTTGCGATGCTTGGCCACCCAGTCGACGAAGGCCTGGTACTCGTTGGCCATGCCGTCGGTCATCACCTTGCGTTCTTGCGCGGTCATGTCGCGGAACGGGTTGCCGAAGTCCTTGCCCTTGCCCTGGGTGAGGTACTCCTGGGTGATCCCGCCGGTGGTGGAGACGCCCGATTCGATGAAGCTGCCCGACGTGCCGACGACGTCCTTGTAGCGGACGAACGGGCCGAAGATGACGCCGATGCTGCCGACCAGCGAGCCGTGGTCGGCGATGATCCTGTCGGCGCCGGCCATCGCGTACATGCCACCGGAGGCCGACATGCCCTGCACGTAGGCGACCACCTTCTTGCCGGTGCGGCCCTGGTAGCGCTCGACGGCGTCCGCGATGGCGCGCGAGCCGTTGATGGTGCCGCCCGGAGTGTTCATCAGCAGCACCACGCCGGCCGCGTCGTCGGCGGACAGGCCGTCCAGGGTGCGGGCGATCTCATAGCCGTAGGTGGAGGCGGTGAGCGCGAAGCCGTCGCCGCCGTCGGCCTGGATGGCGCCCTCGATCGGGATCGCCAGCACGGTCTGGGCCGGCGGTGCCGTCTCGGAGCCCCACACGGTCCGTAGGCCCGATACGCGCGGACCGGACGACCCGGCCGCGCTCGCCAGCACCGCACCGTAGATCAATGCGGTGATCAGCGAACCGACCACGCCCAGCACGAGCAGGACGCCGCCGGCACCCAGCCCGGCCCCGGCGCCCAAGCCGAAGCCACGCCGGAACGATCGATCGCGCGGTGGTTGCGGCAGGTAGACCGGCTGCGGTGCGGGAGGCCGCGGCATCGGGGGCTGGACGGGTGCGCCGCCGGTGGGGGACGTGGTGGGCTGATCGGGGCTACTGGTCATGCTGGCTCCTGGTCAGAGGGGTTTCTGCGACCCTACGTGACCTCGGTGGCGGGGTGGGTGATCGCCGCCAGACCGAAATGTGCGGTCCAGTTCGCGCCGGTGGCTGCGACACGCCATACCCAGGCCCACTGGCCCGCAGATTTCGGACGCCCGGGACCCTCGGCGACTCAGGCTCGACCCAGCACCGCCACGACGAAGCCGGCATCGGGAGCGAACGGCCGCAGGTCCCAGGTGGAGAAGGTCTGCTCGCGCACCAGCCCGGACGCCTCGACGTCGGTGAAGAAGTCGTCGAAGGCATACCCCCGACCGGCGCCGAAGCCGACCACGGCGCGGCCGCCCTCGGCCAACCGGGCGGCGAATCCGGCGAGCACCGGACGCCGGGTGTCGGGGTGCAGGAAGCCGAGCACGTTCCCGGCGCACAGGATCGCGTCGAACCGCTGCGGGGCATCGCTCGGCAGTTCGTAGGAGGTCAGGTCGCCGACGACATAGGTCGGGCCCGGTTCGGCCCGTTCGGCCTCGGCGATCAGCGCCGGGTCGAGGTCGACGCCAACCACCCGGTGCCCGGCGCGATGCAGGTAGCCGCTGTGCCGTCCGGGGCCGCAGCCGGCGTCCAGGACGGCCGCCCCGCGTCCGACCATGGCGTCGACCAGCCGGGCCTCGCCGACCAGGTCCTGACCCTGGGCCGCGAGCATCGCGAACCGGTCGATGTAGCGCTGGGAATGGCCGGGATCGCGGGCGACGATCTCGGCCCACTGGCTGCGGGGGAACACGAGCCTCCGACAGGATTCGAACCCGCGACCGTCCGCTTACAAGGCGGGTGCTCTACCAACTGAGCTACGGAGGCAACGGCCGCGCTTGGGCACCGGCCGGGCACCATTGTGCCGTACCCGCCGTCAGGGTTCCCCGTCATCCCGGCTCCCGTCATCCCGGCGTGACCCCTGTCACCCTGTCATCCCGGCGAACGCCGGGATCTCTCCGAGGCCGCGTGCAGGTCGATGGAGATCCCGGATCAAGCCCGGGATGACGGTCGGGCCTGGGGTGGCGGTCGAGTCTGGGATGACGGTCGGGCCTGGGGTGGCGGTCGAGTCTGGGATGACGGACGGGCCCGGGATGACGGTCGAGTCTGGGGTGGTGGTCGTCAGGGTTCAGCGGATGCCGGACGACGTGCCGTACAGAGTGGCGGTGCCGCTGGCGTACACGTCCCTCTCCTCGGCGGAGAGGAAGGCGGCACGGCCGCGGGGGAGTTCCAGCCGGGAGTGGCCGTCGTCCAGCAGGCAGTGTCCCTCGGTGACCAGCAGGATGCGGGCCGATCCCCGGCCCGGCACCCGGACCGGTCCGGTCTCGGAATCGACCGACATCTGCCACGCCTCGAACTCGCTGCACGGCGTCTCGTACTTGAACACGCCGCGGCGGGTCTGCCGGGGCAACAGCACCTCGGGCAGCCAAGGGTCGAAGTCGACCACGGCGACCAGTTCGGAGACGTCGATGTGCTTGGAGGTCAGCCCGCCGCGGATCACGTTGTCCGAGTTGGCCATGATCTCGACCCCGGTGCCCCGCAGATGCGCGTGCATCATGCCGGCCGGCACGAACAGCGCCTCACCGGGCGCCAGCAGCAGCCGGTTCATCAGCAGCGCCGCGAGAATGCCCGGGTCGGCGGGGAAGACGGCATCCAGTTCGAGCGCTGTCCGGGCGAACTCGCCGACCTCACCGCCGTCGTCGCGATGGTGCATGGCGGCGGCGACGGTCTCGTTGACCAGCCGCCGGCGCGGCTCGTCGAGGCTCAGCACGTCGAGGAAGACCTCTGCCATCGCCGCCGGGCCCTTGCGTTCGGTGAGCGGACCGATCACCGATTCGAGTTCCTCGGCCACACCGAGCCCGGCGAACAGGGCGGCGGTCTCGTGCGGATTGCGGAAGCCGGCCAGGGTGTGGAACTCGTCCAGCGCGATCAGGATCTCGGGCTTGGGCCAGCTGTCCTTGTAGGTGCGCTCGGGAGAATCCAGCGGAATGCCGGCGCGGGTTTCGCGGGCGAACCCGTCGATCGCCTGTTCGCGCGACGGATGCGCCTGCAGGGACAGAGCGTGGCGGGCGGAGAGCAGCTTCATCAGGTACGGCAGTTGTTCGCCGAACGCCTCGCGGGACCGTTTGCCCAGCACCCGCGGCCCGGACGCGATGTGTTCGACCAGGGTGCCGCCCTCGAGCAGCGACGGTGACGAGCTGTGGGCGCCGAGCCAGTATTCGGCGATCGGCTGGCCGTCGGTCGGGCGTCCGAGAAGGGCAGGAATGGCGTCGTGGGTGCCCCAGGCGTACCGCTGCACGGTTCCGCTGAGTGGCTGCATCTGTCGTCCTTGAGGGGTGGGGCGTAGGGGACGCCGTCCTTGGCGACCGGAGCAGCTTCACTGTAGCCGACCCGCCGCGGATGCCCGGGGCGTCCGGAAGAACGGAAGGCGGACGGGCGGTAACCATGGGACTTCTTGAATGACAGCGGTGTGATTTCGACCTAGAATCGGCTGCATGTCCGACCCCGTCGCCCGACCGGCAGCAACGCTCAGTGAGCGGTCCGCGGCCATCCTCGACTTCGAGAAGCAGTGGTGGTCGTTCCACGGCACCAAAGAGGCCGAGATCCGTGAGCGGTTCGACCTGTCGGCGCCGCGCTACTACCAGCTGCTCAACGACCTGATCGACACCGAAGAGGCGCTGGCCCATGACCCGTTGCTCGTCAAGCGGCTGCGCCGGCAGCGCGCCGCCCGTCAGCGGGAGCGCTCGGCCAAGCGGCTCGGGTTCCACGTCAAGGTCTGAATCCGGCGCGTCAGGTCCTTCAGCCCGGCGTTGCTGATCGGTGCCTCGCGGTAGCCGCCCCGGGCCAGCCCGGCGCCACGCTCGAACGGGTTCCGCGACGCCGGATCGCCGGTCCGCAGCCATGACCAGCCGACCGCCAGCAGGTACAGCGGCAGGAACGGCAGGCCCCCGCACCAGAAGTACTGCCAGGCGTGCACGTCCTCGTGCTCCATCACTTCGGGCTGGCGCGCGGTCAGCGTGGCGAAGGTCAGCGGGCTGATCACCACGTTGCCGACGGTGAAGGCGCCGGCGGGAGGGAACCGCACCCGATAGCCCTCTGCCAGCGTCAAGCCGTAGGGACCCGGCCGGCGCCGCGCACCCCCGATGGCGGCGATCGCCAGGCCGAGCGGGGTGGCCAGATTGATCAGGTTGCCGGCCCGGCGGATGCGCTGGGCCCGCCCCAACCGCGACTGCGCCCGTCCGATCGGCGACCGTGATGCCATGGAGGCAGTGTGCTCCGGCTCACCAGCCGCCGCCACCGCCGCCGCCCATCCCGCCACCGGAGCTCCCGCCGCCGGACGAGCCGGACGAGCTGAACGAGCTCGACGAGGAGCTCCATGAACTCGACGAGCCGCCACCCGAGCCCCATGAGCCGCCGCGGTCGTCGTCCCGCGAGGTCGCCCAGGAGTCGAGGGCCTCGCCCAGTCCGCGGCCGGCACCGGCCACCCAGCCCTCGCCCCAGGCGGGTCGCCCGTCCCAGAAACTGTCCGGCTCCGGGGTGCGACGGTGGTACTGGGGCGCGTAGTCCGACCAGGCCATCGCCAGCGCCACCGCCGGCACGTCCACCGGGTGCTCGGGGCGGGCCGGGACGAGGTCGTACAGGTTGCCCAGCGCCTGTCGCCAGGTGTCCTCGACGCCGAAGATGATCGCGTAGGGCAGCAGCGGTTCGTACAGGTCGATCAGGCTGCCGTCGTCCGCTCCGGTGACCCGGGGCGCATCGACGGCGTTCTGCATCCAGGCGATCCGGTCCGCTTCGGCCATGGTCACGAAGCGATGCAGCCCGGCCAGCTCGTCGCGGAGCCTTCGGCCCTCAGCCGTGAGCCGGCCGAGAGTGGGGTAGTAGTGCACGAAGGCGCTCAGCAGCAGCACGGCCAGCACCCCGGCGCCCAGGAACGGCCACAGCAGCCCGCTCAGTCCGAGGCCCAGCTGAACCCAGCCGAAGCCGATCAGGGCCACGTAGCCGCTCGCGAACAGCGTGGTGCCCAGCCACGAGCGGCGGCGCAGCCCGCTGCGCAGCAGCAGTTGCCAGCGCTCCCGGGACGCCGCGGCGATGTCGTAGGAGGGCACATTGCCCAGCGGGATGGACCGGCCGCCGCCGAACAGCGACTGGCAGATGGAGCGGACGCTGCGGTCGATGCCGTCCGGATCGAGCAACTGGACCCGCAGATCGGCACGGACCGCGTCCCGCTCGCGACGGGAGAGCCGTCCGCGTGGTCGTGGAGCGGTGCCGATGGGCGCAGCCTCGCTGGCCAGGGTCGCCTCGCCGTCCAGCACCAGGCGGGTCAGTTGCGCGGCTGCGCCGCGTTCGGGCAGGCCGAGGAAGTCGGCGGCCAGGATCGGCTGGATGTCGGGTGCGGTGTACCGGATCTCGACGTCGTCGCGCAGCAGCAGTGCACGCAGTCGACGGGCTCGGACCACCAGCGCCACCCCGAGCAGGACAGCGGCCACCACCGGCATGGCTGCGATGCCCCACCAGCCGAGGCCGCCGCGCAGGGCAGGGACGGCGTCCGCGACGGTGCCCTGGCGGAAGCCGACGGCGATCGTCATCGTCGCCCGCGGTTCGAGGGCGACCACGCCGGTTTGGACGACCGCTCCGTTGCCGTCGATCGCACACCGGCTGGTCGACCCGGCCGGGCCGTAATAGCAGGCCTGCTCGCCGAGCAGGTCGCCGACCAGATCGGGCGCCATGGTGAGCCGTGCTCGAACCTGGCCGAACCGCTGCTGCCAGCCGGTGCCGTTCACGTCCAGGTAGATCTCCTGCCGATCGCCGGCCTGCACCATCGCGTGCCCGATGGTGTACGAGATGACGTAGTCGACGCGTCCGTAGACGTAGGTGTTGGCGCTGCCGATCCGCAGCACGATGTCACCGTCGGACTCGGTGCGCCGGGTGAATGGGATCCGCTTGCCGCTCGGGTCGGTGACGGCGAAGCCCGAGAGTTGAATGTCGGCGTTGCCGTAGCGGGCGTCCAGCCGGCGTTCGATGCCGCGGTTGACGTAGCGCCGCGGGAAGTTGGCGGTGATCCGTTCGGTCACGTCAATGGCCAGTCGATCGCCGCTGCGGCGCGCGTGGTAGTCGGCCATGAAGCTCGAAATGCTGAACTGGTTGGTCGTCGAGGCCGGGCCGGCAGAGCTGCGCATCGCGTCGATGGCGAGCGGTACGAGCATCAGCAACAGCCAGCTGAGCGGGTAGGCGATCCAGCGCGATGTCTTGGCGAACACGGCGTCAGGCTAGAACGAGCGCAGCTCAGCTCCGTATTCGCCAGCGGCGATCGTGCGATCGCCGCTGAGGGCGACGAGATCGCGTCGTGATTCTTTTGCACTCGGCAGGGTCGAGTGCTAAAACTGTATTAGCACTCTCACCATGAGAGTGCCATCCGGTCAGATTCGGTGAGGCCAACCGGGCCGTCCGTCGCGGGCATCGATCGCTGACCGACAGACAGACCAACCATGGGGTCGAGCGCCCCACCGATGCAGAAGGATTGCCTGTACCCATGGCAAAACTGATCGAATTCAACGTCGAGGCGCGCCGCGGCCTTGAGCGGGGCATGAACACCCTCGCCGACGCGGTCAAGGTGACGCTGGGCCCGAAGGGCCGCAACGTCGTCCTGGAGAAGAAGTGGGGCGCCCCCACGATCACCAACGACGGCGTCTCCATCGCCAAGGAGATCGAGCTCGAGGACCCCTTCGAGAAGATCGGCGCCGAGCTGGTCAAGGAGGTCGCCAAGAAGACCGACGACGTCGCCGGTGACGGCACCACCACCGCGACCGTGCTGGCTCAGGCCATGGTCCGCGAGGGCCTGCGCAACGTGACCGCCGGCGCCAACCCGATGGGCCTGAAGAAGGGCATCGAGAAGGCCGTCGCCGCCATCGTCGAGCAGCTCGCCGCCCAGGCCACCGAGATCGAGACCAAGGAGCAGATCGCTGCCACCGCGTCCATCTCGGCCGCCGACCCGACCGTCGGCGAGATCATCGCCGAGGCGATGGACAAGGTCGGCAAGGAGGGTGTGATCACCGTCGAGGAGTCCAACACCTTCGGGCTGGACCTCGAGCTGACCGAGGGCATGCGCTTCGACAAGGGCTACATCTCGCCCTACTTCGTCACCGATCCCGAGCGCATGGAGGCCGTCCTGGACGACCCCTACGTGCTGATCGCGAACAGCAAGATCTCCTCCCTGAAGGACCTGCTGCCGGTGCTCGAGAA
Source organism: Micropruina sp. (assembly GCF_027492755.1). Taxonomy (GTDB): domain Bacteria; phylum Actinomycetota; class Actinomycetes; order Propionibacteriales; family Propionibacteriaceae; genus Micropruina. The sequence goes on along the minus strand of NZ_JAPUED010000028.1, from coordinate 7,255 downwards.
GGTCATGCAGTCGGGCAAGCCGCTGCTGGTCATCGCCGAGGACACCGACGGCGAGGCGCTGGCCGGCCTGATCGTCAACAAGATCCGCGGCACCTTCAAGTCGGTCGCCGTCAAGGCTCCGGGCTTCGGCGACCGCCGCAAGGCCATGCTGACCGACATCGCCATCCTGACCGGCGGCCAGGTGATCTCCGAGGAGGTCGGCCTCAAGCTGGACGCCGTCACCCTGGAGCTGCTGGGCCGGGCTCGTTCGGTGCTGGTCACCAAGGACGAGACCACCATCATCGAGGGCGCCGGTGACGCCGAGCAGATCGCCGGCCGGGTCAGCCAGATCCGCAAGGAGATCGAGAACTCCGACTCCGACTACGACCGCGAGAAGCTGCAGGAGCGGCTGGCCAAGCTGGCCGGCGGCGTTGCCGTGATCAAGGTCGGCGCGGCCACCGAGGTCGAGCTGAAGGAGCGCAAGCACCGCATCGAGGACGCCGTCCGCAACGCCAAGGCTGCCGTCGAAGAGGGCATCGTCGCCGGTGGCGGCGTGGCCCTGCTGCAGGCCGCGAAGCAGGTCTCCCTCGGTGACCTGGCTGGTGACGAGGCTGTCGGCGCGCAGATCGTGTTCGGCGCCTGCTCCGCTCCGCTGCGGCAGATCGCCAGCAACGCCGGCCTCGAGGGCGGCGTCGTGGTCGAGAAGGTCGGCAGCCTGCCGGCCGGCCAGGGCCTGAACGCGGCCACCGGTGAGTACGTCGACATGCTCGGTGCGGGCATCATCGACCCGGCCAAGGTGACCCGTTCCGCGCTGCAGAACGCGGCGTCCATCGCGGCGCTGTTCCTCACCACCGAGGCGGTCATCGCCGACAAGCCGGAGAAGGCTCCGGCCATGCCGGCCGGCGGCGACGGCGGCATGGGTGGCATGGACTTCTGAGTCACCCGCCACACAGGCACCCAAGGGGTCGGACGCTTCGGCGTCCGACCCCTTCGGCGTTCGTAGCACCCGCCCCGGTAGAACCCTCCCTAACTATCTCTGCCCTCCCACATGCGGGAGGGCAGAGATAGTTAGGGAGGGCACTGGCGGGCGGACGGCGGGCGAACCGCGTGGTGGGCGGACGCGGGATTGCGGGGGGTCTGGCAGCCGCGCGGGAATATCGGCGGGGCGGATCGGGCTGGAACAGGGGTGAGTGAAACGGGAAACGGCGCGGTGAGTCGGACGTCCGTCGGATTCCGTTCCGATCGCGGACGAGTGCTGCTGACGCTGATGCTGACCACCGGTCTGATCGCCATCGACGCGACGATCCTGGCCACCGCGGTGCCGTCGGTGGTGAAGGAACTCGGTGAGTTCGAACAGTTCCCATGGCTGTTCTCGGTGTACCTGCTGGCCCAGGCGGTGTCGGTGCCGATCTACTCCAAGCTGTCCGACATGATCGGCCGCAAACCGATCATCCTCACCGGCGTCGGGTTGTTCCTGCTCGGCTCGGTGCTGGCCGTGCTGGCCTGGAACATGACCTCGCTGATCGCGTTCCGGGTCGTCCAGGGCCTGGGTGCCGGTGCGGTCGCCCCGATGGGCATGACCATCATCGGCGATCTGTACAGCGTCGCGGAGCGAGCCATCGTGCAGGGCTACATCGCCAGCGTCTGGGCGGTCGCCTCCGTGGTCGGTCCCGCACTCGGCGGCATCTTCTCCCAGTTCACCTCGTGGCGGTGGATCTTCGGGGTGAACATTCCGCTCTGCCTGGTCGCGGTGTGGGCGCTGCTGCGCTTCTACCACGAGCAGGTCGAGCGGCGGAGACACCGCATCGACTACCCGGGGGCCATCCTGCTGACGGTGGGCCTGACAGCGTTCATCCTCGCCCTGTTGGAGGGCGGCAACGCCTGGGCCTGGCTGTCGCTGCCCAGTCTGATCAGCTTCGGTCTCGGGGTAGCCGCCCTGATCGGCTTCGGATTCGTGGAGCGGAGGGCGACCGAACCCGTCCTCGATCTGGCCATTCTGCGACGTCCGCTGATCCTGACCACCACGGCGTTGTCGCTGGGCGTGGGAGCGTTGCTGATCGGCATCACCAGCTTCGTCCCCACCTATCTGGAGAATGCGCTCGGCGTGGTGCCGCTGGTCTCCGGGGCTGCGGTCGCCGCACTCACCCTGGGCTGGCCGCTCGCCGCCTCGATCGCCGGGCGGATGTACCTGACCCGCGGTTACCGGTCGACGGTGCTGTGGGGCAGCATGATCGCTGTTGTCGGCTGCCTCGGCCTGGCCGTCAGCGGCCCATGGCCGAACCCCTGGACGGTCGCCGCGGCCTCCTTCGTCGCCGGCTTCGGACTGGGCTGGATCGCCGCGCCGTCGCTGATCGCGGCGCAGGCGTCCGTCGACTGGGACGAGCGGGGCGTGGTCACCGGCATCAACGTCTTCGCCCGCTCGGCCGGCAGCGCGGTCGGCGTGGCGATCTTCGGCGCCATTGCCACCAATGTCATCGCCGCCGGTCACGGTGAGCAGGACTACGCGACCATCGTGTCGGCCTCCACCTGGGTCTTCGTCGCGGTCGCGGTCGTCGCACTCGGAACTCTGCTGGCGGCGCTGACGATGCCCCGCGGCTCGGTCGACTCTCCGGCGTACTCGTCGGCACCGGCGATGGAGGCCGAGCGATGATCGCCGAACTGGTCGACGAGCGCGACGCGACGGTGGAGCACGACCAGCCGGTGTTCCGCGCGATCTTCACGCAGAACCACACCGTGGCCTCATATCGCCTCACCGGAGGACACCTGCCGGACGCCTTGGCGTGGGTGGCGGCGAACGCTGCGGACCGTGCTCATGCGCTCTACGTCGAGCACCCGTTGGCCGAATCGGACGGTGTCGAACTGATCCTGCTGCAGAGAACCGCCGGGTTCAGTTGGTGAAACCGCTTGCCGGCCTGCGTGTCCGGCATACCAGGCCGGGTCCTCCCCGTCCATGATGGGGGGATGAGCGGGCTGCTCGAAGTGATCGCGCTCCATGCGGCGGACGCCGAGCGCGCGGAAGCGGGCGGCGCCGACCGGGTGGAGCTGTGCGGAACCCTCGACGAGGGCGGGTTGTCGCCGGAACCGGCGCTGGTGGCGAAGGTGCGCGCCGCCACCTCGATCCAACTACGGGTGATGGTGCGGCTGCGGGCCGGCTTCGGCACCGACGGCGGCGAGGTCACCCGGCTGAAGGGCCTGATGGCCAGCTATGCCGACGCCGGCGCCGACGGCATGATCCTCGGCTACCTCAACGGCCTGGGTGAGGTGGACGGCCAGGTGGTCGGCGAACTGATCGCCGACGGCGACTGGCCGTGGACGTTCCACCGGGCGATCGACTCGTGCCTGCTCCCCGATCGCGGCTGGGCGCTGCTGCGCCGGCTGCCCCGGCTCGATCAAGTGCTCACCGCCGGCTCGCCACGGGGCCTCGCGCACGGCCTGGACGACCTGGTGCAGCGCGCCAGGGACCCCTGGCAGGCCGGTGTGATCATGGCCGGCGGCGGGTTGCACCCCGACCATGTGCCGTGGCTGGCGCGGGCCGGCGTCCGGGCCTTCCACATCGGGACGCCGGCGCGTCCGCAGGGCTCGTACAAGGCCTATGTCGACGTCGACCTGGTGCGCTCGTGGCGAAGGTTGATCGACACCGAGATCCGGCACGCGACCGGTGGGATGAGCTAGTCCGCGGGCTCGACGTGGACGAACGTGACGGTGCCGGGAAGCGCCGACTCGATCTCTTCCTCGACCCGGTCGGCGAGATCGTGGCTGCGCTGCACGGTCCACTCGCCCGGCACGGTCAAGGTGGCCTGGACGAACCGCTGCCGGCCCGACTCCCGGGTGCGCAGATCGGTCAGATGGACCCGCGGATCGTCGGTGAGCGGCACCAGCGCACGCTGGATGATCGCCACCTCGTCCGGCGGCAGGGTGGCGTCCAGCAGCCCGACCACGGAGCGCCGGACCAGCCCGACCCCGGTGAAGACGATGTTGACGCCCACCCCGAGCGCGATCAGCGGATCGAGCCAGACGATGTGGGTCAGCGCCACGATGATGATTCCGGCCAGCACGCCCACCGACGTCCAGACGTCGGTCATCAGATGCTTGCCGTCCGCCTCGAGAGTGATCGAGCGGTGCTGGCGTCCGGCCCGGATCAGGATCAGCCCGGTCACCAGGTTGCCGACGGACGCCAGCGTGGCCAACACCACGCCCAGCCCGATGCTCTCCAGCGGCACCGGGTTGACGAACCGGTTGATCGCGCCGGCGATGATCGCCGCCGCGGCCACCACGATCAGGGTTCCCTCGACCGCGGCCGACAGGTATTCGGCCTTGCCATGGCCGAAATCGTGGTTGTGGTCGGCGGGTTTGGCCGACAGCCGCATGGCCCACAGGGCGACGCCGGCGGCGAGCAGGTTGACCGTCGACTCCAGGGCGTCGGACCACAGGCCGACCGAGTTGGTGAGCAGTGCCGCCGCCGCCTTCAACCCGACCGTGACTACGGCGGTGGCCAGCGAGAGCCAGAGGAAGCGTTCGAGGTACCGGTGGTCGGCGGGAGCAGTGGGAGAGGTCATCGTTTCTCGGGATCGGGGAGGCCCGCCCATTCGTCCGGCGAGCTGGCCCAGTCTAGGACGACCCGGCGGCCGAGCTCCCCGGTATCCACGGTCGACTCCTCGACCACACCGTGGTCCTCCAGCCACCGCTCGGGCTGAGCCTCGAGTGCCACCAGTTCGCCGATCCGGACCGGCCAGACCGCTTCGGTAAGCCCGTCCAGGCCGTCCAGGGGCAGCCAGTCCCAGGCGGCGATGGTGACCTTCTCGTCGTCGGTGAATCCGGAGGTGTCCAACTCGAACGGCTCGGCGACCCGCAGCACATAGAACAGCTCCGCCTGGCCCAGCACCTGGTCGCTGTAGCCGTGGACGACGAAGCGCCGCATCAGTGGGCCGCGCAGCGCGTCCGGCTCGACCGTGAGCCCGGTCTCCTCGGCCAGTTCGCGCACCGCGGTCTGCAGCGGTGTCTCGCCGGGATCGACGCCGCCGCCCGGGGTGATCCACCAGTGCAGGCCGGGCACGCCGGGGTCGCTGTCCCGCAGCATCAGCACATGGCTGCCGTCGGTGACGACCACCCGGACGGCGCGACGGCTGCGCACCGGGCGGTCCTCGGGCGCGACGCTGACGAAGCTGCGGGAGCGGAACGGTTCAGTCATCACCCAGGAATCTCCACGGAGGCAACGGGTTCGAGCGATTCGTCGAGCACCTCGAAGGTGACCGGTCCACGGGCCACCTCGAAGGCGATCTGTCCGGCGTTGGACTCACCGGCTGACAGGGTCCGCATCGCCAGCGGATCGGCCAGGGCGGCACCGACCGTGATCAGGTGACGGGTGCCGCCGGGCTCGCGGACCGCGGTGAAGAACGGCCCGGTGACCGCCGCACCCTTCAGCGAGTCGAACCGGACGTCGAGCACCAGATAGAGCAACCCCCGAGTCGGTGCCAGCGCACCGTTGTCGACCCAGCTGGCCTTGGTCACGGTGACCTGCGCCTCGCCGTCGGTGGTGCGGTAGCCGATGTGCTGGCCGATGCTGCCGCCGGTCACGGCGGAGCTGGTCGTCGGCGTGGGGGTCTCCGGCGTGCGCGCCACGCTGGGTGGGACGTCGGACGGCACCGCCACCGGCGTGACCGGGGCCACGGACGGCGTGGGCGTCGCCGCGGGGGTGGCCGGCAACAACTGCCAGGCGAGCAACCCGAGCGCCACCATGACGACCAGGGTTCCCCCGATCAGGACGCCGCGGACGCCGTTGCGTCGCGGCCCGGGCCCAGCAGGGCCGGACGGGCCGGACGGGCTGGGCGGGGGCAACGTGGGCGGTGCCCATGGCCCGGACCGCACAGGGTCCCCGGCCGGCAGCCCCGACGGCGTGGGGCTGCTTCCGGACGGCGCAGACCCCGCGCCGCCCGGGCCGCTGAACTGCGGGGGCACCTGCGGTGACCACGAGGCGTCCGCCGGCCGGTCGAATTCGGGTTGTCCGGGTCCCGGGAGCCCCAACCCCGAGGATGAGTTCATCGCACCCGCTCAGTTCGGCCGGCGGGGCTGTTCGCGAGCACGGATGCCGGCGCCGACCTGCAGGGGGACGACGATCGCCAGGATCCAGCACGCGACCTGTGACCACCCGGACACCACCTGCCAGGCGGTGGACAGCTCGAAATCGGCGTTGAACAGGGCGACCATCCCGATCGCGGCGATCAAGCCGCAGGCCCACAGGAAACCGCGCCGGACCTGCTCGACGCGGTACTGCACACGACCGGCGAGCACTCCCGCCAGCACCAGCATCGGTGCCGACAGGGGGTTGATCAGCGCACCGACCAGCAGGGTGAGGATCACCCCGGGCGTCGCGGCGTTCCACAGCTGGGCGACCGAGACGCCCGGATCCGGCGGTTGCCAGCGGGTCTGCGGGGGAGGGGCGAACCAATCGGGCGTCCCCGGCTGGGGGAACGAGGGCGCCGGCTGCGTCGGCGGCGGGAAGTTCAATGTCTGCTGCGCGGTGCCCTGGGGTGCGGCAGCCGTACCCGCGGCAGTCGCGAGAGGCTGCGGCGAGGCGGCGGCAGCCGAGGTGGTCAGGGGCTGGTCCGGCGTCCAGACCGGGTGGGCCGTGCCGCCGGCGGAGTGCGCCGAACCCCAGGCCGAGCCGCCGGTGACCAGCGAGGTGACCGTGTTGAACTCGGTACGTGGATCGCGGGCCGGCAGTGCGGCGGCGGGTACCAGTGCCTCCAACGGGGCGACCGCGGCCTGTGGCGGCTGCCATGCCGGCGGCTCGACCGGTGCCCCGGCTGCCGGGTTGGGCGTCGCCGGCGGAACCTCGAGCGGGGCCGCGGGCGGCGTCTGGAAGGCGGCCGGCCGGTCGAGCGGCGCGTATTCGGGCCCGTCCGTCCAGTTCGCCATGCGGCTCATGATAGTCACCGGGGTCCGACTGGCCGCTTCCGGATGCCCATCGCGAAGGCGTTCGATAGGCTGGGCCATGCGGTCCAGGACGCCGTCCTCCGGCGTGTCCGCATTCGGTTTGAACAGGAGAAAGTCATGCCTACAGGCAAGGTGCGCTACTACGACGCGGAGAAGGGCTTCGGCTTCCTCTCCAAGGACACCGGCGGCGACGACGTGTTCGTCCGTTCGTCGGCGCTTCCGGCCGGCGTGACCAGCCTGAAGCGCGGCCAGAAGGTCGAGTTCGGCATCATCGACGGCAAGCGCGGTGAGCAGGCGCTCAGCGTCCAGCTGCTCGAGGCGCCGCCGTCGCTGTCCAAGGCGT
>NZ_JAPUED010000027.1 GCF_027492755.1 Micropruina sp. | reverse complement strand
CCCCCCGCGGCTCGGCCGCGCCGCGGACCGGCGGGCCGGCTGGCCGACCGACGCCGGCGGGGCGCCGGCGGTTGCGCCACGGCGTCGTCGGAGACGGAAGTGAGTGTGGGTGAATCGTTGTCGAGCATGTGCTCCCCTTCATCGGCGGGGGCGCCGATTGATGTAAGCCACCGTGGTGGCAAAGCCTGTGGACTGGGATCCGCCCCTCGCCAACCCCCGCGGTCGTCGCCGTCGCGGTGGGGTCGGCGGGCATCGAGCTGTCACCTCGACTGTGCCGGATCGAATGAGCCTGCTGTGCGGGCTCGTCCTGAGCGTGATTATGCCACACCACTCCAGAAGCGCCGTGCCGACGTGCCGCGACGCGCCCATCGAGGGTCTCGACAAGCTCGACCAGCGGTGGAACGAAAAGAACCGTCCCCCCGGTCCACCGAGGGGACGGCAAGCTCAGGGGGCCGGCGGTTCCCGGTGGTAACGCTCGGAGAACAGCGCGAGCGCCACCGTGGCGGCCGCCTCGCGCGCCGCCGAGACTGCGCCGAGCGACACGATGTCGCCACCGAACTGCGAGGCGACGATCTCGGGCGGCGGCAGCTCCGAATCAGCGGCCAGCTGCATCCGGGCGATCTCGATCACCTCAGCGAGCGCGCCGGCCATCGCGCCGCAGACGACGATCACGCCGGGATCGTAGAAGCGGGCCACGACGTTGCAGATCCTGCCCATCGTGGCGCCGAGTTCCTCCAGCAGCGGACGCGAGACCGGGTCGTCGAGCCTCGCCGCGGAGAGCACCGCCTCCGCCGTCAGGCCGGCCTGATCCAGTTCCGCCCAGGGATGGTCGGCGGGGATGCGTCCGGCGTCCAACTCCTGGCGCAGCCATCGCTCGGCCCGTGGCCCGATGCCGTGGGTACTGCCCACGCCGGGGACGTAGCGCAGGCCCTCGAGCTCGCCGACGCCGCCGTTCGCACCACGCACCAGCCGTCCGTCGAGGAAGACACCGGAGCCCAACCGGCGTCCGACCAGGATGGCGACGAAGTCGTCGTGGCCGCGCGCGGCGCCGAGGGTGCCCTCTGCCACTGCGGCCAGGGCCGCGTCGTTCTCCACCCGGACGGCGGGAAACTCCACGTCGAGAACATTCTGGAGACCGCTGTTCATGTGCTGCCAGAAGCCGGCGCGGTGGGACGGTGAACCGCCATCAGCGTCGACCGGTGCCGGAATGCCGACGCCGAGGCCGATCACATCGGCGCGGGTCCGGCCGAGCTTGGCCAGCGCGCCGTCGATCGCCTGCAGTGCCGCTGTCGGGCGCTCGGCCGGACCGAGATCGTCGAACCTGACCAGTGCGGCATCCGAGAAGCCACGTACCTCGATCGAGCACCGGGCCAGGATCTCGCCGGCGAGGTCGGCGACGGACGCCGTGAACTGGCGCTCCCCCGCGTCGACGCCGACGACGACGCCGGCTTCGGCGCGCAACTCGAAGCGGCGCGCGGGCCGCCCCAGCCGGTAACCCTCACCCGGGCCCGCACTGGGCAGTTCGCTGATCAGGCCGAGTTCGATGAGGGTGTCCAGCGCCGCCAGCGCGGTCGACCGGGTCAGCCCGAGCGCGGCGATGACGTGGTCGGCCTGGAAGGCTCCGGCGTCCCAGGCGAACTCCAGAACCGCGGCCGTGCTCGCCCGATGACGCAACTGGCCGGCGGTAAGGCTCATGCGTGCATTCCCCCTTGACCGTCGGTGCGAGCTTGCGGCATCCTACCCGCAGTCATTTTCCTGCGATAGTTCGATTTAGTCATCACAGGAACCGGCGCAGTCATCGACGACCCGAAGGACAACGACGTGCCTCAACCCTCATCAGGCGTTCCCGACACGAACGCCAACCCCCTCAGTACCTGGTCCCCTTCGCGGCGTACGTTCCTCACCGCTGCCGGGGTCGCCGGGGCGGTTGCCGCGGCACCCTGGCTGACCGGGTGCACCGCAAGTGGTCAAGAAACCATCACCTTCTATCAATCCAAGCCGGAGGCGGTCTCCTACTTCAGCAAGCTGGCCGAGGAGTTCACGGCCTCGCAGAGCAAATACCGCATCCTGCATGACATCTCCACCAACCTGTCGGCCAGCTTCGTGCGCAGCAATCCGCCCGATCTGGGCATGTTGAACTACAACCTGGAAATGGCCCGGTTCATGGAACGGGGCGCGTTGTCCGATCTCGGCGATCTCCCCCAGGCCGCCACGATCCGTCCGGATATCGTCGAGCTGACCAAGGCCTATCCGCAGTACGAGAACCGGATCAGCGTGCTGCCCTATTCGGCAATGGCGGCGTCGGTGATCTACAACAAGCGGATCTTCGCCGACAACGGCGTCGAGGTGCCGACCACCTGGGACCAGTTGCTCAACGTCTGCGAGACGTTGAAGGGCAAGGGGGTGACCCCGTTCTACGCGACTTTCATGGACTCCTGGACGATCATGCAGGGCTGGTTCGACTACCCGGCCGGCGGCATGGTCGACATCTCCGAGTTCTACAAGAAGATGAACGAGATCGGGGTGAACGTCGGACCCGACTCCGAGGTGTCCTTCCAGAAGACGATGCTGGAACCGGTCAAGAAGATGGTCGCGCTGACCAAGTACATCAACTCCGACGCCGCCAGCCGCGGCTACGGCGACGGCAACACCGCCTTCGCCAACGGCGCCGCCGCGATGATCCTGCAGGGCCCGTGGGCGTTCAGCGAGTTCGACAAGGTGGGCAAGCAGCTCGATCTGGGGACCTTTCCGTTCCCGGCGACCAACAACGCCGACGACCTCAAAGTGCGGGTCAACATCGACCTGTCGCTGTGGGTGCCGGAGGCGGCGAACGGCAAGGAGGGTGCCCGAGAGTTCCTGAAGTTCCTGATGCAGCCGTCCATCCAGGATCCCTACAACGCGAAATTCCTCGGCTTCGGCACCACCAAAGATGCACCGCCGGTCACCGATGAGCGCATCATCGGCATGCAGCCCTACTACAACTCGGGCAAGTTCTACATGGGCGCCTCGCAGTTCATCCCCAACACCATTCCGGCGCCCAACTACTTCCAGTCCATCGCCCTCGGCGAAGCTCCCGAGCCGCTGCTCGCCCAGCTCGACCGCGACTGGTCCCGACTCGCCTTCCGGGCCTGACAAAGGAGTCCATGCATGTCGTCCACAGTCCAACAACCGACGCAGAAGGCGTCGACCGCGGCTCCTATCGTGCATCGCCGGCGTCAGGTCGAGCCGATCTACTGGTTCTTCCTCTTTCCCGCCATCGCCGTCTTCACCCTGCTGATCACCTACCCCGCCATCGAGGGCATGACCATGAGTTTCACCAACTCGATGGGCTTCGGTGACTTCAGCTGGATCGGATTCCGTAACTACATCGCGCTGTTCCGCGACGAGAACATCCTGGCCTCCTACGGCTTCACGTTCCTGTTCGCGTTCGTCACCGTGATCCTGGTCAACGCCATCGCCTTCTTCCTGGCGCTGGGCCTGACCTCGAAGATCAAGTTCACCAACCCGCTGCGCGCGATCTTCGTCATTCCGATGGTGATCTCGGCGATCATCTACTCCTACGTGTTCAAGTTCCTGTTCAACAACTCACTGA
>NZ_JAPUED010000026.1 GCF_027492755.1 Micropruina sp. | reverse complement strand
CACGCTGGTGGTGATCCGCAGCCAGTCCGCCACGCTCGCCGGGGAGGCGACGAACAGGTCGAGCAGCCCGTCGTCGAACTGGGCGTCCGGGAGGAGTTGGACGTTGCCCTGCAACTGCCCGACGTTGCCGACCATCACCAGGCCGGCATGGCGCTCGATCGGCTCGCCCTCGTCGAGCGTCACAGTCACGTCGAAGGACGGCAGGTTGGCCGCGTCGCCGGCGGCCATCACATAGGCGGCCGGTCCGAGGACCTTCTTCAGGCCTTCGTCGGTGCCGCTCATGATCCGTGCATCCAGGCCCATCCCGGCCATCACCGCGATGTGCTCGGGCTCGGCGTCGTCGATCGTCACCTCGACCAAGTCGATCCGGTCCTGGCGTCCGCCCAGGATCACCCGGAGCGCCTCGGCCTCGTCCAGCGGAATACGGAGGTTGCGGGCGAGTAGATTGCCGGTGCCCGAAGGCAACAGGCCGAGCGGGACGCCGGAGCCGGCGAGTTCGGAACACACCACCCGCACCGTTCCGTCGCCGCCGGCCGCCATTACCAACTCGACGCCCGCCTCGAGAGCTCGCCGGGTCATGCCGCGTCCGGGATCGTCGGGGGTGGTCTCCAGGAACATCGGCGTCCAGCCGTATTCACGACAATCGCCCTCGACATGCCGCCGGAAGGCCGCCCAGTCGGGAATCTTGGTGGGGTTGACCACGATGGCGCAGCGTCGCGGGTTCTTGGCCGCCAGCACGGCGGCCCGGGTCGGACGTTCCGGCTGCATGTGCACCCGGGTGACGGTGAGCGCGAGGCTGGCAGTGAACCCGCCGAACAGCGCACCCCCGACCAGGTCACTGATCCAATGCGCGTGCAGCAGCCACCTGTCGAACGCCACCAGCAGAATCAGCGCCACGCCGAGCCAACGCCAGAGTTCGATCACCGAGCGCGGCTGCTTGGTGGTGGTCGTGGTGGCGATGACCACCAGGGCGGCGGTCACGATGCCGACCATGTGCCCCGAGGGGTAGGAGTAGCCGCTGTTGCCGATCAGTTCGGTGAGGGTGTCCGGCGGTCGCGGGCGGGCGATCAGGGTGCGGGTCAGTTCGTGACCGGCCCAGCCGAGCGCGATGGCCAGCAGTATGCCGACGGTCAGGTTGCGCAGTCGGCGCCGGAACGCCCAGATCGCGATGCCGGCCAGCGCACAGTTCACCACCACCGGATGGAACACGATGGCGACCGCGGCGGCGATCTGAATGATGTGGTTCTGCCAGCGCGGCGCGGGCGCCTGGACCGCATCCAGCGTGGTGAGCGCGCCGGTGAACAGCAGCGCCGTCCAGACCGCGAAGCCCGCAGCGAAGCCGATGGTGGCGATCAGGCCCAAGCCCGGCCGACGGCTGCGCATGCGTCATTGTGTCATCACGGACGCCGCCGCGGACGTCGAACTCGGTGTCGCCGCAGCGAGGTTCCTGTGCTGTGCGTCAGCCGGGCAGCACTAGCCGCCCTGGGCGTCCAGGAAGTCGATGGTCGGAATGAAGAACAGGCTGCCGGTGACCGCGGTGGAGAAGTCGAGGATGCGGTCGTGATTGCTGCCGGCCGGGTCGCCGAGGAACATGTGCCGCAGCATCTCTTCAATCGTCGTCACGTCGGCCGCGTAGCCGATGAAGTAAGTGCCGAACGTGCCGCTGCCGACCGAGCCGAACGGCATGTTCTCGCGGACGATCTGGCGGTCGGTGCCGTCCGGCGCGGTGATGCTGTTCAGGGCGACGTGCGAGTCCGGCGCCTTCTTGTCGTCGGGGATCTCGATGTCGCTGAGCTTGTGGCGTCCGATCACCCGCTCCTGTTCTTCGACGGTGAGCCGTTCCCAGCTGGTCAGGTCGTGCAGGTAGCGCTGCACGATCAGGTAGCTGCTGCCGGCGAACGGGCCGTCGGCGACATAGGCCGTCCGGTCGGCTTCGATCCCGGTCGGGCTCTCGGTGCCGTCCACGAAGCCGAGCAGGTCGCGCTCGTCGAAGTACCGGAAGCCCTGCAGTTCGTCCGCGACCACAGCCAGGCCGTCCAGTCGGAGGGTCAGTTGATGGGCCAGTTCGAAACACAGGTCGAACCGCTGGCCGCGGATGTGGAAGACGAGGTCGCCCGGGGTGGACGGCGCGTGGTGGGCCGGACCGTTCAACTCGACGAAAGGGTGCAGACCGTTGGGTTTCGGTTCGCCGGGGAACAACCTGTCCCACGCCTGCGAGCCGATTCCGGCGACGCAGGTCGTGACGGCGTCCGGGTAGCGGAAACAGACTGCCCGGATGATCGAGGTGACGTCGCCGAGGGCCGCGCGGACGGCCTGCTCCTGGCCCTCCGAGATGGTCATCACCAAGACGATGGCCGCCTCGGAAGGCAGTACGACAACGGGTTGAGAGATGCTGTCCACGGTCCTGAGCGTAACGGGAGGCGCGGAGCCTGCCGATAGGCTGAGCGGGTGATCGACCCGAAATTGTTGCGCACCGAACCCGATCGTCTGCGAGCCGCACAAGAGGCGCGTGGCGAGTCCGTCGCGCTGGTCGACGAGCTGATCGCCGCTGATGAGGCTCGACGCTCCTCGATCGCCGCGTTCGAGTCGTTGCGGGCCGAGCAGAAGTCGCTCGGCAAGGACGTCGCGCGCGCCAAGGGCGACGAGAAGGCGGCGCTGATCACCCGCACCCGGGAGCTTGCGGCGCAGGTCAAGGCCGCGGACGCTGCTGCCACCGAAGCCGGGGCGCGGTTCGACGAGCTGATGCTGGCGCTGCCCAACCCTGTCTTCGACGACGTCCCGCGCGGTGGCGAGGACGACTTCGTGGTGGTCTCGACCCACGGCACCCCGCGCGACTTCGAGGCCGAAGGCTTCACCCCACGGGACCACCTCGAGCTGGGTGAATTGCTCGGCGCGATCGACATCCCGCGCGGCGCGAAGGTCTCCGGCGCTCGCTTCTACTTCCTCACCGGACAAGGGGCGATGCTCGAGCTGGCGCTGATCAACCTGGCCATGGCGAAGGCGATGGAGTGGGGATTCACCCCCATCCTGCCGCCGGCGCTGGTCAAGCCGTCCTCTATGGAGGGCACCGGGTACCTCGGCCAGGCCGCCCAGGACGTCTACCACCTGCCGGCCGACGACCTCTACCTGGTCGGCACCTCCGAGGTGGCGCTGGCCGCCTATCACAGCGACGAGATCCTGGACGCCGCCACGCTGCCCCGGCTGTATGCCGGGTATTCGCCCTGCTACCGGCGCGAGGCGGGCAGCTACGGCAAGGACACCAAGGGCATCTTCCGGGTGCACTGGTTCGACAAGGTCGAGATGTTCGTACATTGCCGTCCCGACGAGGCGGACGCCCTGCACCGCAAGCTGCTGGAGTTCGAGAAGGAGTTCATCACCGCGCTCGAGTTGCCGTTCCAGGTGCTCGAAGTGGCCTCCGGCGACCTCGGCCTGAGCGCGGCCCGCAAGTACGACTGCTACGGCTGGATCCCCAGCCAGGGCAAGTATCGCGAGATCACCTCGACTTCGAACTGCACCACCTTCCAGGCCCGCCGGCTGAACATCCGGATGCGCACCGAGACCGGCATCGAGTCGGTGGCGACGTTGAACGGCACCCTGTGCGCGATGACCCGGATGATCATCCTGCTGCTGGAGAACCACCAGC
>NZ_JAPUED010000025.1 GCF_027492755.1 Micropruina sp. | reverse complement strand
ATGGCGACTGAGGAGAACGCAGCGAGGCGCCGTCCGGGCGTCGCGCAGCGGGCGAGGGTTGGTGGCCGGGGCACTAGCCCGGGCGGTGCCGGTTGCCCTCGCCCAGGCCGCGAGCGGCCAGGGCGTCACCGGTCGCCTGGGCGAAACCCACCGCACGCACCACCACCGGTGACAACCGCGCCAGCCAATGCCGTTCCAGCCCACGGGCGCGCGCGGCGTCCCGGACGTCGTAGAAGGCGCCGGTGAGGAACGGGATGCTGCGCAGCATGATGCCCACGGTCAGTCCCAGCCGCTCGCCGTCGACGAAAGGCAGACGGTCGGCACCGCGAACGAGGGCGTCGATCAGTACCGACGCGGGTGTGGTGCACACGATCAGCCGGGCCGCCAGCACGGCGACCAGCACGTTGCCGGCGACCACGAATGCAGCCGCCGGCTGCCCGACCAGCAACTGGAAGGCCGCCAGCACGATCAGCAGCACCAGCAGCGACCACGGAACGGCAAGCGTCACCCGCGCCGGCAACCGGGTGGTGGCCAGGCAGGCCAGGGTCACCACCAGGCTGACCGCGGTGACTTCGGGTTGCTGCCAGACCAGCGCCACCAGGGTGAGGGTCAGCACGACCAGGTACTTCCAGCCCACCCCGAGCCGATGCCACGGCGAGGTGCCGGGACGATAGCTGCCGAACAGCGCGGACGCCGATCTCATGCCCTCGTCACCGATCTCAGGCCATCAGCCGGCGGTAGTGAGCGATCACGTCGTCGGGCGTCCCGTCGGCGACGATCCGGCCGCCGTCCACCAGCAGCACCCGTTCGGACCGCCCGGCCAGTTCCAGGTCGTGGGTGGCGACGATGACCTGATGCGGCAGCTCGGCCAGCAGGTTCGCCACCGTGTTGCGGTTGCGCAGATCGAGCAGCGTGGTGGGCT
Source organism: Micropruina sp. (assembly GCF_027492755.1). Lineage (GTDB taxonomy): Bacteria > Actinomycetota > Actinomycetes > Propionibacteriales > Propionibacteriaceae > Micropruina. Next base: position 2,783 of record NZ_JAPUED010000025.1, on the reverse strand, counting down.
CGTCACAGACCAGCACCGACGGCTCCACGGCCAGCACGCTGACCAGCGCCGCGAGTTGCCGCTCTCCCCCGGACAGGTCGTAGACGCTGTGGTCGGCGACCTCGGCCAGCCCGTACCGCGCCAACCAGTCCAGGGCCAGCGCCCGCCGTTCCGCCCGGTTCCGGACGCGCGACCGCAAGCTGAGCTCGACGTCGTCGGCCGGGGTCGGCAACACCAGCTGACTCAGCGGATCGGTGAAGGTGAAGCCCACCAGCCGGCGCACGGTGGACGCCGCGGTGCGGGTGTCGTGGCCGTCGACGACGACGGCGCCCTCGCTGGGTAGCACCAGCCCGTTCAGCAACCGCAGCAGGGTGGACTTCCCCGACCCGTTGGCGCCGATCAGAGCGATCCGCCGTTGGTCGAGCACGAGGTCGATGCCGTCGAGCAGCACCGCAGCCCCGGAGGGACCGCCGGCCGGAGCCCGAACAACAACCCCGGTGAGGGTGATCACGTCAGGCGGCGACCGGTGCTCGGGCCGCCAGCAGCGCCGGGAACGCCTTGTGGACGGCAACCGCTATCGCCGCGGCGACGAGGTTCTTCACCACGTCGCCCGGCCAGAACACCAGGTCGGTGGCGATCGCGGCGTTCACGCTCATCTGTGCCACCACCATCAGTCCCAGGATGCCGGCGGGGTGGACGATCAGCACCGACGCCCCGAAGCCCGAAAGGAACAACCACAGGAAGCGTGCCCGCCGCTCGGGACCGGCCAGCCAACGCGCGAACACACCGGCGAGCAGGGCGGCGATCGGGAAGCTCAGCAGGTAGCCGATGCTCGGCTTGGCCAGAACGCCGAGACCGCCGGCGCCACCGGCGAACACAGGCAGCCCCGCGAAGCCGACCAGCAGGTAGAGGGCGGCGGCGGCGAAGCCGCGCCAGGGGCCCAGCACCAGCCCGGACAGGATCACGGCGAGCGTCTGCAGGGTGATCGGCACCGGTCCGACCGGAACCCCGGGCACCACCGAGAACACCGCGATCAACGCGGCGAAGACGGCGATCAGGGCGAGATCGGTGGTGGGTTGCTTGCCGGCTGACACGGTAGCTCCTCGGTCGTCGGGACCGCCGTTACCGCGGTCCCTCGCAGGATAGCGCCGACCGCGTGGGCATTCTTGCGGCACGTCGAATGCCCACGCCCCGGACGCGGGTTCGTCAGTGCAGTTGGTCGAGCTGCGCCAGCGAGTCGGCGGGATCCGCATCGGTGGCCCAGGACAGGTTCGCCAGCGCCCAGAGCGCGTCCAGCTGCCCTGCCTGCGTCGCGAGGTCGGCGTCGAGCTGGATCCGGCCGTCGTGGAGCTGAGCCCGAGCCGCGCCGCAACGCCAGGAGTGCCCCTCCTGGGTGGCGACGCGGGCCGGCTCCAGAAGGGCCCGCAGGTCGGCACCGATGTAGTTGGGACGGTCACCGGGACCGGCGGCCAGCAGGTCGTGCTTGCCGTGCGCACCGGTGAACACCAGCAGCGACTTCATTCCGGCACGGTTGGCGCCCATGATGTCGGTGTCGATCCGATCACCGACGAAGATCGGCCGCTCGGCACCGGTGTGGCTGACCGCGAAATCCAGCATCGGCGCATGCGGCTTGCCGAACACGATCGGTTTGCGGGGCCGCACCGTCATGCCGACCACCGCCAACTGCGCGCCGAGGCCGGCGACCAGACCGCGATCGGTCGGACGGGTGGCGTCGTCGTTGGTGGCGTACCAGGTGGCGCCCCGCTGCACCGCGATGCCGGCCTCGTCCAGCAACGCCCAGGGAATGTTCGGGCTGTAGCCCTGCACCACGGCGTCCGGGTTGTCGTCGGCGCTGTCGGTGGTCCGGAAGCCCACCTCGGCGAGCAGGTCGACCAGGTTCTGGGTACCGGCCACCAGGATCAGGCTGCCCGCGGTCAGGGTTTCGGCGAGCACTCCGGCCGCCACCTGGGCGCTGGTGATCAGGTCGTCCGGGCCGGCGACGAAACCGAGGCTGTTCAGATGCTCGGCCACCACCGCCGCGCTGCGGGCGGCGTTGTTGGTGACGAACATCACCCGGGCCCCGGAGGCCGTGACGTCCCGGATGCCCTCCACCGCACCGGGCACCGCGATCGGTCCGAGATAGATCACCCCGTCGAGGTCGAAGAACGCGACATCGTGGGCGTCGATGATCCTGGCGGTCATAGGGTCTCCTCATCCTCGGTGTCCGTGGTGTCGTCATCCGTGGTGTCGTCATCTTCGGAGTCGTCGAATTCGATGGTGACGCCGTGCAGTTCGGCGAGTGCGTCGGCCGCCCCGGTCTCGTTCTCAGGATCGAGCCGGACGGCCGCCGCGAACCACTGCTCGGCCCCGGCGGTGTCGCCGGACGCCCCGAGCAGCTCGGCGTAGTAGTAGCGCAGCCGCGCCCGTGCGTTCTTGGGTCCCCGCGCACCGATCAGTTCGATCTCCTGACGCAGTAACCGGACCGCCTCATCCTGCTGTCCGAGAGCGCTCCGAGCACCCGCCTCGACGAGCTTCAACTCGACGCGACCAGCCACCGAGTTGGCACTCTCCAAACCTTCCCGGACGAGTCGCAACGCCGCTTGGTGCCGACCCAGCCCGCGCTCGCAGTCGGCCATCACCGCCAGGAACTCGGCGCTGCCGGTCATCCGCCGTAGCGCCCGGAACTCGTTCAGCGCTGCCGCGTACTCACCCGCGGCGTAGGCGGTGGTGGCTGCGGCCTCCCGCACCACGGGCAGCCGGGCGGCCCGACGCCTGGCGGCCTCCGCGTGCGCATAGGCCAGGGC
>NZ_JAPUED010000024.1:23330-28192 GCF_027492755.1 Micropruina sp. | reverse complement strand
CGACCCGGGCGCTGGACCTTGATCTTCTGGCCGGCCTGCTTCTTGGCGGCTTCCTTCTCACGGTTCAGCGCCTCTTGCTGGGCCTTCATCTCGTCCATGTTGAAGGTGCCGCGCAGGAAGATGAACGCGATGCCGGCCAGGGCGAACGACCACAGCGGCGAACCACCGAGCATCACCGGGGCGGTGATCAGCACCACCATGTCGAGACCGCGCAGCAGGTTGAAGATCAGGCCGGGCGGCACCGCACCGGACGCCGTGGCGACCATCGGGGTGTTGAAGTCGGCCTTCTTCGCCGTCACCCAGCGGACGGCGCCCAGCCAGCCGGCGAGACCGGTGACGACAGCCATCAGCGCGCCGTCGATCGGCGACCGCTCGGTGCCGCTGGAGGTGATCCCGACGAACGCGGGGATGGTCACCGCCGACCAGAGCAGGGCCAGCACCAGCGGCACCGCCATCGCCACGGTGCGCACCTGCGAACTTGGGAACGGGAACAGCCGGGCCAGGCCGCCGGTGCGGGTCAGCACCCGCAGCATCGACAGGAACGGCACCAGCACCACGACCAGGATCAGGCCCGACACCAGCGGGTTGACCGTGGTCAGTCCGAGGGCGTCCAGGGCGTACGGCGCCACCACGGACGCCACCAGCGGGATCAACGGACGCGGGAACCGGCGCAGCCGCTGCAGGTCGCGCCAGAGCAGCGCCCGCAGGCCTTGGCCATGGCCCGGGGTGGGCGTGACGTGGCCGCGTTCGATCGCGGCGCGTTCCACGACGATGTCGCGGACCAGGCCGAAGTCGAGGGCGTACATGGCGCCCTGCATGCCGGCGACCAGCGAGCCGCCGGAGGTGAGCCGGGCCCGCCGGATCTGGTTCAGCCGGCGTCCGGACACCACGAGTTCGACGATCAACAGCAACAGCCCGAGCCCGGCGGCCACGGTCGGACCGAAGTCGACGGCCGCGGCGGGCACGGTGAACGTCGCCCAACCGGCGGCGACCGCCACGGTCAGCAGCAGCGTCGCCAGCGCCAGCAGTGCGAACAGGGTCTGGACGAGGCGGGTCAGGCTGGTCCGCTCGCGGGTCTGTTCCGCGGCCGCGAACGCGGTCAGCGCCGCCGCGCCCAAGCCGTTGGCGAGCGCCCACAGGCCGATGTCGACCAGGCTCGATCCGCTCAGCGCGGCGATCAGCGCACCCAGCACGGCGGCCAGGACGCCGGCGGCGGCAGTCGCCAGCCGGAGCCGTCCGGACAGCAGCCGGGAGCGTTCGATCGGGGCGTCCATCAGCCAGAAACCCTCGGCGGCCGAGACCAGCACCGGGCCGAACAGCCGGGCCACGGCGAGGGTGAGGCCGAGCAGGGCGAACCAGGTCGCCCACGGCACCAGGGTGCGCGCCGAGACACAGCTGTCCGCGGCGCAGTTGGCCATCGTGGACTGCGCCTGAAGCACCAGGTTGGTCAGCATCGCGCCGACCAGCAGAATGCTGAAGACCGCGACGTAGGCGTCCTGGATGGCTTCCATGATCGAGCGGGTGGCGCGGCCGTGGCGCCACTGCTTCATCGCGTCGTGCAGTTCGCGCTCGTCGACCGGTTCGGACGGCGCGTCCGGCAGGAACCAGAAGGTGCGCTCCGGTTCGGGCGCCGGGGCCTGAGCCGCGTCCGGTTTCGGCGCGGCGGGCGTCGCCCCGGAGCGGATCAGCTTGCGGGACTTCTTGCTCACGCGCTGACCTCGTCGGCGACGTCCGCGCCGATCCGGACGACGCGGGTGGCCACCACGTCGACCAGCTTCGGTTCGTGGCTGGCCAGCACGATCGCCAGGCCCCGGGCCCGCTCGGCGGCCAGCCGGGCAGCCAGCCAGTCGACGCCTTCGACGTCGAGACGCTGCTCGGGCTCGTCGAGCACCAGCAGCTGACGGGGCCGGACGAAGGCGGTGGCCAGCGCCAGCCGGCGCCGCTGACCCGACGACAGGGTGCCGGGCAGCTGTCCGGACTGCGGCACCAGCTGCACCTCGTGCAACACCTCGTCGACCGCCGTCTCGGGGTCGGGGACGCCGTGCGCACGGGCCAGCAGGTCGAGATGTTCGACCACCGACAGGTCGGGGAAGAAGTCCAGGTCATCGATGACGGTGGCCAGCGCGCGCCGCACCTCGGGGTTCGTCTCACTCATCCGGATGCCGTTCACCTCGACCGTGCCCTCGTCGGGGGTGTCGGCACCGACCAGGCAGCGCAGGATGGTGGACTTGCCGGCACCGTTGCGGCCGGTCAGCGCGATCGCCTCACCCTCGCGGACCTCGAGGTTGAAATTGTCCACGATGACGACCGGACCGAAGGCTTTGCGGAGTCCGGCCACCTTGAGCACTGTGCTGCGTTTGGCCATAGTCAGGATTCTCTCGCACAATCCAAGCCCGGCCCGAATCGTCCGCGGTGTCGGTGGGGCGTGGCAGGCTATGGGCCGTGGGTGAACCGAGAGGGGCGAAGGCGACGCTGGCCAAGCGCCGGGCCGATGTGGCCGAGATGTTCGACGGCGTGGCGGCCCGGTACGACCTGGTGAACGACGTTCTCACCGGCGGGTTGGATCACCGCTGGCGGCGCGCGGTGGTGGCCGCGGTGGCGCCGCAGCCGGGTGAACGCATTCTCGACCTGGCAGCCGGCACCGGCACCTCGTCCAAGCCGTTCGCCGACGCCGGCGCCCTGGTGGTGCCGGCCGATCTGAGCCTCGGCATGCTGCAGGTCGGCAAGCAGCGCGAGCCCGACCTGGCCTTCGTGAACGCCGACGCGTTGGCGCTGCCGTTCGCCGACGGCGCCTTCGACGCGGTGACCATCTCGTTCGGGCTGCGCAACGTCGAAGACACCGCGGCCGCGGTCACCGAGCTGCGCCGGGTGACCCGTCCGGGCGGCCGGGTGGTGATCTGCGAGTTCTCCACACCGACCGAGGCCTGGCTGCGCCTCGCCTACCACGGGGTGGCGCTGCGGGTGTTGCCCCTTGTCGCGCGGCTGACGGCGTCCAATCCGGTGGCGTATGAGTACCTGGCCGAGTCGATCCGGGCCTGGCCGACCCAGCCGGTGCTGGCCGACGCGATGGCGGCGGCCGGCTGGCGCGACGTCGAATGGCAGAACCAGAGCGGGGGCATCGTCGCACTGCACCGCGGCCGCGCCTGATGTTCGCACTGGACGCCTACGCCGCCCGCAGCTGTCCGGTCAAGACGCACAACGCCTTCCACCCCGGCATGAGCCTGCCGCCGGCGGACGAGGGCCTGCGCGAGGTGTTCCACGGCGGCATCGCCTTCCAGGCCGAGGTGGTCACCCAACTGCTGTCCGGCTTCGACGGCTCGGTGTTCGACGGACGGTCTTTGACCGAGCGAGCGAGTGCCGAGCAGGAGCGGGCTGCGCTGGACGCGATGGCGTCCGGGGTCGATGTGCTGATCGGACCGCTGTTGCCCCGCGATCTGGTGGCGCATCGCAGCGGACGCCCCGATCTGCTGCTGCGCGATCCGGCGGGCGGCTACCACCCGGCCGAGATCAAATCGCATCGGGTCAGCGACCCGCGCGGTGGCGGTTCGGCGCTGACCTGGTCGGCGTTGTCCGATCCGTTGCGGCGTCGGGTACTGGAAGGGCATCGGTTCCGCTACACCTGGCGGCTGAACGACCTGCTGCAACTCGCCCACTATCGACGGATGCTGGAGACGATCGGGCACGCCGCGTCTCTGCCGCTGGCGGCGGTTGTCGGCAGCGATGATCTGCCCGCACTTGGTCGGGTTCTGTCCTGGGTGGATCTGGACGCGGCGCTGCTGCCGCCCAGTCCGCGGGCGTCGTCGGCGGTGGCTGCGGCCGCTCCCGAGTCGCTGGTGGAGTCGAGCGAGTGGGTCGAGCCGAGCGAGCCGTCCGGACCGATCGAGCGGGTGTCGGCGTTGGCCCGGTACGACGTGGAGCATGCTTTCCGGGTCGAGATCGCGCTGGTCGCCGCCTCGCTCGAGCCGCAGGATCCGCCGGTGCTGCTGCCGGTGGCGAATCGCGAATGCGGTTGGTGCCAGTGGTGGGACGTCTGCCGTCCGCAGTTGGACGACGACGACCTCAGCCTGCGGATCTCGAAGTCGCCGCTGGACGTGTACGAGATCGGGGTGCTGCGGGATCTCGGGGTGGCGACCGTCGCCGAGTTGGCGGCCACCGACCTGGAGGCGCTGCTGCCCGACTATCTGCCGCGGGTCACTCACCGGGTGGGCGCCGAGGATCGGCTGCGGCTGGCCTGGCGGCGTTCGGTGCTGATGGCCCGCGGGGTGGATTTCGACCGGGTGACGCAGGGCCCGATCGAGGTGCCGTCCGCGACGTTGGAGATCGACCTGGACATCGAGACCTCGTCCGACGACCGGGTGTACCTGTGGGGCTTCGAGGTCAGCGACGCGCGCGACGGCAGCCGCTACTACCGCCATTTCAGCGCGTTCCAGCCGCTCGACGATGCCGCCGAACAGGAGCTGGCGATCGCTGCGATGAGCTGGCTGCGCGACCTGGTGGACGGCGTCGACACCTTCGTCTACCACTACTCCGACTACGAGGTGGTGCGGCTGCAGCGGCTGGCGACGGCGAGCGGCGACGAGGTTCTTGCCTGGGCGGTGGGTTGGGCCCGGCAGCATTTCGTCGACCTGTTCACCGCGATCCGGACGCACTTCTTCGGCACCCAGGGCCTGGGCCTGAAGGTGGTCGCGACCCGCGCCGCCGGCTTCCGCTGGCGCGACGAGAGCCCCGGCGGCCTGAACAGCCAGGCCTGGTTCGACGAGGCCGTCAGCGGCGCCACCGCCGACGTCCGGGCCGCCGCCCGGCAACGCGTCCTGGAATACAACGAGGACGATGTCGAGGCCACCTGGCACGTCCGCCGCTGG
>NZ_JAPUED010000024.1:2080-23230 GCF_027492755.1 Micropruina sp. | reverse complement strand
CGTCCTGGAATACAACGAGGACGATGTCGAGGCCACCTGGCACGTCCGCCGCTGGCTGCGCACCCTGAGCTGAACCCGGTACGGAGGGACGGTTCTTTTCGTCCCACAAGCGGTACGAAGGGACGGTTCTTTTCGTCCCACTTTCATGGGCCAGGTGGAACGACGGGACGGTTCTCCTGGTCACTTTGGGGCTGAGTGGACCGAAGGGCCGTCGGGCAGGCCGCCCTGGTACGAGGGGACGGTTCTTTTCGTTCCATTTGCGGGCTAGGAGCGGTACGAAAAGAACCGTCCCCGCGTACCGGAAGAACCGTCCCCGCGTACCAGGGTCGCCAAAGCAGCCGTCCCGTGGCCACCGTGCCGCTATCGATTGCTGACGGTTCCGGGGCCGGTTCGTTGTTCGAAGACGAGGTGGGTCTCGGTCTGCCGGACGCCGCGGTGGACGGTGATGTGCCGCAGCACGATGTCGCGGAGTTCGGCGGCGTCCGCGACGGCGACGTGCACCAGGAAGTCGGAGCTGCCGGCCAGGTGGAACACCTGCAGCACCTGCGGGGTGGCCGTGATGGCGTCGAAGAACTCCTCGACGAGTTGCTCGCTGTGGCTGCCCATCCGGACCGACACCACAGCCTGCAGCGGATACCCCAGCGCGGCATGGTCCAGATCGACATGACTGCCGGTGATCACGCCGCGCTCACGCAGCTGGCGCAGTCGATGAGCGCAGGTCGACTCGGCCAGCCCCAGGCGGTTGGCCAGCGCCTTGTTGGTGATCTCGGCGTCCCGGACGACGGCCGCGAGGATCGCCCGGTCGGTGGCATCCAGGCTGGCCTCGCCGCCTTGCGTTTTCATCAATGACCTCCGTTCATCTCGCTGCTATCGGTGGCGAAAATTGCGAGTTTCCACACATCGGCCGCTTCTTCTGCGGAGCCTAGGTGCAGAACCCATCGTTTCCGGCAATCTGAGACCTATGGCGGGGACCTCTTTCGAGACGCTGGCCGTGCACGCCGGTCGTGATGATCTCGCCGCGCTCGGGGTGCATGTGCCGCCGATCGACCTGTCGACCACCAATCCACTGCCCGATGTCGAGCACGGCGGTGACTCTTACGAGGCGATGGCGACCGGGGGCCGTCCGCTGCCTGACGGCGGCTTCGTCTATGCCCGGCTCTGGAATCCCACGGTCGCCCGCTTCGAGGAGGCGTTGGCGGCTTTGGAGGGCGCCGAGGCTGCGGTGGCGTTCGCGTCCGGCATGGCGGCGACCACGGCTGCCGTGCTGGCGACCACCGCACTGACCTCGAAGCACCATGTGGTCGCGGTGCGCCCGTTGTACGGCGGCACCGATCACCTCCTCGCGTCGGGGTTGCTGGGCACCGACACCACCTTCTGCGCCGAGACGGACGTCGCCGCGCACCTCCGCCCGGACACCGGACTGGTGGTCATCGAATCGCCTGCGAACCCGACCGTGGAACTCGTCGACATCGCGGCGGTGGTCGCGCAGGCCGGCGGCGTCCCGGTGCTGGTCGACAACACCTTCGCCACCCCGGTGCTGCAGAACCCGCTGGCGTGGGGCGCGACGATGTCGCTGCACAGCGCCACCAAGTATCTCGGCGGCCATGGCGACGTGGTGGCCGGGGTGATCGCCTGCTCCGAGGAGGCGGCGCGCGGCCTGCGCCAGGTGCGTGCCCTGACCGGCGCGCTGCTGCATCCGTTGGCCGGCTACCTGTTGCACCGCGGACTGACGACGCTGCCGATCCGAGTCCGCACCCAGCAGGATTCGGCGCGCCGAATCGCGCGCTGGCTAGGTGAGCAGCCCGGCGTCCGGACCGTCTTCTACCCCGGTCTGGACGGCGACCCGCGCGGGCTGCTCACTCGACAGATGCGCGGCCCCGGCGCGATGATCGCCATCCGGCTGCGGGGTGGCTATGACGCGGCGCGACGGATGACGTCCGCCGTCCGGGTCTTCACTCATGCCGTCTCGCTGGGCGGCGTCGACTCCCTGATCGAGCACCCCGCCGCACTCACCCACCGTCCGGTCACCGCAGACGCCCGTCCGCCCGACGACCTCGTCCGGCTGTCGATCGGCCTGGAGAGCACCGACGACCTGATCGCCGACCTGACGTCGGCTCTCGGGGGCTGCTGAGCGGGTCTCGAAGCTCGACCAACGGTTGGCGCGGTACGAAGGGACGGTTCTTTTCGTTCCATCCGGTACGAAAAGAACCGTCCCCTCGTCCCAAAAGCGAAGGAACCGTCCCCGCGTACCACCGGACGCGTCATCCCGGGTTCGACCCGGGATCTCGGATGGCCAATGCCTGGCGCGGGAGATCCCGGCATTCGCCGGGATGACGGCTTGCGAGGGATCAGTCGACGAGGTTCGCGAGGGCGTTGAGTTGGGCGTTCAGGGCTCGGCGGCCGGCACGGTCGATGGTGGCGACGACGACGTCCAGGCCCTGGATCGGACGGTGCAGGGCGGCGGTCAGGGACGCCTCGTCCTCCACTCGGCGGACGGGGATGCCGTGGGCTTCGGCGAGGCGGACCGGGTCGACGCCGGGAGGGGTGCCGAAGACTCTCTCGAAGGAATCGGCGTAGCGGACGTCGCCGTATTCGAGGGTGGCGAAGATGCTGCCGCCGGAGTCGTCGGCGACCACGATCCGCAGATCCGGACGGCGCTCGCCCAGCCCGGCGGCCAGGCCGTTGGCGTCGTGCAGGAAGGTCAGGTCACCGCACAGCAGGGTGACGGGTTCTCCGGATGCCAGCGCGACACCGACCGCGGTCGAGACCGTGCCGTCAATGCCGGCCAGCCCGCGGTTGGCGAACACCCGAGCACCGGTGCCGGGGAGCACCTCAGCATCCTGAATCAGCGAGCCACCGCCGCTGTGCGAACAATCCGGCGTGACCGAGGACGCGGTGGCCAGGTCGGCGTCCCGGATCGGCTGGCTGTTGCCGAGCATCAGCACGCCAGACCCGACGGACGCCACCACGGCCGCCGCCACAGCCGGGCCGGTCAGCACCGGCTGCCCAGCCACCAACTCGTCCACACGCGCAGAGAGCAGAGCATCGGCCGCCTGCCAGCGTCGCAGCCAGCCGGAATCGTCGGGCTCGGCAGCAACGAGAGCCGACACAACCCGGGTGGCCCGCCACCCCGCGTCCGGCCATTCCGGGGCGGCGCTGACCACGATGATCTCGACATCGTCCCTGGCCAGCAGCCGATTCACCGACCGGGACAAGGTGGGATGCCCGAACACGACGACCCGCTGCACCTCGGCGGCCAAGGCCGAACCGAGCAGCAACGATCCGGTCCGCAACGCCTCGTCCCGGGCGTTACTCGAGGGCTCCGCGACCAGCGGAAACCCTCCTGATCGGGCCACCTGAGCCGCCTGCCGTCCGACGGCGACCGGTGCGTCACCGCACACCACCACCGTGCGCGGGCCGGCCACTAACGGCGCCGCCACAGAGCCCCCGGAAGACTCCCGCACCACCGCAGCCAACTCCGGCAGCGCCACCTCGCCGCCGACCAGCGGCTGATCAAGTTCCACGTTCAGGTGTGCCGGTCCGGGGTTGCAGCTGCCCACTCCGGCGGCCAGTACGCAGGCCCGCGCGGTCTGCGCCGCCCACGAAGTCTCGGACGCCATCGAGGACACCCGTGCCGACCAACGCACGAAGGGCTGGAAGAGCCGGGCCTGATCGGTGGTCTGGTTGGCGCCGACGCCGACCAGCGCGGCGGGCCGGTCGGCGCTGATCACCAGCAGCGGAACACCGCTGTGATGCGCCTCCATCACCGCCGGCAGCAGGTTGCCGACCGCGGTGCCCGAGGTGGTCAGCACCGGCACCGGGCGTCCGGACGCCTTCGCCAGGCCGAGCGCCAGGAAACCGGCGCTGCGTTCGTCGAAGCGGACGTGCAGCCGCAGCCTTCCCTCGGCCTCAGCCGAAGCCAACGCCAGGGCCAGGGGTGCGCTGCGGGAGCCGGAGGCGAGCACGGCGTCGGTCACGCCCTGCGCGCACAGCTGCGCCACGATCGTGCCGGCGCACCGCGACGAACTCACCTGATCCCCTCTTCCACGTCGGACAGCCGCCGGTGCCACCACCGGTCCAGTTCGTCCGCTGCCCGCCAATCATCCCCGCTCGGGGCGACCCGGCGCACCTCGATCGCACCATCGACCGCGATCAGCGGCTCGTCGACCACGTCCCGGGCGAGCAACGCGACCGTGTTCAGCCCGCAGGCGTACGGCAGTTCCGGCAACGCGGCGGCCAGCGCGACACCGGCGGCGATGCCGACCGAACTCTCCAGCGCCGACGACACCACGACCGGCATACCCAGCCGCTCAGCCAGCTCCAGACAGCGCCGGACGCCGCCCAGCGGCTGCACCTTCAGCACCGCAACATCCGCCGCATCGAGCGCGGCGACCCGTTCCGGATCACCGGAGCGGCGGATCGACTCGTCGGCCGCCACCGGCACCTCGATGCCGGCCCGGGCGAGCCGGACCCGCAGTTCGGCCAACTCCTCCACGGTGGCGCACGGCTGCTCGACGTATTCGAGTTCGAACCGGGCCAGTTCCCGCAGTGCTCGGACGGCTTCGTCGACCTCCCAGGCGCCGTTGGCGTCGATCCGCACCCGTCCGGACGGCCCGAGCGCGTCACGCACCGCCTCCACCCGGGCCAGATCGTCGGCCAGTTCCTGGCCGCGTTCGGCGACCTTCACCTTGGCCGTCCGACACCCTCCGGCCAGCGCGAAGGCGCCCGCGCGTTCGGCGTCCACGGCCGGGACGATGCTGTTCACCGGCACCTGGGACCGCACCGGCGCCGGCCAGCCTTCGACAGCGGCCTCGACTGCCGCCCGCCACCAGGCGTCGATCTCGGGTCGCTCGTATTCGGGGAACGGACTCCACTCACCCCAGCCCGCTGGCCCCTGGACCAACATCCCGGACCGTCGCGTAACACCCCTGAACCGCGTTGTCAGCGGCACATCGAAGGTGAGAGAACCGGCGATCAACACGACCCCCGTGGGTTGAGCTTGTCGAAACCCCTCGTTGCTGCCATGCCAGCCGAGGTCTCGACAAGCTCGACCGACGACAATCGCTCTTGAACCGACATTCAGGCTCCGATCACCAGGCCGAGCGCCAGCCCGGCGGCCGCGACCAGTTCACCCAGCCCGACCAGCTTCAGCACCTGGATCAGCGCACGCCCGGCACCGCCGGTGAACACCACCCGGACGGGTCCGGCCAGCAGCACCACGCTGAGCAGGCCGAGCAAAGCCCACCAGGTGGTCAGCGCCGCCACCGCCACCACGGCGGCGAGCGCGACGACCACCAGCACGGCGAAGAACCACCGGGTGCCCCGATCGCCGAGCCGGGTCGCCAGCGTGCGCTTGCCCGACGCGGCGTCCCCGGCCAGATCGCGCAGGTTATTGGCGACCAGGATCGCGCAGGCCAGCGCACCGATCGCGACCGCAGCCGCCCAGGTGGCCGGCGGCGTCGCCCCCACCTGCACCAGCACGGTGCCGCCGACGGCGACCAGCCCGAAGAAGACGAAGACGAACAACTCCCCCAGCCCCAGGTAGCCGTAGGGACGGCGTCCGCCGGTGTAGAACCAGGCCGCGGCGATCGCGGCGACCCCGACGGCCAGCAGCCACCACAGCTGGCTGAGGATGACCAATGCCAAGCCGGCAACGGCAGCAACCCCGAAGCAGCTGAACGCCGCCCGCTTCACGATGCGGGGTTCAGCGGCCCCTGACCCGACCAGCCGCATCGGGCCGACCCGGTCGGCGTCCGTGCCGCGAATGCCGTCGGAGTAGTCGTTGGCGTAGTTGACGCCCACCTGCAGCGCCAGTGCGACGACCAGGCAGAGCAGCGCCAGCAGCCAGGAGAAGTCGCCCTCGAAGGCGGCGATGCCGCTGCCGGCGAGCACCGGGGACACGGCGGCCGGCAGGGTCCGCAGGCGGGCACCTTCCAGCCATTGACTCGTTGTCGCCACTCAGCTCCCTTCGGCCCACAACCGGCGCAGGCTCCGCCGATCGATCTTGCCAGTGGACGTTCGGGGCAGGCCAGCGACCCGGCGCAGCCGGCGCGGAATGGCGGACGGCTCCAGTCGCCCGGCCAGCCGAGCCCGGCAGTCGTCGACGGTGAGCGGCAGTTCGGTGAGGGCGGCGATCACCGTCCCCCAACGCTCGTCCGGCACCCCGAGCAGCACCACGGCACCGGGTCCGAAGACGGCGTCCGCGGCACGTTGCGCCCGGCCCAGGTCGACGTTGATTCCGCCGGTGATCACCACGTCGTCGAGGCGTCCGAGCACCTGCAGCCGACGGTCGGACCAGCGGCCCCGATCGTGGGTGCGCAGGGTGCGGCCGGCGCCGCTGAAGTCCAGCGCGGCTGCGGTGGCCTGCGGGTTCAGCCGGTAACCGGAGAAGACGCTGTCGGCGGTGATGGTGATCCGCTCGTCGGTTTCGAGATCAATGCGGACGCCGTCGAGCGGCACCCCGTCGTAGACGCAGCCGCCGCAGGTTTCGGCCATGCCGTAGGTGGCGACCAGGGTGATGCCCACCTCACGGCCCCGCGCCAGCAGCGGTGCCGGAATCGCGGAACCACCGACCAGGACGGCATCGAAGCTGGTCAGCGCGGCCACGGCGTCCGGATCGTCGAGGGCGCGGTGCAACTGGGCCGCGACCACGGAGAGGTAGTTGCGGCCCTCGTGCAGTGGCAGTTCCGACAGATCGGACGGCACCACGCTGATCCGGGTGCCGACGACCGCCGCACGGGCCGCGGTCATCAGGCCGGCGACGTAGTGCAACGGCAGCGGACAAACCCAGTGACCGGCGCCGCCCAGGCGTTGGTGCGTCGCCTGAGCCGAGGCCCGGATCGCGTCCGCGGTGAGCAGCACACCCTTCGGTTCGCCGGTCGACCCAGAGGTGCCGACCAGCACCGCGGCGTCCGCTTCGAGCGGGCTGTGAGCGAGATCCCAGGACGGCGGCACGGACGCCTCGTCGGCCACCACGGCGACCGGTGGCCCCCCGGCCAGCACCACCTCGGCGATCGCAGCCGGAACCGCCGGACCGCTGATCAACCGGGTGTGCACATCAGTCACCCTAACGGCGACAACTGACACCGCCGGACGGTGCCCGCACAACCACCCCCAGGGGGTGATCCAAGCGGCATGAAGCCCTGCGCACAACGGGTAGATTGAATGCATGGGACGAGTGCTTCCGGTGGTGCTGCTGGCTCTGCTGGTGGTGTATTGCCTCGTCGAGGTCGCTCAAGCCGACCCCGACCACGTCCGTCTGCTGCCGCGCTGGCTGTGGGTCGCCCTGATCATCCTGTTGCCCGGCGTCGGCGCCATCGGCTGGCTGATCGCCGGACGCCCGCAGCGTCGCCAGCCGCCGCCCAAGCGTCCGCGCGCCCCCGACGACGACCCGGACTTCCTGCGCGGCCTCTAGCCCTAACTGCCGGTCGAGCTGGTCGAGACCTCAAGACAGCCTCAGCGTTCCCTCAAGGCGGGGATCGCGACCTTCATTCGCTCAGTCTCGTGTGGCACTCTCGACTGGTGCCGTCACTCATCCGTCCCGTCGTCGCGGTGGTCGCTGCCCTGACGCTCGGCGCCGGCATGACCGGGTCGGCCCACGCCGCACCATTGCCTCAGGATCCGCCGACGCCCGTCGCGCCGTCCGGCGATGGGCGCACCGATCAGACCTCACGCGAGCAGCAGCGTCCGGAGTTGCTGCCCGACGTCGCGCGGGCGGTGAACAGCCGAGAGGCTGCGCTGGCCAAGACCCAGGCCGAGATCGCGGCCCGGGCACGCAGCCTGCAGGCCGGCGACTTCGTGAAGCAGCGCGCCGCCGCCGAGAAGACGATCCGCTACGCCGACAGGGTGAAGAAGCTCGGCTACGACCCGAAGAAGACTCCGCCGAAAGACATCGCCAAGAAGATCGCGCTCGACAAATACGACTGGGGCAAGGACCAGTTCAGTTGCGTGAACAAGATCTTCACCCAGGAATCGGACTGGAAGTGGAACGCCACCAACCCGACCTCGGGCGCCTACGGCATTCCGCAGTCCCTGCCGGCCAACAAGATGGCCAGCGAGGGTGACGACTGGAAGACCAACCCCGCCACCCAGATCAAATGGGGCCTGAAGTACATCAAGGAGCGCTACGGGACGCCGTGCGCGGCGTGGGCGTTCAAGCGTGGAGCCGGCTGGTACTGAACCGCCCGTTGGTCGAGCTTGTCGAGACCCGATAGCCCAAATCCCGGGGCGTCATCAGGCTGGGCGCGGTTGAGTACCTCGCCTGCGACTCCAAAAAACCTGCGTCCGTCGGCGACGATATTCTCCCAGGCAGGCTCCAACGACCGTGCACTGATTGAGCACCCCAGCAGTTGGCCCATCCCATCCCATTACCGTGTCCGGCGTGCCCAATGTGAGTTGGGATGCAACAGCGTTACACCGAGGCCCTTGGCCTTGGCCGAGCCAACCCCGGCATAGGGTGCGAGCCTGAACAACGCGTCGACCAGGTCACGGGTGCCCGGCACGTCGCAGCGGTAGACCACCCGACCGGTGAACGCCGACAGACGAAGGCCTGAGAGCGTCATCCACCGGCTTTCACCGCGAATGTCGCTCACCCAGACATCGTCGCTGTGCTGGCGGGTGAGGTCCCGCTCCGGGAGTTCGGAGAGCGCATTCCAACTGGCCACCAGTCCGCGCAGCACCGCACCCGCAACCGGGAGCGGTGACGCACGGTTGCCAAGCCGGAAGGTCACCGGAGTGACGAACTCCAAGTCCCAACTGTCCGCACCACTGGGTTGAGCCAGAGCTTCCCAACTCTCGTTCGCGACGCATATCGGCCGCCCGACAATTGCCCGGTCGATGCCCAAGCGGACGGTCGCCGGCGGTGCGGACGCGATGTCGAGAAGACTCTCCGCGGAGGCCGTCAGTGTCGATACCTCGAACCCGGTCCGGCCGTCCTCACCGCGCGCGAGTGGTGAGATCGCATACGGTTTCACACCGTCGGCATGCTGCTCAGCAGTTCGATCGAACCAGCACGAGATCGCTGCATGGACGTGCTCCAGCTTGACCCGCTCAGGTCGGACGCCGTCCAGCGGGATCCACCATCGAGTGGGCATCAGGGCTCCCGGAGCTCGGACGATGACGCGCATCGTGGGGTGGTCGTCAGATTACGTCCGATCTGAGGGGTGCCTTGCCTCGTCACGCTCAGACGACCTCAGAATCGGACGTGGTCTGACGAGCCTCCGCGGACGACGAGTCCGGACGCGGTCCCGCCGCGGCCCAGGTCTCGACAAGCTCGACCAACGGTGGCTGGCTCGACCGACCCTCGACAAGGGTCTCCACAGACCCGACAAGCTCAACCAACGGCAAGGATCGACTAGAAAGCTCAGTTGCGTCGTTCCACCGGCGGGATGATCCCGTCCTCGATCGCTCGCCGGAACAGTTCCAGCTTGTTGTTCGCCGGACGGTTCACCTGGGTGTATTTCACCCGGATGCGTTTCAGGTATTCCTTGACGCTGTTCTCGGTGATATAGAGCTGTTGCGCGACCTCGGGAATCTCCAGGCCGGCCACATACAGCGACAGCACCTGCCGCTCGCGCGGACCGAGGTTGGCCGCCACATAGCTGGTGTCCGATTCGATGGCGGCCAGAATCTCCTGGGAGAGCACCATCTGGCCGTTGGCCACCGCCGCGAGCGCCTCGATGGTCTGGGCGATCGGTTCGGCTTTGCGGCAGACGCCGTCGGCGCCGCCGGCCAATGCGCGCCGGACCAGCCTGATGTTGTCGGCGATCGAATAGACCAGAATCCGGTAGCCGACCTCGGCAAGTCGTTCGACATTGTCCTTGGGATCCGAATCGTCGCCGAGTGACAAGTCGAGCATCACCACGTCGGCGTCCACCGAATCGGCCAGGAATGTGTCCACCGCTTCGTGCGAACTGACCACCCGCACATGCCCGGAGGCGTGCTGCTGCAGGGCAGCCCCGATCCCCAAACGGATCGCTTCGTGATCGTCGATGATCGCGGTCCGGATGATGGGGGTATCGGTCATGTCTTCCTCACAGTGACTGTTCCGGCCTCGTCAATAGTAGTGAGGTTACGTTCGGCGTCGACCCGCAAGATGGTCACAGCCTCGGCATAACCCTCGGGCGCCGTCCGGGCGACGATTCGTCCGCCGGTCGAATCACGCACCAACCGCTCCAGTTGCCGCAGGGTTTCGCGCCGCACCGTTTCCGGCAGCCGCGACCCGCGATTGTCGACCAGCACCACTTCGACACCACGACCACGGGCGGCCTGGATGGCGTCCGAAACCCCTTGTGAAACAAGATTTCCGGCGCGCAGGGCATCCCGCAGCCGGCCTTCCAGGACGCGACAGGCGTCCCGTTCCTCAGCACTCAATTGATGGGCCGGATCGGCCAGGTTCTGCAGCAGCGGCCCGATCTGGGCGCGTAGTTCCGCCAGCCACACCTCACGCAGCACCAGCTTCGAGAAACTCTCGGCCATCGCCTGGGTGTTCTGCCGTGACGCACTGCGCACCCGCACCAACTGCTCGCCGATCGACCGGACGCCGCGGACCACCAGGGTCGCCAGCACCATCCACAGCAGCGGTCCGAAGACGATGTCCAGGAAGACGTACGGGCCGAGGTCGTGGCCGTAGGTCCAGACCAGCGCCTGCACCACGAACACACCCAGCCCCACCCAGGCGATCTCGCGGCGACCCCGCACCAGCACGGTGATCAACAGCACCATCACGACCGTGCCGTGCCAGCTCGCATAACCGAGCCCACGGACGGCCGGCATCGGCACATGCGCCAGCTCCGAGATCACCGCCAGGCAGAGCACCACCACGATCGCGCCGAGATTGCTGATCCGCCGCTCCCCCGCGCGCCACAGTGCGACCGCGGTGGCGAACACCGCCAGCCCGAGCGCGACCGGCGTCCAGTCGCTGTCCTCGCCCAAGGAGGCCAGCCAGCCCACCAGCACCTGGACGCCCACCATCAGCCAGACCAGGAAGACGAACACCTCCACCCGCAGCACCGACCGCAGCGCCTGCGAGACCCGGCGGCGGGCGGCGGCGTCCGCGCTGCGCTGCTCGCGTCCGACCCACAGCAGGCTGACCCGGGTGCCCTCGCCCGGACGCGAGCTGATGTCGACGGTGCCCCCGATGTGGGTCAGCCGTTCCCGCATCGACACCCGGATGCCGAACCTGTTCTCGGGCAGATCCTCGGGGTCGAAGCCCTTGCCGTCATCGCGGATGTCGACCCGTACCTGCTGGTCGCCGCGATCCATCCGGGCGGACACCGTGATCGTGCAGTTCTCGGCCTCGGCGTGCCGGCTGACGTTGAGCGCGGCCTCCCGCGCCGCCTGGCCGAGCACACTGGCAACCGCCGCGGTCACCGTGAGGTCGTCGCCGGAGGCGTCGACGATCACTTCGGCCAGCGGGCACACCGGGTCGACCATGTCCTCGATCAGCCTGGCCAATTGATGCAGATCGAGCAGCTGGGCGCCGTCCGGCGCCGAGCCGGCGTCGGCGACCGCGTCCAGGGCGGTCCGGGCCAGCTCGGCCACTTCACCACGCGACTGATCGGTCTGCACGGCTGCCACCAGCGTCGTCATCACCCGGTCGTGGATGATCCCGTCCAGCACCGTGCGCTGCTGGTGCAGGGCGCGGTCGATGGCCCGGTCGGCCTCCACCTGCTGCGAATCGGCGGTGGTGGCGTCCAGTTCGTCGACGGCGTTGGCGAAGAACCTGATCAGGAGCAGCAGCGCGGTGGGCAGCACGAGCAGCGTCAGCACGTCCTGCATCGCCTCGAGTGCGCTCAGATCGCCCCCGGACCGGGTCATCCGGACGGCGCCGAAAACCAGCGCCGAGACAACGGTGTAGACGAAGCCGAGTGGCACCGTGGTCGCGATCGCCGCACACACCGCGGCGATCCCCACGCACATCCACAGCCAGGGCGCGTGATTGGCCCTCAGTGGACTCGTCCACGCCCAGACCCAGGTGGCCAACCCCAGCAGGCTGACCAGCGCGTACGCTCCGCACAGCCAGCGGACGTCACCGAACGACCAGGCGTAGACGGGCAGCAGCAGGCTGAATCCGATGATCCCGCCGCCGACGGTCGCCAACCACAACGGATGTAGATGCGGCAGCTGGATGAACGCCAGGAACAGGGCCGGGATGAGGGTGGCGAGGCAGGTCAGCGCGACGGCTCGGGCCAGGCCGAGCCGCAATCCGGCCGCGCTCGGACCCCGGGCAGAATCAGCCCTGCCCAGGTGCCCAGCACTACGACGGGACGTCACTAGGCGCCGCCGAGCCCACAACGGTGCCGCATCGGCGCGAACCAGGTGAGGGCGCGTAACGACTTCCCCGATAACGCGCCCTGCATGGGCTCATCCTGCCATCGGCCTTCGAAGCGCTGCCAGGGAGCCCGATCAGCGGGCCGATGCCGGCCGGCCTGGATTGTGGAGTAAGAAGAGCGACGACGAACCACGGTCGTCCCGGCGAACGGCGGATCTGGCCCAGTCGCTAGCCTGCGTAGTCGTTACTGAAGGCGTCCTGCGCGGTGACCGGTTTTGCGACCAACTTCGTCTTGGCAAGGAAGGACGCCATCGCCTGCCATTGGGCGGCGTCCAGGGCGGGCTGAAAGCGGCCGTCGGTCAACTCCATCAGGTCGATCGTCGCGGCCAGGACGGCTTCGGCGTTGGGGCGAGCGGACTCCGTCCAGCCCGGGATCTGGGAGGCCGCGATGTCGATCGCCGCCTTCTGATCGGCGGCAGTCGCCTCGATCGCCCTGCTGGTCGCGGCCACCACCTGGCGGACCACCTCGGGGTTCGCCGCCGCGTAGGCGGACGAGGTGAGCAGGCAGGTGCTGACCAGCGGCACCGTGCCGTCCGCGACCGGCAGTGCCCTGGGCTCGGCGCCCTTGGACTGCAACTGGACCAGTTCGTTGGTGCTGAAGCCGACGATGGCGTCCACCTTCTTCTGCGTGAGCGCGGCCACCTGGGTGTAGCCGACCTCGACGATGGTGACGTCCTTCTCGGTCAGCCCGGCGGTCTGCAGGGCGGCCTGGACGGCGAACCAGGACTCCCCGTAGCGTCCGGGCACGCCCAGCGAACTACCCTTCAGATCGGCCAGCTTCCGGATCGGCGAGCTGCCCAGCACGATGATGTTGACCGGGAACGCCTTGTAGTAGGCGCCGACGGCGATCACGTCCACCCCCTGCGCCCGGGCCTGCATCGCCTCGCTGCCGGCAGCCACCAGGAAGTCCTCGGCACCCGAGGTGAGGGCGTTGAAGATGCCCTCGCTGGCGCCGTGGTGGCGCAGGCTGACCTGCGCGGCGACGTCGGAGAACAGTGATTTGGCCTCGCCGACGTAGAACGGCGCGAACTGCACGTTGGGGATGTAGCTCAACCCGATGGTGGCCCGGACCGGATCGGCAGGAGCGATCGGGGCGGACGGCGTGGGGCTGCTGCTGGGTGCGGTGGCGGGCGCGCAGCCGGCCAGTCCCAGGGCGAGTGCGGCGGTCAGCAGGGTTCGGCGGTGCATGGGTATCTCCTCGGTTCAGGGCTTCGGTTCGGGGCCGGTCAGTTCAGGGCCTCGACGATGGCGGAGCGGCGCTCCCACCAGGTGATCAACGAGTAGGCGCCGGCTGCGATCAGGCAGAGCCAGGCGATGGTGGCGAACATGCCGGCGGTGTCGACGGCGTCCCGCTGCACGGTGAGCACGGTGCCCAGGCCGTTGCCGCCCATCACCATCTCGCCCACCACGGCCCCGGTGACGCTCAGCGCGAAGCCGTTCTTGAAGCCGCCGAGCAGTGCGGGCAGGGCCATCGGGGCCTCGATGTAGCGCAGCAGGGCGACACTGCCGGCACCGTCGCTGCGGGCGGCGTCCACCACGTCGCGGGGGACCATCCGCAGGCCGACGACGGCCGCCACCAGGATCGGGAAGAACACGATCAGGGCGCACAGCACGATCACCGGGACGAGTCCGTAGCCGATCCACAGCACCAGCAGCGGGGCCAGCGCGATCGCCGGAATGGCCTGAGTGGCGCCCAGGAACGGCTGGACGGCGTCCGAGAACCACACCGAGCGGTGAATCGCCACGGCCAGCGGCAGCGCCACGACCGAACCGAGCAGGCAGCCGCCGAGCGCTTCACCGAAGGTGACCGCCAAGTAGGGCCACAGCGTGCCGCTGACGGCGTCCTCGAACAGCCGGATCAGCACGGCGCCCGGCCCGGGCAGCATCATCGGGGACGCGGCGGCGGCGATCAGCGCCCAGAGTGCGAGCAGAACGACGCCGAGCAGCGCGGGCGCAAGCAGGCGCCGACGCTGGGGGCTCAGCTGGCTCATCGTCATCCTCCGGTCCGCGGGCGCGCGTCCGGGGTTCGGCGCAGAGAGTATGCGCCTACGACGGCAGCCGTCGTCGACAACTGCCGTTCGTGCTGCCTCCCATCCGGACTTTCACCGTCGGTCCCGGAATTCCACCGGATCAACCGCTGCAAGCAGCGGGTCGCGGACTGTCACCGCCGGTTCGGACTTACACCGACCCCGGAGCACGATCGCGGGTCAGTATATGCCGTATCGGTCAAGCGGTGGGCAGCACGTCCGCGAGATCCGGGTGGTTCAGGGCGTCCAGGATCAGATGGGCATCCTCGGCCTCATGCGGACCTGACGGCACCATCACGACCCACAGGCCGGCGGCGCGAGCTGCGGCAGCGCCCGTCCGGGAATCCTCGAACGCAACGGCCTCGGACGGCGCGACGCCGAGCAGTTCGCAGGCTCGCAGGTAGACGTCGGGCGCCGGCTTGGGAGCGGGAACCTCGCTCGCCGAGACCGACAACGGCACCAGTTCGGCCAGCCCGGACGAGACGATCGACAGGTCGAGCAGGTCACGCGGCGTATTGCTCGCGATCGCGTACGGCAACCGCAGTTGGCTCAGCAGATCGACGGCTCCCGGCATCGGGTCAGCACCGGCGGTCAGCTCATCCCGAGCGCGTCCCACGAACTCGGCCAGAACATCCGGGTAGGGCTCACCGAAACGCTCGGCCATGATCGCAGCGGCATCTTCGCAGGCCGCACCCAGGAAAAGGTGCCTCTCGGCATCGCCGTAGACCAGCCCGCGGGTGGTGAACATGGCTGCCTCGGCCACCCCCCAGGGCTTCTCGGTGTCGGCCAACAACCCGTCGAAGTCGAACACCACGGCACGGACGGGATCTGGTCGCTGCATGCCCGCAGCCTATCGATCGCCTGCTGGGCACGGCCTTTCCGGTCGTGGGACAACTGTTCCGACCAATCGTCGATGCGTCCGGTGACCAAGAGAACCGTCCCCAGTGACCAAAAGAACCGTCCCTGGTGACCAAAGGAACCGTCCCCGGTGACCACAGGACGGGCGATGGCCTCCGGGCACAGCGTCCGGCACGCGACCACACAGCGCTCACACAGGTTGGACTCCTAGCTTTTCGACGCAGCAATCGCCGAGGAGCCCATACAGATGTCGACTGAATCACCGGCGGCGCCCACCAGGAAGCGCCGTCTCCGGATGTCCGGACGGAAATGGCTGTGGTTGTCCGTCGCGGTCGTGGTGCTGATCGCCGGCGGTCTCGGTGCCTTCCTGCTGTTGCGCCCGGCCCGGAACACCCAGCCGCAGGCGTTCACCCGGACTGTCCAGGCCACGGTCGGCACCCAGACCCAGACGGTCAGCGTGGACGGCACACTGGCCCCCCGCAAGCAGTCGGACGTCAACTTCGCCGTTTCGGGCACCGTTACGCACGTCTATGTGAAGGCCGGCGACACGGTCAAGAAGAACCAGAAGCTGGCCCGGATCGACGACACCGAACTGGTCAACCAGGTCGACCTCGCCGAGGCGAATCTGACCACTGCGCGCGCCAACTACTCCGAGGTCGTCGACAACGACGGCAGCTCGGCGGCGATCACCTCGGCGAACGCCCAGGTGGCCTCTGCCAAAGCCGCGCTGACCAGTGCGAAGCAGAACCTGGCCGCCGCCGTGCTGCGCTCCCCGATCGCCGGCACCGTGGCATCGGTGTCCGCCGAGGAGGGCGACAGCGTCTCGGGCGGCGGCACCTCCGGCAGCGGCAGCTCCGGCAGCGGTTCGTCGGGCAGCGGCACGTCCGCCCGGTCGTCGAGCCAGTCCGGGACCAGCAGCAACACCTCCACCTCATCCAGCACGGCCCAGGTCAGCGTGATCTCCACCGCGACCTGGAAGCTCGAAGGCACCGTCGGCAGCGCCGACCTGGGCAGCCTCAAGCCCGGCCAGGCGGCGACCGTCACCCCCGCCGGCAGCACGGACGCGATCAAGGGCAAGGTCGCCTCGGTCGGGATCGTGGCCACCTCGTCCAGCGACGGCGCGGCCACGTTCCCCGTGGTGGTCAACCTCTCCGGCACCCACAAGGACCTGTTCTCGGGCACCACCGCGACCGGCGTGATCACCACCGGCAGCTATCCGGACGTGCTGACCGTGCCGACCGCGGCGATCCGCACCGAGAACGGCAAGAGCGTCGTGACCAAGGTGGACGGCACCGCCACCTCCACCGTCGAGGTCACCACCGGCCGGGTTTTCGGCACCGCGACCGAGATCACCAAGGGCCTGAGCGCCGGCGACAGCGTGCAGATCAGCTTCACCCGCCCGGGCGCCACCAGCAGCACCGGGGCCGAACAGAACCAGGGCCAGGGCGGCGGCTTCGGTGGAGGCGGATTCGGGGGCGGCTTCGGCGGCGGCCAGCCCCCGGGCGGCGGAACCGGCGGCGGCAACGGTAGGCCGGGACGATGACCCCGATGCTGCGCATGGTCGACGTGCGCAAGACCTATTCGACCGGCGTCGTGCAGGTCGAGGCGTTGCGTGGCATCGATCTGGCCGTCGACGAGGGCAACTACCTGGCGATCATGGGGCCGTCCGGTTCGGGCAAGTCCACCCTGATGCACATCATCGGCTGCCTGGACGTGCCCAGCTCGGGCAGCTACGAACTCGACGGCAACGACGTCGGGTCGATGACCGAGAAGCAGCTGGCGCAGGTGCGGAACCGCACGATCGGATTCGTCTTCCAGCAGTTCAACCTGCTGCCCAGCCTGACCGCGCTGCGCAACGTCGAACTGCCGCTGATCTATGCCGGGGTCGCCCCGGCCCAGCGCCGCGAACGGGCGACGGTGGCGCTGGAGCGGGTCGGCTTGGGCGATCGCGTCCATCACCGGCCGGGCGAGCTCTCCGGCGGCCAGCAGCAGCGGGTGTCGGTCGCACGTGCCTTGGTCACCGACCCGGCCCTGCTGCTCGCCGACGAGCCCACCGGCAACCTGGATTCCCACTCGACCGAGGAGATCCTGCAACTGTTCGCCGAGCTCAACGCCGGCGGGCGGACGATCGTGATGATCACCCACGAACTCGACGTGGCCCAGCACGCCCGGCAGCGGGTGTTCATCCGCGACGGCCTGCTCAACTCGACCGACGCATTGGCGAACGCGACCACCGCACAACGCCCCTTTCAGGGGTCGGGCGGCACGCTGATCGAGCCGCTCACCGCGACGGATTCCAGCTGGACTGATTCCAGTGGGACTGATTCCAGTGGGGTGGGCGACCGGTGATGGAGTGGACCGAGACCGTCCGGACGGCGGTCGCCGCGCTCAACGCGCGCCGGATGCGCTCGCTGCTCACCATGCTCGGCATCCTGATCGGCATCGCCGCGGTGATGCTGACCGTGGGCCTCGGACAAGGGGCGCAGCAGCAGATCACCTCGCAGATCAGTGCGCTCGGCTCGAACCTGATCATCGTCACCCCGGGCCAGTCGACCTCGACCGGCGGTTTCCGCGGCGGTGGCGGTTCGGTCTCCACGTTGACCACCGCCGATGCCGCCATGCTCGCCGACCCGGCGGTGGCGCCCGACATCGCCGCCGTCGCACCGGTGTCGACGACGTCCGGATCGCTGCAGTCGGCGTCCACCACCTGGACCTCGACGGTGACCGGGACGGTGCCGGCCTGGCAGACCGTCCGCGCCCGCGAGATGGACGCCGGACGCTTCTTCTCCACCGAGGAACTCGATCAGGCCCAACCGGTGGCGGTGATCGGTTCGACCACCGCCGAGGAGCTGTTCCCGAACGGCTCACCGGTCGGTCAGACCGTGAGCGTGAACGGCCAGTCGTTCACCGTGATCGGGGTGCTGGCCTCGGCCGGGTCGTCGCTGACCAGCAACGAGGACGACACCGTGGTGGTGCCGCTGACCACCTTCGCCGCGCGGCTGTCGACCTCGGGCAGCGCCAACAGCGTGTCGTCGATCTACCTGTCCGGCAGGGACGGCGACAGCTTGTCCGCCGCCTACCAGCAGGTCAACACCGCGCTGCTCGCCGCGCATCAGACCACCGCCGACAACGCCGACTTCTCGGTCAGCACCCAGGCGTCGCTGGTCCAGACCGCCACCTCGATCACCGGCGTGCTGACGCTGCTGCTGGGCGGCATCGCCGGCATCTCGCTGCTGGTCGGCGGCATCGGGGTGATGAACATCATGCTGGTGTCGGTCAGCGAACGCGTCCGCGAGATCGGGCTGCGCAAAGCGCTCGGCGCGACCCCGGCGGTGATCCGGCAACAGTTCCTGGTCGAGGCCGGCATCCTCGGCGTGCTCGGCGGCCTGCTCGGTGTCGCCATCGGCATTCTCGGCGCCCTGGTGCTCACCCCGGCGTTGGGCATCAGCGTCGCCATCTCGGTGCCGGCCACCCTGATCGCCCTGGCCGTCTCGCTGGGCATCGGCCTGGTCGCCGGCGTCTACCCCGCCACCCGCGCCGCGAAGCTGGCGCCGATCGACGCATTGAGGAGTGAATGATGGTCCGGAACAAGCGGCTCCGCGCGGTGATCATCGCCGGCTGCGCCCTGGCCGTGGTGGCCGCGGTCGGCGTCGGCGTGGCGTTCGCGTCGCCGTCCGGACGTGCCCGGTACGTGACGGCGTCCGTCGGCACCGGGGACGTCACCCAGACCTACACCACGTCAGGCACTGTGACGAGGACGAACACCTCCACGGCATCCTTCGCCGTGGACGGCACGGTGAGCAGCGTCCAGGCCTCCGTCGGCAGCACGGTGACAGCCGGAGACGTCCTGGCCACGGTGAAGAAGGGGCCGCTGCAGCTCGCGGTGTTGCAGGCCGAGACGTCGGTGGCGCAGGCCAAGGCGTCGCTCTATTCGGCCCAGCACCCGTCCAGCGCCAGTACCGGCACGTCCGCGAACCGGACCGGGACGTCGGCCGGCAAGGCCCAGGGATCGGGGTCGTCAGCTACGAAGAGCAAGGCGTCCACCGGGGTCACCATCGACCCGGCCGTGCTGCTCACGATCACCCAGCGGGTGACCACTGCGGTCGGCAATGAGTCGAAGGCGTGCGCGCCGGTGTTCGGTGCCGCACCGTCGCCGGAACCGTCCGCATCGCCGTCGCCCAGCGGGACGCCGTCCGCCCAGCCCAGTCCTTCGGCGTCGCCGTCGAATCAGCCGAGCGGGTCAGCGAGCCCGAGCGCTTCGGCGTCCGTGACGCGGAGCGAGTCACCGACCGGCACTGCCTCGGGCAGCCCGTCGGCGAGCGTGAAGAACCAGGCGGACGTCATCGAAGGCAACAACCCGACCACTGCCCAACTGAAGGCGTGCGGAGCGGCGCGGGCCGAGGTGCAGATGGCCACGGTCGCGCTGCAGCAGACCGTGAAGCAGCTGACCACCCAGCGACCGGGTTCGGGTTCGTCGAACGGTTCGGGTGGGAGCGGCGGTTCGTCGTCCGGCTCGAGCAGCACCAGCACCACCCCGAAGGTCAGCGCGGCCCAGGTGGCCTCGGCGAAGGCGAAGCTGCTGCAGGCCGAACAGGACCTGCAGTCGGCACAGGACGACCTGGACCATGCCGAGCTGGTCGCGCCCATCTCGGGCACCATCGGCAGCGTCGATCTCAAAGCCGGTGATTCGGCCAGCAGCGGGTCGATCACCATCGTGGGTAGCGGGAACGCGCAGGTGCAGGTCGAACTGCCGTTGAAGACCCGCACCCTGATCGCGACCGGACAGCAGGTGAGCGTCTCCCCCGCCGGGTCAGCCACCACGCTGCACGGCACGGTGACGGCGATCAGTGCGCTCGAGACCAGCGGCACCGCCGGCGACACCCCGACCTACACCACCACGGTGTCGGTGGCCGATTCGAATCAACTGCTGGCCAGTGGCGCCCGGGCGTCGGTGACCATTCCGGTGCGGACCGCCACCGGCGTGCTGCGAGTGCCCGCCTCCGCCCTCACCCCGACCGGGAGCGGAACCGGCACCGTGCAGGTGGTCGACAGTGCGCGGGCCGAGACCGCCCGCAGCGTCGACGTCACCACAGGTGCCGTGGGTGCCGGCTGGGTTGAGATCACCAAGGGGCTCACCGCCGGCGAACTGGTCGTCCTCGCGGACAACACCGCCGCCTTGCCGACGAACAACAACGGACGCCGGACGACGACCACCACCACCCGCGCCTCGAGCTCGGCCAGCGCGGCCGCCCAGCCTCCCGCCGGATCCGGTGGTGCGGCGCCGTCGCCGTCCACCAGCCGCTGAATGGCGGCGCTGTAGGCCGACTCGCCAGTGGTCACTCGCGCGGGTGACATTCCGGGGTGGATGATTCTCGGCATTCTCCATATAATTTGGCGCGTAGCGACAAGATCTGCTGCTACTGGGATTCCGGGGGGAATCAAGAATCATGCGTAAAGCCATCGGGGCTGTTTCCGTCGTTGTCGGCTGCACATTGGTGGCCCTGCCGCTGGGCGGGGTGAACTCGGCCGTCGCCGAAGCCGCACCTCAGGTCAGCGCAGTGTCGTTGCCGATGGCGGCGAAGACCTCCGCAAAGAAGAAGCTGTACAAGAACTGCACCTCGCTGAACAAGAAGTACAAACATGGCGTCGGCAAGTCGGGCGCCAAGGACAGGACCAGCGGCAAGCGAGTGACGAACTTCAAGAAGTCCACCAAGATCTACAACGAGGCGATGAGCTACAACCGCGGCCTCGACCGCGACAAGGACGGCATCGCCTGCGAGAAGCGCTGACGCTTCTGCGCTCGATCCGCTCCACTGAACCAAAGGAACCGTCCCCGGTACGCGGGGACGGTTCTTTTCGTTCCACCTTCGGACGGCGCGCGGTACGCGGGGACGGTTCTTTTCGTTCCACTTTCGGACGCGCGATCACTCAGGC